>NZ_JBINJW010000004.1:0-155820 GCF_043951855.1 Proteiniclasticum sp. C24MP
GTAGTAATAATATAATTTAGGGGTGATGCCATGCTCAGGTTTTTAGATGCGGGAGAATCACATGGTCCTGGACTGTGCGCAGTTCTGGAAGGACTTCCTGCCAATTTCACCATTTCTAAAGAAAAGATCAATGAGGAACTAGCAAGAAGACAGAAGGGCTACGGTCGCGGCGATAGAATGAAGCTTGAAAAAGATCAGGTGGAAATCATTTCCGGAATGGCTGAGGGAAAGACCACAGGTGCGCCTGTGACCATACTCATTCGAAACAGAGACCATGACAACTGGAAAGATAAAGATCCAAAGGAAACCTTCGTCTCCGTGCCAAGACCCGGACATGCGGACCTCACCGGAGAGTTCAAATACGGAACGGGAAACCTTCGAAACAGCATAGAAAGAAGCTCCGCCAGGGAGACGGCCATTCGGACTGCCGTGGGGGCGATATGCAGACAGATTCTGGAGGAGCTGGGTGTAAGGATCCGCTCCAAGGTCCAGACGCTCTATGGAATCAACGATTCCTTCTGCGACCTCTTTGATGACGGCCTTTATGAGAAGATCCAGAAGAGCCCCATGAGAGTACTGCGCAATGAAGAAGCCTTCATGACGTTGGTGGACAGCGCAAAGCGCCAGGGAGACACTTTGGGCGGATGGGTCTATGCATCGGTGGAAGGGGTCATGCGAGGCCTGGGATCCTTCATGCACTATGACAGAAGACTGGATGCATCCCTTGCGGGTGCAGTCATGTCCATTCAAGGAGTGAAAGAGGTTTCCATCGGCAATCCCTTCCTGAACTTCACAGGATATACATATCATGACGGTATACTTTATGAGGACGGGGCGCTGAGAAGAGCCTCCAACCACGCCGGTGGCATTGAAGGGGGTATCAGTAACGGTGAAAACATCGATGTGTACTGTTATATGAAGCCCATACCCAGCATCCTTCTAAAGCTTCCTTCGGTGGATCTCAAGGAAAAGAAGAACACGGATTCCAGATACGAGAGAAGCGATGTGACGGCAGTGGTTCCACTTTCCATTGTCCTTGAGAATGTGCTGGCCTTTGAGCTGCTGAGGGAGATACTGGAGACCTTCTCCAGAGACAATAAGGAAGAGCTTGTGGCAGCCATCAGAATACGAGAAAAACGTTTAGGAGAATACAATGAGCAGATTATTGATAATTGACGGAAACAGTATCATGAACAGAGCCTTTTATGCAAACCCCAAGTTCATCACGTCCAAGGGGATGCATACAGGAGCCATCTATGGCTTCATCAATATGATGATGAAGATCAAAGGGGATCTTTCCCCGGACTACATCGTCTGCGCCTTTGACAGAAAGGCACCTACCTTCAGACATCTGGAATATGATGACTACAAGGCAGGAAGAAAGAAAATGCCGGAAGAGCTGGCTATGCAGTTTCCTGTCATGAAGGAAGTGCTGCAGCACATGGCTGTGGACATTCTGGAAATCGACGGATTCGAGGCGGATGATGTCATCGGTACGCTTTCTCTCAAAGCGGAGAAAGAGGGGGATGAAGTCTATGTCCTCTCCGGAGACAAGGATACCCTGCAGCTGGCATCGGACAAGACAAAGGTCGTCATCACCAAGAAAGGTGTCAGTGTGGTGGATGTCTATGACAGAGAAAAGTTCATAGAGGAATACGGCATCACCCCCACGCAGTTCATTGATGTGAAGGGCCTCATGGGCGATGCCTCGGACAACATCAAGGGGGTTCCCGGCATCGGAGAAAAGACCGCATTCAAACTGATCAAGGAATACGGCTCCATAGAAAACACCATCGAGAATGCGGAAAACATCACCATGAAGAAGGTGAGAGAAAATCTCATCGCCCATGCCGAGGATGCCATCTTCTCTAAGAAGCTGGCCACCATCATCCGTGATGTGCAGGTGGAGATGGACATGGACAGGCTTCGAAGCTCTGACGCCTATGATGTCAATGAGCTGAGAAGGCTGTTTTCCGAGCTCGAATTCCGGACGCTTCTGGCGAAGCTTTCTGATGCGCCTGCAGAAGATGCGCCGAAGAAAGAAGCGGAAAAAGTGGACTTCACGGAAGTGGAGCATCCGGAAGACCTGGAAGAAGCACTGCTTACACTGAAGAAAGAGGTCGGATTGGATCAGCCTGTGGCCATCTATTTCGATGTGCATCATGCACCGAAGCTTTCGGAAAGAGAAATGAACTGGATGGTTCTTTCTTCAAAGGAAAAGCATCTCTATATCCATACCAGAAACATATTCGCTTCCGAGAAAGCGCTGGATGTTCTGAAGCGCTTCCTGGAGGATGAGCATCTTCCAAAGATCTCCTATGACATCAAAGACGGACTGACCATTTTCAAGAGACTGGGCATGGAACCGAAGAACATCAGCTTTGATGTGAACCTGGCTGCCTATCTTCTGGAACCCACAGACGGAAAGCTGACGCTGAAGGATCTGACATTGAAGAATCTTCCGGAAGCGGCGGTTCCCGAAGGAAAAGACGGAGAGGTCTATCTTGCCTCAAAACTCTTTGAGCTCTATGAGAAATTCGCAAGGGAAATGGAAGAGACAGAGCTCAATGAGCTGTATTACGAAGTGGAGCTTCCGCTCACAAGGATTCTCTCGGATATGGAAATCGAGGGATTCAATGTCAATGAGGATCTTCTGGATGAAATGACCGTGACCTTCAAGGAAGACATCGATCAGTTGGAGAAGGAGATCTATGACCTGGCAGGGGAAGCGTTCAACATCAATTCTCCGAAGCAGCTGGGCACCATATTATTTGAAAGACTGGACCTGCCTGTGATCAAGAAGACCAAGACAGGCTATTCCACCAATATAGATGTGCTGGAAGCACTGAAAGACAAGCACCCCATCATCGAAAAGGTGATGCAGTTTAGAACCGTCACCAAGATCTACAGCACCTATATCGTAGGGCTGAAGTCTGCCATTGACGGTGATGGAAGAATCCATTCCACCTTCAATCAGACCCTGGCCACCACAGGAAGGCTTTCCAGCACGGACCCGAACCTGCAGAATATTCCCATCAGGCATGAAATGGGCAGAGCGGTGAGAAAAGTCTTCATTCCACATGATGAGGACTCCATACTTCTTTCCTGTGACTACAGCCAGATCGAGCTCAGGGTGCTGGCTCATATCTCTGGAGACGAGAAGATGATTGAAGCCTACAATGGAGACATCGACATCCACACAAAGACCGCATCGGAAGTCTTCGGCGTACCATTTGAAGAGGTGAGCTATGCGCTTCGAAGCAGTGCCAAGGCCGTCAATTTCGGCATCATCTACGGCATGTCTGATTTCAGCCTGTCTCAGGACCTGGGCATTTCCAGAAAAGAAGCCAAGGAATACATGGAAATCTACTTCTCCAGATATCCCAAGGTCAAAGAGTATCTGGACAACATCGTTCTGGAAGCCAAGGAAAAGGGCTTTGTGAGAACCATCATGAACAGAAGAAGATACATTCCTGAAATCAGTCAGAGAAACAAGATCGTTCAGGCCGCCGGTGTCCGTCTTGCCATGAACAGCCCCATCCAGGGCAGTGCTGCGGATATCATGAAGATGGCCATGGTGAAGGTCTATGAGGCACTGAAAGAGAAGAAGCTCAGATCCAGTCTCATCCTTCAGGTCCACGATGAACTGATCCTGAACACCAGAAAGGATGAACTGGAGATTGTGAAGAAACTGGTGAAGGAAGAAATGGAAAATGCGGTGAAGCTGAAGGTGAAACTCCAGGCGGAAGAGTCTGTGGGAGAAACCTGGTTTGAAGCGTAGGTGATGCCATGGTGAAGATCGGACTCACAGGAGGCATTGCCACCGGGAAGACCACCATCTCGAAATATCTTGCTTCTTTAGGCATAAAGGTCATTGATGCGGATCTCATCGCAAGGGAAGTGCTCGATCTATATCCCGAGATTCTGTCGTACCTGAGAAGAACTTACGGGGACCGTGTCTTTTCTGATGGGAAACTGGATAGAAAGGCGCTGGGCAGAATCGTTTTTCAGAACAAGGAAGCGCTTTCCAGGTATCTTCAGGTGATCATGCCGAGAATCCGGCAGGAAATCGAAAAGAGGCTGGAAAAATCGGAGGAAGAGTTTATTATTTTAGACGCACCGCTGCTTTTTGAAGAAGGGTTCCAGAAGGATGTGGACCTGACCATCACCGTGTATGCACAGAAGAAGGTGCAGCTTGAGAGACTGAAGAAGCGCGACGGTTTTACGGAAGAAGAGGCAAGAAGACGGATCAGTGCCCAGATGGATCTCAAAGACAAGATGGATCGTTCCACCTATGTGCTGAACAACAGTGGACGTATCGAGGATACCATACTGGACCTTCATGCGATTCTTGATAAGATAGGATTTAAAGATGAAAAGAAAGATAAAGAAAAGAAATAGAGGAATTCGGAGGCTCAGCGTCCTCCTCAGCCTTCTTCTGCTCTTGTCGGCAGGAGCCTATGTGCTCTATGGACGACTTTTTCCCATGGATCATGAGGAGAAGGTCACAGCCTATGCAGAGGAGTATGGAGTGGATCCGTTTCTTGTGTACGCAGTGATTCACACGGAGTCAAGATTCATAGAAGATGCGGTTTCTCCGGCAGGGGCCATCGGGCTTATGCAGGTGACGCCGGATACCGGAGCCTTCATAGCAGACAGGCTGAAGATGCCTTCCTTTACCGAAGAGATGCTGAAGGACCCCGATACCAACATCAGAATGGGCACGTACTATCTCAGCTATCTCAAGGAGAACTTTCCTCGGGTGGAGACGCAGCTTGCAGCGTATAATGCGGGACCGAACCGCGTGGCGGCATGGCTTCAGGATGAGGGCATCTCCGATGGGGAAATCCTTACGAATATTCCTTTCGAGGAAACCAGAAACTATGTGGAGCGTGTCCTGCAGAGAGAGAAGATCTACAGGATTCTCTATTTCTACAAATGACCACCGAACTGAAAACCATGGATTACATGAACAGCAATAAAAGACAGGCATCTGCCGGGAAGAGTTCATCTTCCTGCACAGATGCCTGTTTCATTTTTTCTTGTTTCTTCTATTGATGTTTCGGGTCACATAGTCACGTTCTATCTTCCGTTGTCGTCTTTCAGGGCTGTTTTGATGAGTTTCAGCACGCTGCCCGCATTTCCGTAGTTCAGTGTACCGAAACGGTAGATCTTCACAGAGGCAAAGGCTGTGAAAACAGCTGTGAGAAGAAGGATCCCGTAGGACAGCACCACGGTGAACATGGATACACTGGTGATGGCGTATCTCACGAACATGACCATGAAGGAAGTGAACGGGAAGTAGGAGGCGATCTTCAGTATGATGCTCTCATTGGAAAGTCCCAGACTGAACATGGCGATGAAGTAGGCGGCCATGACGAACATGGTCACAAGGGTGGTAGCGGACGGTACGTCCTCCACCTTGGTCATGAGGGCTCCGATGCCCGCATAGACGAAGAGGAAGAGGAAGTAGCCTGTGAAAGCGAAGATGAAGTAGACCAGAAGGAGCTTCGGATCCACATTCATATTGAGAAAATCAAGGATCTCCTCATCGTAGCTCCTGTAGTTCAGCCTGTAGCCTACAAAGAGGGTCACGCCCATGAAAAGTGCCTGGATGATCCCGGCTGTGCCGGAAGCCAGCACCTTTCCGATGATCAGGCTGTTGGAATCGGAGCTTGTGATGAGAATTTCCATGGTGCGGTCGCTCTTTTCTCTGGCCACGTAGGTGGCCACATTGTTTCCGTAGAACATGATCATCATGAAAGTAAGCATGATGAGGATGTAGACCACCCAGTAGTTGTTCTTCACATCTTTTCCGAGCACGATGGGTTCCTCCTGGCTGATGGTGATGCCGCTCATGATGTTTCGTATGGCTTCCACATCGTGTCCGCCTTCCTGAAGAGCCAGGTCCTCATTTACGAGGCGAAGGGCTGAATCCATGAGGAAGTCACCGCCGGAATACATGGCCACATTGTTCACCACGCTGACATATTCCGTGGCGGATTTCAGGATATATCCTGTGCTTACAGTTTCATCCAGTACCGCTTCCTTCAGTTCCTCTTCACTGTCATAAGGGAGAAGCGTCACTCCTGGCAGCTTTTCCTCCAGAAGGGACAGGTTGAATTCTTCGGCTTCATTATAGATGCCGAAGGTGCCGTCTTCCATGATGCCTTCTTCACCCGTGTCCGCTCCACCCATCATGGACTGGATGGTGGGAATGGTCGTAACCACAAGGATCAGTGCGCAGATGATTACGGTTGTGACGATATAGGCCTTCTTTTTCAGAAGACTCCCAAGCTCAAAGAGATAGACTGTTTTCAGGTTTCTCATGATTTATCACCTGCCGTTTCCACGAATATTTCGGTGAGGGAAGGAAGATAAGGGGAGAAGCTTGTGACTTCCACGCCTGCCTCCAGGAGTTTCCTCATGATCACCGAAGGATTGTCTTCTCCGGGTATATGAACGATGTAGGAGGTTTTGTCTTCTCTGATGTGGGTTTCTCCGAAAGGAGAAAGTGCTTTCATCAGCATGGGTTCATCCGCCTTGTCTGCGGACATGCGTATGCGGTTCTTGCCTCTTTCCACTTTGATTCTGCTGAGGTTTCCCGTCAGAACGATTTCACCCTGATTGATGAGGGTGATTTCATCACAGAACTCTTCCACATAAGACATCTGATGACTGGAGAAGATCACCAGCTTGTTTTCGCTGATGAGTTCCACAATGATGTCCTTGAGAACCATGGAATTCACCGGGTCCAGTCCGCTGAAGGGTTCATCCAGAATGACAATGTCGGGGTTGGTCACAAGAGACTGCACGATCTGGATCTTCTGCTGATTTCCCTTGGATAGGGTTTCCAGTTTTTTCTTCTTGTAGGCGGAGAGGTCCACGCGATCCAGCCAGTAGTCGATGTTTCTCCGAAGCTCGTTCTTGTCTCCGCCTCGAAGCTTGCCGAAATATTCCAGCTGGTGGGCGATCTCCTCTTTGGGATACATGCCTCTTTCCTCGGGCAGATAGCCTACTTTGTAGTCTTCCGGTCTGAAGATTTTTCCGTCCAGGATGAATTCCCCCTGGTCCTGTCTGAAAACACCCATGAGCGCACGCAGAGTAGTGGTCTTACCGGCACCGTTTCTCCCGAGAAAACCCATGGCTTTTCCGCTTTCCACCTCAAAAGAGATGTCTTTCAGGATCTTCACGTCGGAAAAACTCTTGTGTATGTTTTTCACTTCAAGTTTCATAGTATTCTCCTTGTTTAGAACTGATTCTACCTTGTTACTTACGTAACAATATATCTTACTGCTATAGGATTGTCAACTGTTTCTCCTCTGCGTTGCAGTCAGGCAGCTTCAGTACACTGTAAAAGGGAAGAAGTGTGTATGGGAAGGGGTGGTGCAGAAGAACCATGTCTTCAGATGAATCTTTTCTGCAAAAGAAAAGAAGAGACAGAACCTCTTCTTTCATAAGTGATTATTTGCTATCCAGATCGTCTTCATTCTTAATGGACCATGCAAGCACTTCTTTCCCTTTTTCAATCTGCCTCATGACGTCAGCGGGAGAAGTTCCTCCGAAGGAGCTTCTTCTCAGGATGCAGGCACTGCTACTAAGATCCGGGAGCATAATGCCATCTAGCCGATCATCGATATCCGGAAGGACCTCATCTTTCAGCGTCATCAGCGTTTCACCGGTCTTTTCACAATACTTGACAATGGCACCGACCAGTTCATGGGAAGTGCGGAAGGGAACACCCTGGGTCACCAGATATTCTGCAAGATCCGTGGCAGCCAGGAAGCCTTTGTCCATATGTTTCTTGATGCTTTCTTCTTTGAATGTGGTATTCTCCAGCATCTGGGTAAAAATCACGGCACTGGTCTTTACGGTCTTCACCGTATCAAAGAGTGCTTCCTTGTCTTCCTGGAAATCCTTGTTGAAGGCCATGGGCAGACCCTTCAGAACCGTGAGCAGGCCCATGAGATGTCCATAGACTCGGCCGGTTTTACCACGAATGAGTTCAGGAATATCCGGATTCTTCTTCTGCGGCATGATGCTGCTGCCTGTGCAGAATCCGTCATCGATTTCAATGAAGCTGAATTCCTGCGCATTCCAGAGAATGAATTCTTCTGAGAGTCTGCTCAGGTGGGCCATGAATAGGGAAGAGACACTCATGAATTCCACGATGAAATCACGATCGGCCACTGTATCCATGGCATTTTCCGTCACCGCCTGAAAGCCCAGAAGATCCGCTGTATAGACACGGTCAATGGGAATGGTGGTGCCCGCCAGAGCGCAGGCGCCTAGTGGATTATAGTCTGTTCTTTTGTAGCAGTCCTTCAGTCTTTCCAGGTCTCTTTTAAACTGCTGGAAGTAGGCCATGAGATGAAATCCCACAGTTACAGGCTGTGCGTGCTGAAGATGGGTGAAGCCGGGCATGAGCATCTCTTTGTGGCTTTCCGCCTTTTCCATCAGGGTCTTCAGCAGCACCTGAATGATTTCAAAGAGCTCTTCCATCTCCTCTTTCAGGTAGAGTCTTACATCCAGTATCACCTGATCGTTACGGCTTCTGGCGGTGTGAAGCTTTCTGCCCACATCTCCGATTTCTCTGATCAGCTGGCTTTCGATGGCCATGTGGATGTCTTCATCTTCGTAGGTGAAGGTAAGATTCCCTTCTTCGATCTTCTTTTCGATTTTCTTGAGACCATTCATGATCTGTTCCAGTTCTTCTTCCTTCAGATGTCCCATTTTAGAAAGCATCTTCGCATGCGCGATGCTTCCTCTGATGTCCTGCTTATACAGTGCGATATCAAAGGTGATGGAAGCGTTGAATTCTTCCACCATCTGATCCATCTGCTTCTGGAATCTTGAACCCCATAGATTTTTCAAAATATTTTCCTCCTAGAATTTCTTGTGCTTAGGCCGCTTCGCTGTAGTTCACATCACTGACCTTGATGCCTTTGTATTTGGATGTGATGAGATACAGGGTCACCAAGAGGGCAAAGGAGACCACAACAGACAGTGCACTTCCGGTGATGCCAGCCAGGAGATAGCCGATGAAGGAAGCTGTTCCGTTCATGAGCGCATAAGGCAGCTGTGTCTTCACATGGTCCACATGATCGCAGCCTGCACCGGATGAGGCGAGAATCGTCGTATCCGATATCGGGGAGCAGTGGTCTCCGAACATTCCGCCTGCCAGGACTGCACCGATGGATGCATAGATGGGTGCACCTAAAGCCACGGACATGGGAATGACAAGGGGCATCAGGATCGCATAGGTTCCCCAGGAGCTTCCTGTGGCGAAGGACAATACTGCGCCGATCAGGAAGGTCACGGCTGGAATCAGGAATGCGGGCAGGTTGCCGTCTGTGATGCCGATGATATAGGATGAGGTGCCAAGTTCTTTACTGACGGCACTTAAGGACCATGCCAGAACCAGTATGATTGCCACATTCATCATCTTGGCCATACCGCCCAGGTAGATGCTGAAGGTTTCTTCAAAGGACTTCACCTTGTAATAGACCATCATGGCAATAAGCACTGCAGCTGCCAGAAGGTATCCGGTGCTTAAGGCACCTCTGAATGCGCTTCCGGGCACCTGAGTGAAAGGGAAGCCAAGTGGTGCAAGAATCCCGAAGAGAGTGACGAACAGTACGAATAAAGGAACGAAAATCAGGGAAGACTTGCTTTCCTTCGCATCCGCAGTATCTGTCTTTCTCATGGGCTTGGATGTCTTCCAGTATTTTTCGCCGGTCTCCTGTACTCTCTTTTCCGCTTTGGCCATGGCACTGAATTCATATCCGGTGAAGGCTATGAGTGGAACAAATAGTACTGCCAGAATGGAATAGATGTTGAACGGAATGGACTTTATGAATGCGGTCCAGTCGGATTCAGTGATGCCGAGGAGTTCATACTCCTTCTGGATGAGACCCATGATGTAGACGCCCCATCCGATGAAAGGAACAAGGACTGCCACAGGAGAAGCTGTGGAATCGATGATGTAGGCCAGCTTTTCCTTGGACACCTTCAGCTTGTCAAAGAGAGGCTCGAAGATAGGTCCTACGATAAGCGGGGTACCAAGGTCTGAAAAAAATACAATGATTCCGCCGATCCATGCCGCCATCTGCACTTTGGCTCTGGATTTGATGACCTTGGATGCACGGCTGGCAAAAGCAAGAGCGCCACCGGATTTTTCCATCAGGGCGATGAACCCGCCGATGAAGACCAGAAGCACCAGTACACCAGCGTTATAGGAATCCTGCAGCTGTCCGAAGAGATAGGTCTGAATGGTTTCGGTCAATGCAGTGATCGGGTTGTAGTTCACAAGGATCATTACCCCTGTGAGCACACTGGCAAAAAGAGCAAGGACCACATTTTTGTATTTGATTGCAATTGTTACAGCCAGGATTACTGGAATAACGGATAAAAAACCATAATCTGTCATAATTCATTTCCTCCATATTTTTATTCTTGTTTTCGATGATTTTTTAAAAGCCTTCTGCAGAAGGAGAAATAACTGGTCATTCTCCGTGTCCTCCTATGAATAAATATTTATGCAATAAATGCACTATTTATTCATAATAATAGGCTTCGATGAGGAAGTCAACCCCTTTAATTGCAACAATTTATTGTTATACGTTTTCATTATCAAAATAAATTTTGTTATGAATATTCAAATTCAGTGGGAGTAATATAAGGGTGGATTTCATAGCACGATAATAAGAGGAAAAGAAAACATCCCTTCGAGGAGAAGCTGAGCTTTCTCCTTGAAGGGATGTTGTGGTTCAATTTTAGATCAGTCAGAGGAGAGAGGGAGAAGTCCTTCTGTCATCATGACAAGGGCTGAATGGGCCTTGAGAGACACTTTCTTCTGTTCAGTACGCCAGAGACACGCTGTTCCTGCCTGGAACTTGTCCACCAGGACATCCCAGCTGGCTTTGGGAAGTGTGATTTCCTGATCGGAATCACTTCCATTGAAGGCAACAAGGAAGGTCTGATTGTCATAGGGGTCTTTCAGGATATAGCTGACCACATTGGCACTTTTCAGTTTCAGTGGCGCTTTTCTTTCTCTTGTATAAAATAGGATATTCTCTTCAATCTCTTCCTGGGTTCTCATTCTGAAAGCTTTGTATTTCTTTCTTAATGAAATGAGGCCCTTATAGTAGTTCACCATGTCGATGTTTCTGCTCTTCAGATCCCAGTGCAGCGCATTGATGGAATCAGGAGAACGGTAGGAGTTATGGTCACCGTACTTGGTTCTCAGAAACTCTGCACCTGCATGGATGAAGGGAACGCCCTGACTTGTCAGCACGATGGCATTGGCAAGTTTCGCCATGTCTTTGATGGTTTCAGCGCTTTTTCCTTTATTCACTTCCACGAGCTTGTCATGAAGCGTCAGGTTGTCATGGGCTGAAACGTAATTGATGCTCTGGCCTGGATTCTCCGCCCAGGGAAAATCAGTGTACATGATGTCATCGTAGTTGATATCCTTATGCTTCACAGCACCTGCGATACCGAACTTCACGGATTCTTCCTGACCGGCTCCACTGACGAATCCGCCCCGGTGATTAAAGAAGACATGTCCCTTGACGCCATCTCTGAAATCATCGTTGAATGCACCGATGCCGGGCGTCTGGCTGATGTTTTTCTTCACCAGTCTCTTTTCTTCTGCCAGTGGACTTTCTCCACCGGTCCAGCCTTCTCCGTAGAGAATGATGTCCGGTTTGATTTTCCTTAGCGCTTTTTCGATTTCCAGCATGGTCTGTGTATCATGAATGCCCATGAGATCGAATCTGAATCCGTCGATCTTATATTCCTTGACCCAATGGGTAAGAGAGTCGATCATGAACTTTCTCATCATGGGTCTTTCCGATGCCGTCTCATTTCCGCAGGCGGAGGCATCGGTGAAGCTTCCATCTGCACTTCTGTGATAGTAGAGCGGTACGGATTTGTGAAAATTGGACAGAAGGCTGTCGGAGGTGTGATTGTAGACCACGTCCATGATGACGCCCATGCCGTTTTTATGAAGTCCCATGATGAGACTCTTGAGCTCTGTGATTCTTGCTTTGGGATTTGCGGCATCACTGGAGTAGGAGCCTTCCGGTACATTGTAGTTCAGAGGGTCATATCCCCAGTTGTACTGGCCTTCATCCTTGGATTCATCCAGGCAGTTGTAATCGAAGACCGGCAGAAGCTGCACATGGGTGATGCCCAGTTCTTTCAGATGATCGATGCCTGTGGCATGGCCCTTCTCGTTTTTCGTGCCCTCTTCCACAAAGCCCAGATACTTTCCTTTTGCAGCTGCGCCTGAATCATGGTGGATGGTCATATCACGTACATGGACTTCATAGACCACAGCGTCCACAGGGTTTTCCAGTTCTGGTGCTTCGTGGTAACGGAATCCTTCCGGATCGGTGGTTCGAAGATCCAGAATACATCCTTTTTCTCCATTGAGGCTGACGGAGGTGACGTAGGGACCGGGTGTATAAGTCTTCTCACCCTGGTGGTCCACTTCAAGCAGATAGTAAAGACCATCGGCAAGAGCCGAAATGGAGAGACTGTAGGTTCCTTTGACATCCTTTTCCATGGGGTAGATGAAGAGAGGGGTCAAATCTTCCGCATTCTGATAAAGAAGAAGATTCACCTTGCTTGCAACAGGTGCCCAGAATTTCAGTCTGATTCCTTCCACACCATAAGTAAGACCCAGATCATCACCATCGTAGATCAGGTTCGCCATAAAATAATCGGAGTCGTAGAACTCCGTAAGTTTTCTGAAATCCGGCAGGATCTGGGGAATCTGGATCTGTTCTCGCTGGAGAACGTCCAGTTCATTCTGCGTATTGTTTTCCATCTATTTAATCGTTCCTTTATCAATCATTGAATCTGAAAAGCTTCCTATTAAGTCTGTTTATTAATTGTCAAAATATCACAATCCAAATTCTAGGTTCATGATAACTGATTCAGTTTTTCGATACAAGGGGAATCCCTATAAAAATAAATAAATTATGAATTTTCTTCTCTGAGATATGTACAACTAAAGTTTCGCAATGGAGAAGTACATTCATTGACAGATTAGAGGGAGAATCCCATGGGGTATTGGGGTTCAGGCAAATGGAGCGAAAACTGAAAAAAGCTGCAGGGTGAAGAGCAGGAGTACGCTTTCGTCATTGAAATCCTGCGGACACATTTTAGAATATTTTCCTTGACTATTATCTTATCTGAAGTTAGAATAATACATGTGATTAAAAGCAGGCAGATGTGGCGGAATGGCAGACGCACTATCTTGAGGGGGTAGCGGGCAACAGCTCGTATGGGTTCAAGTCCCATCATCTGCACCATTTAATCATTTTAAACTGAATATGCAGATGTGGCGAAATTGGCAGACGCACTAGACTTAGGATCTAGCGCCGAGAGGCGTGGGGGTTCGACTCCCTTCATCTGCACCAATGGAAAGAAACTCTTTGTGAAAGCAATGGGTTTTTTTGTTTTTTAGGATGATTTTTTTCGCGAGCCAGAAGCATAACCAGAAACTTAAAAGGATAGAGAAGCATCATCCACGATGCCTCTCTATCCTTTTTCAACTTCTGGTTATATAAGATAGGCTATACAGCCCATTTTCTGTTGGAGGTGAAAGAAACGGTGATCCATTTGTCTGTCTTGATGGGAGTCAGCCTTCTCTCCAGTTCTTCCCGGATCTTATCCTGCTCCTTGATGGTCTGGACCAGAGAGTGTTCATCCACGATAAAGTCTATTTCCATTCGAAGCAGCTTTCTTCTCTTTGTCACACGGAGGAAGGATTCCTTCATCTTATACTTTTCTTCGATTTCTGCAATCAGCTCACTTAGCTTATTTGCAAGTTCTCCTTCGGGAGACATGCCCAGAACATCTCTTAAAGCCATCTTGATGGAGACGAAAGGCACCTTGGCAAAGCTTGCGGCCATGAGGATCACAATCATCGGGTCGATGTAGGGAAGAAGCCCTGTAAACACCTGATAGCGCTGCATAAGAAATACCAGAGCGAAGGTGAGGAGCACACCGAAACTTGCATAGGTGTCAAACAGCCACTGTGAGGATTCTGCAGTGAGGAGCATGGAGCTGTGCTTCTTTGATTTTCTCTTCAGATGCAGATACATGAAAAGACATGCAATGGATGAGAAAAGTGAATACAGAAGCGCCGTGTCTGTATCAACTGCTATGCCGCCTTGCGAAATGGTATAAGTGGCGTTGATGACGGATACGGAAAGTATGAGCAGGATGGCAGAGTATTTTACAATGACCACAAGGGGTTCCACAATGGACTTGCCAAAGGGGAATTTCTTCCAGTCGCTTTTTGCCATGAACCTGGCGGACGCCAGAGACAGGTAGGACAGAATCACACTGACGAGGGAATAGAGTCCGTCAAACATGATCATCTGGGATTTCGCCAGAAGCCCTGCGCTCACCCCTACAACAGAGAAAGCGATGGAGAGTATAACAGAATGAATCAATAATTTCTTTTCGATTTTTAGCGTCGACATGATACTTTTTGCGGTTTCCAAACTGATTTCTTGTGAGGTTCCGCACCCCTTGGAAATCCGCGGTCAGCACTCCTTTCATAATGTGATGAGATTGTTGGTTTTATATGGAATCTATGATTTCTGTTTTATTCAGGAAGTGATGGCTTCATAGATAAATGTTTTCAGCTGCTCTTTCGATCGGGTTTCCTGAAAGTTCTCCGTCTCCATGAGATAGACCTGCTCTGCACCATGTTCGAGTAAACCGATGATGAAGTTTGAGAGGTAGGAGAGATCAAAGGATTTCAGGATCAGGTTCTTTTCCCTGTAGAAGGACAGTTTCTCTGTGAGCCACGCATAGAAAGGGATATACAGGTTTTCCCACTCCTTGAAGGAGGAATAGTACGCTGTACCTGAATAGATGAATCCGATGAGCTTCTTGTGCTTCAGCGTCATCTCATACATGAGATCCGTGAGCAGAGAAATGAATTCCTTTAATGGAGTCTCCTCGTGGAGGGGAAGTGCTTGGGCTTCCTTCAGAATGTCCTCTATGATATGAGAAGCGATGCCCAGTACCAGTTCACTTTTGGACTGGAAATAGAGATAGAAGGTTCCTTGGGCGACACCTGCTTTTTTCACGATCTGGGAAACGGAGGTTTTTGAAAATCCGTTTTCACCCATGAGGTCCACGGCAGCCCATAGTATGGCTTCTCTCTTATTCAATGGTCATCAGATCTCCTTTCCTTATAAAATGAATGACTGTCAGTCATTTTCATCTAAGAATACCATGGATTCCGAAAAGTGTCAAATATCAAAGGTTTTCAGATGTGAACCAAGTCTAACATTTCTTTAAAGACTTTTGGAACCAGTAGTTATCAGAATCTTCAGATGCTATACTTAGTAGAAAGGAGTGTGAATTTTTATGGATTTATCAAGTCTACTGAATTCCGTCATGGGAAACGAGAAGATTTTGGAAGAACTGAGCAGAAAAGTGCAGGCGAGCCCTGATGAGGTAAGAAAGGCTGCAAGCCTTGGTGTTCCGACCCTGGTGGAAGCACTGGACCGAAATGCCAGAGAACCCCAGAGCAGAGAATCCCTGGCAAAGGCCCTGGAAGATCACAAAAATGACGATGTGGAGGATCTGGAAGGGTTCCTGAATCGTGTGGATGCCAATGAAGGAAATAGAATGCTGGATCATATCCTCGGAGAGAAGAAAGTGAAAGTGGAAGACAACATCGCGAGCAATTCAGGACTCGGCATTGGACAGGTTTCCGGGCTTATGTCCATGCTGGCACCGATTCTCATGGGTATGCTGGGAAACAAGAAGAAGGAAGAGAATGTCTCCAGCGGAAACATCAGCGATCTCACCGGTTCTCTTGGAGGACTTCTGGGGGGCGGCGGCATCATGGATATCGCCAAGAACATGCTGGATAAGGACAAAGACGGCAGCTTCATTGATGATCTCATGGGCGGACTCTTCGGAAAGAAATAAAAGAAAGAAATAGAACAGAAGAAAGACGAACCTTCTAGAAAATCAAGGCATAGTTCAGCAAGTAGCTGAACTATGCCTGTTTTTCTGTGCACAACTTCATGAAGAGGAAGAAAAATTATCTTATTTTCGTTTATAATGAAGACGAGGTGTCATGATGAAGGAAACAGATATGTATGGAGCCATAAAGAAATATTTTGAAGAGCAGGGATTCAAGGTGAGAAGTGAAGTGAGAGACATCGATGTGGTGGCAGAGAAGAAAGATCTTCTTGTGGGCATCGAGATGAAGAAGGGGCTCACCATAGAGCTTCTGACCCAGGCCGCGCTTCGGCAGAAGACCTGCGATCTGGTATACATGGCAGTACCGAAACCAAAGCGCATCGTGAAGAACAGGAACATGAACAACATGCTGTATCTTCTCAAGAGGATGGAGCTGGGGCTTCTCTATGTGGATGTGGAAAAAGTGGAGATTCTGGAAGTCCAGGAACCTGCGTTCTACGATCTGGATCGTGGGCGTCGGGCCAAGATGAAGGAGAAGCTGCGCATTCTGAAGGAAATGAAGAAGCGAAGCGTCGATGGGAATAAGGGCGGGTCCAGAGGAAAGAAGCTTCTCACTGCCTACAGGGAGGATTCCTTACGAGCTGTGGCGCTGATCCGGTTGAAGGGAGTGGTTTCGCCGAAGGAGCTGAAAGAGCTTGGCATCAATCATACGCTGCTTTCCAGGAATTACTACGACTGGTTCATCAAAGTGGACCATGGGAAGTACAGCTTGAATGGAGTGCATCCGGACCATGAAACCTATGGGCAGCTCATTGAGCACTTCGTGAATGAATATAGGAATCTGGCTGAACTTTAATATATTAATATATACAGCATGTTGGATAGATAGAAACAGTTAACCGGCTTAAGAAAAAAAAGAAAAACCGAAAATATTGCAAGAAAAGTTAGAAAATTCTTTTCAGGGGGTTGTAATCCGAAAAGAGTTCGTATATTATGAAATAGGTTACAGACGATTTGTGTGTAATTTAATTTAGCAAAGGAGGTCACGAAAATGATGAACAGTACAGTATTTGTAAAAATGAATGCACTTTATCTCGTAGACGCTATCGCTGCGCCTAATTTTAAGGATATGATAATAGAAAAAGTTTGTGACCTGAATAGGAGTCTCACCCTATAGCCTTTGCATGACAAAAGCGTATAGAATCTGAGAAACCACAGGTTGCGACCTGTGGTTTTGTTGTATGAAATTATAATTTCTTATGGTTTCATGCATTTCTGAAAATGAAATGAAGGACAAGTGGATCCCTTGTCTTTAAACAGAACACGCAGGTACTGCGTGTTTTTCTATTTTATGAAACTTCCATCACTCGTAAGAATCGACAGAAAAAAAGTGAGGTGTTGATACACATGAAGAAATTATTCGGATATTTAAAGGGCTACGGAGGACCATTCTCCCTGGCCATCATTGCAATCATACTGGCAACGGTGATGCAGCTGTCTGTGCCTATACTCATCAAGTATGCCATCGACTCCATCATCGGAGATGTGGAGCCTGGAAGACTGCAGTTTCTCATGGATGCATTCGGGAAAAACCTTGGTGGGGTGGTACTCATCATCGTGGTCATGAGCCTTCTAAGAGGAGTGTTCATGTTCCTGAAAGGTTATCTTTCCAGCTTTGCGGCTGAAAACATCGCCAAGGACATCAGAGAGAAGCTCTACACCCAGATCCAGTATATGACTTTTGAAAGACATACAAGAAAAGAGACAGGAGACATGGTGCAGAGATGCACCTCGGATGTGGAAACCATCCGAAGATTCCTGGGTGTTCAGGTGGTGGACCTTGGAAGAATCATCTTCATGCTGGGGTTCACACTGGTCATCATGTCCACGCTGAATGCGGAGCTGACGCTCTACTCCATGATCATGATTCCAGTACTCTTTCTCTTCAGCTACATCTTCTTCACGAAGATCCAGAAGACCTTCAAGAAGTCCGATGAAGCGGAAGGAAGACTGACCACCGTACTTCAGGAAAATCTTTCCGGTGTTCGTGTGGTGAGAGCCTTCGGACGGGAAGAACATGAAATCGACCGTTTTGAGGAAGTGAACGCAAGTCACAAGAACATCACCTATAAGCTCATCGAAACCCTGGCGGTTTTCTGGGCATCCTCAGATTTTCTGACGCTTCTCCAGAACGGAATCGTTCTGGTTGTAGGTGCAGGAATGGTCATTCGAGGAGAGCTTACCATCGGTACGCTCACCGCCTTCATCACCTATGTATCCATGCTCCTCTGGCCGGTGAAGCAGCTGGGAAGACTCCTCTCCGAGTTTGGTAAGACCACCGTGTCCATCGGACGTATCGAGGAAATACTCAGTGAAGAGATCGAAGTGGACCAGCCCAATGAGGGAGAACCTGAAATCTACGGGAACATCGCTTTCAGAAACGTATCCTTCGGTTACGATGAGCATCAGAAGGTGCTTTCGAATGTGAGCTTTGATCTTCCGGTGGGCGCCACCCTTGGTATCCTGGGTTCAACAGGGTCCGGTAAATCCACGCTGGTACATCTTCTTCAGAGACTTTACGACTATGAAGGAAGCATCAGGATCGACGGACATGAACTGAAGGACATAAAGAGAGGCTGGATCCGCAAAAAGATCGGTCTGGTTCTGCAGGAACCGCATCTCTATGCCAAGACCGTGAAGGAAAACATCGGCATCACCAAGAGAAGCTACAAAGAAAAAGAGATTTTCGATGCAGCCAAGGCGGCATCGATCCACAGCAATATCCTGACCTTCAAGGAAGGATATGACACCATCATCGGAGAGAAGGGAGTTTCCCTGTCCGGTGGACAGAAGCAGCGTATCGCCATCGCCAGAACCATCATTGATTCGGACAAGAGAATCCTGATCTTCGATGACAGCCTGAGTGCGGTGGATACGGAAACGGATATGCGCATCAGAAATGCGCTGAAATCAAGAAGCAAAGACATCACGACGCTGATCATCAGCCATAGAATCGCAACCCTTGCGGAAGCGGACAACATCATCGTTCTGGACGAGGGAAGAATTGTACAGATGGGCACACACGAAGAGCTCATCCGCGAGGACGGACTCTACAAGAGAATCTGGGACCTTCAGCAGATGGCTGTATAAGGATCAGTCGGCACCTATAGGAGGGGATCCGAAATGGAAGAACAAAAAGAAATGAAGCTTAAAGTGGATAAGAAGATCTGGAAAGAGATGTTCCACTACTTTAAGGTATTTAAAAAAGATTTTATCATCCTGGTCAGTTTCATGGTTGCCCTGGCGGCAACTGACATCACCTTTCCGCTGCTGACAAGATATGCCATTGACAATTTTGTTGCGGATGGGGATTATGCAGGTCTGACCAGAGTGGCTTTCCTCTATGTGGGGCTTGCCATCGCACTGGCACTCATCGTGCTTCTGTTTATCCGCCGTGCGGGTAAGCTGGAAGTGGAGATCCAGTACAAACTGAGAAAAGACGCCTTCAGAAAACTGCAGCGTCTGTCCTTCAGCTATTACGACAAGAATGCGGTAGGATGGATGATTGCCAGAACCACGTCCGACGCCCAGAAGATTGCGGAAACCGTAGCCTGGGGTGTTGTGGATCTGGTATGGGGAGGAACCATGATGCTGGGCGTTTCCGTGGTCATGCTTGTGATCAACTGGAAACTGGCTCTGGTGACACTTCTCACCATTCCGATACTGGCGTTCATCAGTGTCTTCTTCGAGAAGAAGATGCTGGTATCCTACAGAAATGTGAGAAAAATAAACTCCAGAATCACTGGGCTTTTCAATGACGGCATCGTGGGGGCGAAGACCACCAAGACGCTCGTGAGAGAAGAGCTGAACATCGAAGAATTCAGCGAAGAAACCCACAACATGAAGAGAACCTCCATCCGGGCGGCAACGCTGTCCGCTGGATATCTGCCCATGACGCTGTTCATTTCAGCGGTAGGAACGGTTCTGACACTGTTCTTCGGAAGCAACATGCTTATGGGTGGGGCGCTGACCTATGGTACCCTGGTCCTTTTCATCACCTATGCCAGACAGTTCTTTGACCCGGTTCTTGAACTTGCCCGAATCTACACTGAAATGATCAGTGCACAGGCGGCAGCGGAAAGAGTCATGGGACTTCTCAATGAGAAGGAAGAGATTGTGGACGACATGGTGGAAGAAAAAGAAGACTATGGAACCATCAAAGGGGATGTGACCTTCGAGAATGTGAACTTCTACTATAAGGAAGGAGAATATATTCTGAAGGACTTCAACCTCAGCGTGAAAGCCGGAGAGACCATCGCTCTTGTGGGAGAGACGGGATCCGGAAAAAGCACCATCGTGAACCTGGCCTGCAGATTCTATGAACCTACAGGTGGAAGAATCCTCATCGATGGGGAAGATTACAAGAAAAAGCCTCAGAAATGGCTTCATTCCAACATCGGATATGTGCTCCAGGCACCGCATCTATTCAGCGGCAGCATCAAGGAGAATATCCGCTACGGTAAACTGGATGCCACGGACGAGGAAATCATGGAAGCGGCCAAGGTGGTTCGTGCCCATGACTTCATCATGAAGCTGGAACACGGATATGACACGGAAGTCGGAGAAGGGGGAGGCATGCTTTCCACCGGTGAAAAGCAGCTGGTCTCATTTGCCAGAGCCATCATCGGAAAACCAAGGCTGTTCTTCCTGGATGAGGCGACCTCATCCATCGACACGGAATCCGAAGTGAAGATCCAGAAAGCCATTGAAGAAGTGCTGCAGAACAGAACCAGCTTCATCGTGGCCCACAGACTGTCCACCATCAGAAGTGCCGACAGAATCCTTGTCATAGACAAGGGAGAAATTCTGGAAGCAGGTACCCATGAAGAGCTTCTCAAGAGAAGAGGACATTACTATGAACTCTATACCAACCAGTTCATGGAAGAAGTGGGTATGGATGTACTGAAGAAAAAGAAGAATGCAAGCTGATGACACTGAAATCAGAAGGAACGAGAATGGGATCCTTTGTGGCAGTAAGTGAAATAAAGGATGCATTCCGATAGAATCAGAATAGATCCAAACACAGGCTAATGGAGCATGAAATGCTTCAACAGGAAAATGCAGGTAAGAACCTGATTGCAAATAGAATAAAGAATCTGTACCCCGGTTTTATTATTGGATAAAACTGGGGTACAATGTTTTTATATGAAGAACCGAAAAGAGTTCAATGTGAAGAAAGATCAAAGAAGAAAAAGAGGAGGAAGAGCCATGCGTATTGCAGTACTGCTAGAAAATGATAAAGTGAAGGATCGCGATGAACTTCTCTCTGCCCATGGAGTGAGCTTCTATATTGAAAGCATGGGCAGAAAGATGATTTTTGATTTCGGACCTGATGCGCGTTTTCTTGAGAATGCCAGAATGATGAACATTCCTCTGGAAGAGGTGGACCTGGCATTTCTATCCCATGGCCATCAGGACCATGCAGGAGGCATCCCCGCATTTCTCAAGGTGAACAGCAAGGCGCCCATCTATGCCCATCCCAAAGCCATGGATAAGCATTATTCCCGACAGGAGAACGGAATCATGAAGGACATCATTACACCGGAAGAGGTTTCTGGAAGCAGCCGCTTCATTCTGGTGGAGGGGATAACGAGACTTGATGCGCATCTCACTCTGATTTCACAGATCACAGGTGAAGAGATGATGCCGCCCGGCAATGAAACCCTCTATATGCGGGAAGGAGAAGAGTACCTTCGTGATGATTTCAGGCATGAGCACAACCTTCTTCTGGAAGAGGAGGGAAAGCTCTTTCTCATCATCGGATGCGGACACAGAGGGGTGGTGAATCTGGTGGAAACGGTAAAAAAGATCAAAGGAAGATATCCTGACCATGTCATCGGCGGTTTTCATATCAAGAAGCCCAGCAAGATTCATCCCGATGAGACCTTTGTGCCGAGACTGGGCGAAAAGCTGAAAGAGACAGGAATACAGTATCACACCTGTCACTGCACGGGTCAGAAGATGTATAGAAAGCTCCAGGAGACCATGGGTGCCCAGGTGGACTATCTTGTCACAGGAGAAGATCTTACGCTGTAGTACCGGGGGAGGCTCGGAGGCAACCATAACTTGAAGAGGCATAAAAGCTCCGAAGACCTGTCTTCCTACAGACAGGCCTTCGGAGCTTTTCATTGCAAAGAGTTTTTCAGGGAAACCTTCAATCAGAGACCGGACAGGTCATATCTGCCGGTGGAGATCTCCCACAGATAAAGGGAAGCCAGAGTGCCGTAAGGGGAGAATCTCTTCTGGTATTCACGGAAGAGATCCTTTGAGATTTCCTCATGACCGTAAAGAATCATGAGACCACGACGGATGGCAAGATCGCCAAAACTCAGGATGTCTTTTCTTCCCATGGAGAAGATCATGATCATTTCTGCTGTCCAGGGGCCGATGCCGTTCAAGGTGACGAGAGTATCTGCCACTTCCTGATCTTCCATGTCCCAGAGGGCATCAAGATCCACGATGTTTTGATAAATCTTTTCGGCGGTTTTCCTGATGTAGGTGGCTTTTCGCATGCTGATGCCAAGGGCCTGAATTTCTTCAAGAGTGGCTTCATGGAGTTTCAGAGGGGTGATCTCACCGAAGTGGGCAAGGAATCTTTTCCAGACCGTATCCGCTGCCTTCATGGAAATCTGCTGACCGACGATGTTATTCATGAGGCTTCTGAAAAGATCGTCATCCACTTCTCTCTCATAGAGAGGGACCCGCTCCATGGCTTGGCCGAGAATCCTGTCCTTGGCTTTAAGGCCTTCATATTCTTCCGGGGTAAATGTGAGCATCGGCATGATTTTCTCCTTTATGTGCGGATGTGCAGGGCAATTTCCTTCTGGTTAACCCTATTATAGGACGGATCGCTTCTCAGGAAAAGAAAAAAGATGAGATGAAATTCCGGATCGAGATGGGGTGGGTCTGGTATCATGGAAGAAAACGGAGGAAAGACTGGAAATATAGATGTATATAAAAAAATCTCACACAAATATAGTCTGGAAATAAAGGGTTTGAGCAGCCTGCAAGGAATAAAGAATATAGAGAAGTATTGCTGAAGTAAAGCGCAACGGGCTGGAGGGAACTATGAGAGAAATTTTTATCGCGGACGAAAGCAGAAGGTTCAAATGGATTCATCTGCTGATTATAGGATTTGGGTGCATTGTGATCTATTTCATGGATGTGCAGTATGATTTCAGTTACTGGGAGAGAGCGGGCGTGAAGATCATTCTCTTTCTTGTGATTCCCCTGGTCTATGTATGGTTCATGCCGAGAACGGATCTTTTTTCCATCTTCAGGCAGAGAGAGAAAAGCGGGGGCTTCAGAAAATCCATCCTGCTGGGTGTCATGGTCTATTTCGGGCTCCTGGTGCTTTACATACTGCTGAAAGACCTGATTCATCTGGGCACCATTGAAGCGTCCATGGCAGAGAACATGATGATCACAAGAGATAATTTCATTGCGGTGGCACTGTATATTTCCTTCATCAATTCCTTTCTGGAAGAGTTCTTCTTCAGAGGCTTCGCATTTCTGAAACTGAAGAAGAAGACGGGAAGACTTGCTGCCTATGGCATCAGCTCCATAGCCTTTTCCATCTATCACTTTTCCATCATTGACGGATGGGTCAGTCCGCTGCTGACGGTACTTGGTCTTGCAGGGCTTTTTGCCAGCGGCATGTTCTTCAACTTCATCAACGAAAAGAACGAGAATATCTGGAACAGCTACATGGTGCACATGTTCGCGAACTTCGCCATCAACACCATCGGGCTTCAGATGTTCGGCATCATTAATCTTCCGTTTCTCGCTTAGAGGGGGTACCTGAAATGACAATAGAAGAGCTGAGGGAAAAGCTTGAAGAGAAAAGCAGTGAGGAGAATCGCTTCCATATGGAAAAGTATATGCGGAATCAGTTTTCCTTTCTGGGGGTCAAGACCCCGGAAAGAAAGGACGTCATGAAGGGGTTTCTGAAGACCTATGATGGATTTCATCTGGAAGATGCGGAGAGGCTCTACTTGGAAAAGGAAAGAGAGTTCAAGTACTGCGCCATTCAGCTCATGACAAAGTATGTCGGGGAGCTGAGACATGAAGATACGGAGAGGATTCTAAGTCTGGCCCTGACGGAGCCCTGGTGGGACACCATAGACAGCATCGGACCTTCGGTCCTTGGGCCCATGGCCCTTGAGGATGACAAGGTGAAGAAAGCCCTGCAGAGCCTCATCTATGAAGAAAACATCTGGCTGAAAAGAATTTCCATTCTTTTTCAGCTGAAATACAAGGAGAAAACGGATGAAACGCTTCTGACGGAGGCCATCGTGATGAATGCGGATACAAGGGAATTCTTTGTGGACAAAGCCATAGGCTGGGCTCTGAGAGAATACTCCAAGACGAATCCGGAGTTTGTGAGAGCATTCATCGGCCAATACAGGCTTTCTTCTCTCAGTGTGAGAGAATGCAGCAGATATATATAATGTGGTAAAATAAGAGTAACGTGATGAAAGCGGTTTAGGACCGACGAATAGGATAGGGTGGAGGAATCTATGGCGGTAAGCAGGGAAAAAGAGATTGTAGTGGATAAAGACATAAAAGAGGTGTTTTCAGTCATCGAGAATGAGTTCAGAAAGAAGACGGAAACCGTTATGGAAGAAAGGGAACTTCTGGATGATACAGGAACTTTCAGAATTCTGTTCAAGAGAAGTGTATTGTCCAACGGAGAGTATCTGGATGTGACCCTCGAAAAGACGGAAGAGGAAAAGACCAGAATTTCCATGGTGTCCAGATCCAAAGTGGAAAAGACTGTACACGACTGGGGAAAGAACGATAAAAATATAAGGCTCATACTAGAGCTGATGGGAGTTGTACCGAAACGTGAAAAGAAGGGAGTATATTACCCGGGACGAAAGTGAGATCATGAAGGAGCTTTCGGACCTTCAGAAAAAAGTGACCAGAGAGAATGGGACAGAAATGCCTTTCAGAAACGAATATGATCAGAATTTCGAAGATGGCATCTATGTGGATCTGTATACGGGAGAGCCGCTTTTCTCCAGTCTTGACAAGTACGATGCGGGATGCGGATGGCCAAGCTTCACGAAGCCCATCGAGAAGCGCATCATCAAGGAAAAAGCGGATTTCGAATTCGGCATGCATCGGATCGAAGTGCGCTCTAAAGCATCGGATGCGCATCTGGGTCATGTTTTCACAGATGGACCCAAAGACAAAGGCGGACTGCGATACTGCATCAATTCCGCTGCCATGCATTTCATTCCCAAAGAGAAGCTGAAGGAAGAAGGATATGAAGAATACCTCAGTCTTTTTGAAGACAAGGAAAAATAGAGGACTATGACGTTTCCTGAAATAGACAGACATAAAGTGAGGTGGAAAGAATGAGGAACATACTCATTGTGGAAGATGAGAGAAGACTCGCCAGGTTCATGGAGCTGGAACTGACCCATGAAGGGTACAATGTGGACATTGTATCCGATGGACAGACTGCGCTGATGAATCTCATGAACAAGGACTATGATGTGATGCTGCTGGATCTGATGATTCCCATCGTAGATGGAATCGAAGTCACAAAGCGTGCCAGAACCTTTACGGATATCCCCATCATCATGCTCACCGCAAGAGACGGTCTGGAAGACAAGGTGAAGGGGTTTGACATCGGAGCAGATGAATACATGACCAAACCTTTTGAAATGGAAGAGCTTCTTGCGCGCCTTCGCGCACTCTTCCGCAAGAGCGAAAAGAAGCCGGAGGAAACGAAAGTCCTCCAGTTCAAAGGCCTGAGCTTAAACAGAGACACCTATGAGGTTCATCGGGACGGAGTCAAGAAAGAGCTCACGAAGAAAGAGTTCGATCTTCTTGCCTACCTTCTGGAGAACCAGGGGATTGTGCTCACCCGAGAGAAGATTCTCAATAATGTATGGGGATTTGATTTCGAAGGGGAGACCAATGTGGTGGATGTCTATATCAGGTTTCTTCGTAGCAAGCTGGATGACGGATATGAGGATAAGCTGATCCATACCGTCAGAGGTGCAGGATATATCATTCGGTAGGAGAGAGAAATGAAGAGACTGAAATTATCAACGAAGATCACCTGGAACTATGCCATCATCTTCACCAGTATTCTTCTGATCATCAACCTGGCCGTCTTTTTAAGCACGCAGTTCTACAACAGGCTCAGTGCTGGAAATGAAGTGGAAGTGCTTCTTACATCCATAGAGAATGAAATCATGGAGGGAACGGAAGTGACTGGGGAGAAGCTGAGAAGTCTTGGTGCGGTTTCTCCCTTTTTCGTTCGTATGGAAGAAGGGGATGAAATCACAACTTCCACGACACAGTTCAGCATCGTGGAAAGAGGGGACAGCTATGTCCTTCTGAAGGATTTCGATAAAGGACGCGAAGAGTCGGATAAGCTCATTGTGTCCAGAAAGAGAGTGGCAGGGCCTTCCGGCGTTGTGGATCTTCTGGTTCTGAAAGACCTGTCCGTGTTTTCCTTCATGAACTCGGTGACCCTTGTGACGCTTGTGATCGCCTCCATTCTGGGTATCTTCGTGAGCTATGTGGTGGGGTATTTCATCTCCAGGCAGAGTTTCACCCCTATCATCAGCATGACGAAGTCTGCAGCAGCCATCGGACCTGGAAACATCCATGACCGTATTGAGGAGCCGGATGTCAGGGATGAGCTGAAGGAGCTTTCCCATACTTTCAACGGACTGCTGGACCGTCTGGATGATGCTTATTCCAAGCAGGCGAAGTTTGTGTCGGATGCATCCCATGAACTGAGAACGCCTCTGACGGTGATCAAAGGCTACAATGATCTTCTCATGAGATGGGGAAGAGATGATGCGGAAATACTGGATGAAGCCATCCAGGCGATTCGTGCGGAGACGGACAATATGAGCATGCTGGTGGAAAATCTTCTCTTCATCGCAAAAGGGGAGAACAAGAAGATGAAGCTGGATCGCACTACCTTCAGTCTGAAAGCGCTCCTTAAGGAGACGGCCAAGGACTCGGAGCTCAGTGTTCCTGATCGGGATTTTGAAGTGCTGTCGGATGAGTTCACCGTTTCACAGGACCGAAGGATGATCAAGCAGCTTCTGCGGATCTTCATCGAGAACAGTGTGAAGTTCACGGGGCCTGATGCGAAGATCACCCTGAAGGCGGAAGACCATGAGGACTTCTACAGGCTGCATGTCATAGATGACGGAGAAGGAATCGCTGAGGAGGATCTCCATCAGGTTTTCGAACGCTTCTATGTGGCGGATAAAGCAAGAACCAAGAACAAGGCGGGTTCGGGACTGGGTCTTTCCATTGCCAAGTGGATCGTGGAAACCCATGGGGGAACGCTGGAAGCGAAAAGCAGACTGGGAGAAGGCACCACCATGACTGCCACTTTTCCGAAAAACGGAGAAAAGAACGACTCCTTGGAAATACCACCGGATTCAGACAGTTCAGTGTAAATGAAAAAGCCTCTATCGTTTCCGATAGAGGCTTTTGAACGTACTGTCTTGTTAATTCTGTGATTTTCTGACTGGCGCTTTTGATTTCTTCACGCCTCTCTTTCTGGTTGAGGTTTTCACAGTTACGTAGTAGATGAGCTTTCTGGTGGAGGACTTGATGACTCTCCACATGACCTGCAGTACAAAACCGGCTATGATGGACAGCAGAATTCTCATATAGAAATCGTAGTAGGGGTCCACATCTGTCAGGTCATAGATGTATATATCCCATTTCTGAAAGAAAAAGAGAATCTGCGATCCGATGATTCCGAGAGTCATGACCCTTGCGATGATGGGAAGATTCATGAAGAACAGAATCACGATGATGAGTCCCAGTGCTCCATACAGGAACAGATAGCTGTCAAAGAGACCTGGTATCTGCTTGAAATCCAGAAGGCGCAGAGGGTCCCAGTTATAGGTGTAGACTTCTCCCACTGCATGGACGATGAAGAACAGGACCGTGGGAATCAGCCTTGCCAGAAATGCCTGGATAAACCAGATTGTTTTCCAAATATATTTCATTATTTTCCTCCAAAAATTCATGTCTATCATTCATTATATCACGAGAAAAAGCCGGATTAAAGATGTGGGGGCCAGGGAATGTGATTATATGCCTGACTGCGTGCCCGATCCGTCCGGATACTCATATTCTAGAAGATTATAGACTAAACTTTATGGTTTTACCATGATTATTTCTTGAAAATATCCTTAATTCCATGAAAAAAGGGCAGCTTCCGTGGAACTGCCCTGGGTATACGAGATTATCTGGATAACATCTCTTTGCTCTTTCTGCGCCACAATGTGAGGAGAATGAACCAGATGGCGTAGATGAGAAGTACCACAAGAAATGCGATCAGCCGCTCACGGTCGCTTCCGTCTGCAATAAGTATCGGGCCGATGCCGAAGAAAGTGATCAGAAGAAACAGGGAGACAAATACAATATCCACAATTACTTTTACAGCTTTCATGTTTTTCACCGCTTTCAAGAGTATTCTTTTCTTTCATTATAGTATAGAATCCGGGAATTTTAAAATTTTCAGGTGAATTATTCATGTAAACCTCAATATTATGTTAAAATGACTATGTCTTAAGAGGAATTTAAAGTAATTTATATAAGATAAACTATAACAATGGCTAAATGCCAAATGAAGGGAATGTATGACATGAGATTTTTAGACAAACTGGATAGATTCGTGGCCAGATTCGCCATCAGAGACTTGATGAAGTATATCATGATGGGATCGTTTCTGGTTTTCATTGTGGATATGGCTTCCAACGGACTGCTTTCTCAGATGCTCTTTTTCAACAGAGAACTGATTCTGCAAGGTCAGATCTGGAGGGTCATCACGTTCATCTTTATACCGGGCTCCAGCAGCTTCTTTGTACTCATCAGCCTGTTCTTCTACTACTATATCGGGAGAATACTGGAAATGGCCTGGGGAACCACAAGATTCAACACCTACTACTTCATGGGACTGTTCTTCACCATCCTGGTGGGCTTTGCCATAGGGTTTACCACAACCATGTATCTGAATATGACGCTGTTTCTGGCTTACGCCAGCACATTCCCTGACTCTCTGGTGAACATCTACTTCATTCTTCCTGTGAAGGTGAAGTATCTGGGGTACATCTATGCGGCCACGGTGCTTTTCCAGTTCATCACATCAAACTGGGTCGTAAGAATCATTATCATCATTTCACTTCTGAACTTCTTCATCTTCTTCGGTCCGGGGTTCATGAAGGACAGAAAAAGAAAAAGCAAGACCCAGCAGATGAGAAGAAACATCGAATCAGCCAAGCTGACCACCCGAGTGAGCACCATACATAAGTGCACCGTCTGTGGCATCACGGAGAAGGACGATCCGAATATGGAATTCAGATTCTGTTCCAAGTGTGAAGGAAACTATGAGTATTGCGAAAAGCATATCAGGAATCATGAGCACAAGACGAAAATCATCAATATGGAAGACAGAAGATAAAGTTTAGTAGTTACTGGAACTACACATACTATCAATGTAATTTTCAGGTTAAGAGTATATTGATAATATGCTAATTTTCTTGATAATTATTGATTTTATTACCATATTTTTATAAAATAAATATGTGATATCGGAAACGGTATCCATGAGATGAAGCGGGATGGAGCCGTTGACGAGGGGGTATTCCCTGCAATCTGTTCCATTGCCAAAGTAGTCTCAAATTACGAGCCTGGCCTTATGCCAGGCCGTAAAATAAGCGCAGATGCGCTTATTTTTTTTAGGAAAACACCGATATGGAGAATACAGAATGATATGATTCATGGAAAATGATAGGGTCATCTATTTCTGAGGATCAGGTTTTCATGAATCACAGGAAAGGCATGGACAGGAACAAGGGGGAACAAGGTTAAATTGAGAAACAGATATCGTCTGATGGTAGTTGTGATTTCGGGCATCATGACACTGGCCATGATTTTCATTCATAAAGCATCCCATGAAAAAACCCAGGAAATATATACGAAGCAGATGGAAGAGATGGCCATCAATCTGAAAAAGGACTATCTGAAGGATACGGTGAACAATCTGATTCTGGAACTGGATACCCTGAAGGAAACGAAAACAAAGCTGTATCAGTTCAATACAGAGCAGCGACTGCGAAGGCTTCAGGATGAGAAGAATCTATCCGAGGAGGAGTTCATGGCATTTTATATCAGCAGATTTCAGGATGAGAATGATGCAGGGTTGTGGACGGCTGTTCTTTACTACAAGGATACAGAGGAGATTCTTTATGAGAATCTGCCAGAGGAGGAAGAGAACAGACCTGTCCTGGAGAAAATCGGGTCCTGCCTCGCTGCATCTGAAAGAGTGGAACATGGGAATCTCGTAGGCGTGTTCGGCGTCCATGAGGATTACATCGATGCGGTGGTCAAGGAGGAGATTCGTGAAGTGATCCATAAGCAGGAATTCTCCAATGATTCCTATATGTGGGTGAACGAAGTGCTTCAGTATGAGGGTGGCGAGAACTATGCCATCAGAAGGATTCATCCGAATCTCAAGGATACGGAAGGGAGCTATCTGTCCACCAGTATGGAGGATGCCCAGGGGAATTTCCCGTATCTTACGGAGCTGGAGGGAATCAGAGCATCCGGAGAGATCTTTTTCAGTTATCATTTCAAAAAGCTGAATTCGGACATCATTTCGGAAAAGATCACCTATGCAAAGGCGTATGAGCCCTATGACTGGATCGTCGCCATGGGCGTTCATCTGGATGACATTGAAGACAGAGTGGCCCATGTAAGTGCGGAAAGTGATGCGAGTCTGTCGGATAATATCGCACTATTTCTCATTTATTCCGTGATGGCCATCGCCATAGGTTTTCTGGTTCTCTACGTGGTCAATGAGAAATACTTCAGAAAATCCATGGAGAAACTGGAGAGTGAACTGAACGTTGATATTCTTACCGGTGCCGGCAGTCGCCGTTCCGGTGAGAATATGATGTCGCTTTACTTTGATAAATATCATGTCAGTGGCACTGCACCGGTGATTCTGATGTTTGACATCGATAATTTCAAACGTGTCAACGATGAGCATGGTCATGAAATCGGTGATCGCGTACTTGTGGAGGTGACAGGCAAGGTGAAGTCTGCACTGGCTGAGCGTGACGTCATCATCCGCTGGGGTGGCGATGAATTCATCTGTCTATTACATCAGGTTTCAGAGGCAGGAATCAGAACTTGCGTGAAACGGATTCAGGAAAAGGTCGATGAAATATCCATAGAAGCGGAGAAAGGGACTATCGGCGCTTCCATCTCCATAGGTACGACTCGATTCATCGAAGAAGATAGCGCCTATACCGATGCGGTGAAAAGAGCGGACCGGGCCATGTATCAGTCCAAGCGGCAGGGGAAATCCATGTGGACCAGTCTATGGAAATAGCGCGTGTTTGCGTATCCGCACTCTTCTGATACAGGACAGAATATATCTGAATGCTAGAGGCTGATTCCTTTTGGAATGGCCTCTTCTGCACGAAGCTCAGAAGAAAAGGAAGAGGGTCCAGTGGGATGGTCGGGATTTCTCCCAGAATTAATTGCGTTTTCCCTTTAAACCTGATACCTCAATAGCTTATAATAGAAATAATAGATTGCCTTTCAAGGAGGTACAAAAAATGCTGAAAAAATACGGCCTTTCTACAAGAGACAACAAGAAGGTGAAACTGAACCGTCTTGAAGTCACCGGGAATATCTGTGGAGAGTATATAGAATACACCATTTCCCAGGATTACAAGAACACGACAGGAGACAACATCGAAGGGGTCTACAGCTTTCCCGTGCCCACCACTTCCCTCATAACAGGGATAGAAGTGAATCTGGGTGGAAGAAATCTGAAAGCCATGGTGGAGGAACGCGAAGCGGTTCTCCGGACGCTGGAGGAAAGCAGAGAGGAAGGAATCAATACGCTCACGCTGGAACAGAAGGATGATGAATACTTTACCGTGACCATCGGCAATATTCTCCCCAACGAGAAAGTGAATCTTCGCATCAGCTACATGGATCAGCTGACCTATGAAGATGACACGCTTTCTCTGTATATTCCGTCGGTGGTGGATCCCATCTACTACACGGAAGATGAGGAGGAGGAAGAAGCGGAAGAAGTGGATTTCTATCTGTCCCTTCTGGTGGAGTCCTATTCGGAAATGGAATTCAAATCGCCAAGTCACAAGATCAAGGTGGAAAGAGAAGATGACACCTTATCCAAGATCACGGTGACAAAAGCCCAGACACTGGACCATGACTTCATTCTGACCATGAAGGAAGTGCATCCTCAGATTGCTGCAGGCATGGGCTACAGCTATTATGAAGATGAGATGGAGAAGTCCATTCTCATGCTGAAACTGGCGCCTGTTCTTCCAGACATTCCTGTGGAATATACCACCAACTATTCCTTCATTCTGGATACTTCCGTATCCATGGAGGGGTTCAAGCTGGAAGAGGCGAAAAATGCCGTGCTCATCGCGCTGAGAAGCCTGGATGAGGGCGATACGTTTAATCTCATCGCCTACAACGAGGAAGTGTACAAGTTCTCCAGCGGCGGCAAAGTGAAGTTCACCAAGGAAAACCTGGCTGCAGCCACAGAGTGGATCGAAGGACTCACCACAAGAGAAGGGGACTGCACCTTCGAAGCGGTGAAGGATGCCATAAGAGAAGCAGATGAAGAAGATGCAGAGTGCACCATTTTCCTCTTCACAGATGACAATGTCGTGGATGAGGATGAAGTGCTGGAATATGTGCGGACCAACATCGAAAACAACAGAATCTTCCCCATCGGCATGGATACGGAAGTGAACAGCTTCTTCATCAACAAGCTTGCTGAAGTGGGCAACGGAAGACCTGAATTCATCGATGAAGGGGAAAGAATCGATGACATCATACTGAGACAGTTCAACAGAATTCATAATCCGCAGCTGGATGTGACGGAGATCGATTTCGGAGACATGATCATTGAAAAGACCTATCCGGGAACCATCACCTACCTCTATGACAGAGAACCGTTCACCATCTTCGCCCTGGTGGATGGAAGCATCAGCGGCAGCATCGATATCAAGGGTGTGGTGGATGATGTGGACTATACCATGCACATCGACCTGGATAAGCTTGAAATCGAAGAGAACTCCAAGCTGATTCAGAAGGTGTGGGCAAGAAAGAGAATTGAGTCTCTGGTGGAGAAGGAAAGATTCGCACGCGGCGTGGAACAGGAACAGATCAAGGAGGAGATTCTTGAACTGTCCAAGGAAAATTCCATCATCTCGTCCGAAACCAGCTTCATGATGCTGGAGACCATGGAAGACCCTGTCATGGGTATCGGTCTCAACAGGATTGTGCCTATGGATATGACGGAATCCACCATGAAGAATCTGGCCAGAGGATACTTCCTTGATGAAGCGGCCTACAGCTTTGATGTGAACATCAGAGAGAAGATGGCAACATCGGGAATGACCCATAAAGAAGCGAAAATGGCCATCAAGTATGATCGTGACAATCTCCTGAGAGTACTGGCGAAGAACCAGCAGGCGGACGGATCCTTCCTGGATCTGGGTGAAGAGACGGAGGAGGAGATCCTGGAGACGACGTTAAGAAGTCTTCTGGCATTCCTGGTGGGTACGGAAACCACAGCCATCTATCTGAACAATGTATCAAAAGCGCTGAGATATGTCATGAACACACTGAAAGAGGATGAGAAGCTCATCACAGAAAGAAACTACATGCTCCTGCGCGTCGCTTATGACCTGGCGGAGAAGAAAAATCTCATCAAGGGCAAGACAAGAGACATCAAGGTGGATCTTGTGAGCAAGATTTCCGATCTGAAATACAAGGAATCCCTTGAAGAAGTAGGCGATCTTGTGACCAAGGCATCTCCAGTGCAGAAGAAATTCATCACAGCGGGTACACTGAACATCTCCAAATCCTACGTGGAAAATGCCCATGAGATCTTTGAGATGGACATCCGTTCCAACATCACAACCATCGCCAATATCGCCATAGCAAAAGCCTTATAGAGAGAATATCATGCGGAAACCTGGAACGCTACTGTGTAAGGACGATCCAGGTTTCTTCCCTTTGCACAGGAAATGAGGGTCAGCAGCAATCGCTTCGAAGCGATGAATTCATTTCTCTTTTCCTGCACCACAGGGAGTGATATGTTGTTTACAATTTCACCTATATGTAGTATTATTAGGTGTGTGATAGCACAATATATAGTGGATGGAGATGAGATCGAAATGCAGATGGAGCAGGTAATAGTGATGAAGAAAGACAAGACCATTGAAGCGTTTGATCAGAGAATCCTTGAGGATTCAGTAAAGGAAGTTTTTTCGGCTTCCGGAAAGGAAATATCCGTTTCCCAGATCGAAATGCTGACAGAAGAAGTGATGAAAAAGCTTCAGACCATAGGGAACGAGCTCTATGGAGAAGATATTCATTATGCGGTCATAGACATACTGGAAGAGAACGGCCATGATGAAGAAGCGGTTATCTACAGTGGAAGATAAGAATAGTTGAACTTCATATGCAAAGAAGACAGGGGGAACACTTGAAGCGAGTGTTCTTTTTTTCATGCCTGGAAACTGTGCAGTACTTCTTCGGTTCCATCATAAAGCAGATCCGGTGAGAGAGTCCGCTCTGAAGAAAAACGAGCATGTTGAGAAAGGTCCCTTATGCGGAAGCAGTTCAGCATAAGGGACCTTCTGGTTTTCGTTTTTTTTGGCATCCTCCATGTTTCGCTGTATCAGCGCCTGGAGAAATACGGATGCCTCAGCAGTCTTTCTGATAGCAGTGCGCCGAAGAGACACCACAGGGTATCCATGGGCAGGAAAAGAAGTGCACCATAGCGGATGGCGTCATAAAGAGCCATGGGTGTTCCTGTGAGGATCAGATTCTTCAGGAGATACAGATAGGAGACGCCGAATCCGTAGATCACCACAAGTCCCAGAAGAGCGATGAGGGCCAGTCTGAAGAATCCGATTCTTTCAAGTCTTTCTCTGAGCGCACCCATGATGCTGGCTGCGGCCATGAAGCCCAGGAGATAGCCGAAGGTGGGGGTGAAGATGTATCCGATGCCGCCACCGCCTGTAAAGACCGGTAATCCCATGAGTCCCAGAAGGACGTAGATCAGCTGCGCATAGAATGCCTTTCTGCCTAGAATCAGTGCAGAGATCACCACAAAGACGGTCTGCAGGGAAACAGGGACTACGCCTATGGGGATTCTTATGAATGCCCCTACGGCAGTGAGTACGGAAAAAATCGGAATTATGGCCAGGTCTCTGGTGCTGATTTTTCTCAGCGCTGTTTCATTCATTTCTTATCTCTCTCTTTCTTATGCTGATTTCTCCTGAATTTAAGGTCAGGGTCTTTCCTTCGGATTCGATGATCAGATGTCCTTTACGGCTGAGATCCATAAGTTTTCCGTAGGCGATCTCATTTCCGCGATGGATGGTGATCTCTTCTCCCAGATACAGCATTCTTTTCTTATACTTCCGAAGAAGTTCCTCCGGATTGTCCTTCGTCATGCGCAGATGCTCTTCAAGGCTTCTCAGCAGGTGGCCGATTATTTCGCTGCGTACGGATTTCTTTCCGGTGACCTGATAAAGAGAAGTGGCGATATCCTCCAGTTCTTCGGGAAAGCGCTCTGTATTGACATTGATGCCGATGCCTATGATGAGGCTGCTTAAGGTCCCGGACTCGAATTCGATGGTTCCCTCCGTAAGGATTCCCGATACCTTCAGTCCGTTCAGATACAGATCATTGACCCATTTGATGGCGGTTTCTGTTCCGCAGACCTTGTCCAGTGTTTCCGCGGTGGCTACGGCAGCGGCCAGGGTTGCCAGATCCGTATCATATTTCGTCAGCTCTTTCACCTTCAAAAGGGAGAGATAGATGCCCCCCTGGTCCTGGGAATGGAATGTTTTACCCAAACGTCCTCGCCCGCTGGTCTGAGTATTTGAGAGGACCACGGTATTGTCCGGAAGATCCTTGTGTTCTTTGATATAGGTATTGGTGGAAGGGGTCTCAGTAAGGATCAGTATATTGTGTGTGGAAGAGGATTCTCCCAGATGCATTCTGATTTCGCTTTCTGAAAGATGATCGCTTCCGAGCTCCAGAACATACCCTCTGTTTCGGATGGAAGTGATTTGGTGGCCCTCTTTTCGCAGGGCGTTGACGGATTTCCATATGGCGTTTCGCGATATGCCAAGCTTCGAGGACAGATCATTCCCTGAGAGAATCTTTCCCTTATGTTCTTCCAGCAGAGTCAGTATTTTATCTTTGCTCAAATTTCGATCACTCCTGTCGGTTTCCTATGGCTTCTTATACAGTCTTATTCCTGCATTGAGGAAAAGTTTTCACTTTCTTCAGTATAAGGATTTTGACATCCTGAGTCAACCTGATATGAAAACAAGGTTGACTCAAGGGATGTTGGCAGAGCACGCTGAATCTGATAATATACCCCTATAGGGTATAACTCTATATTCAATTTATAATCTGGAAAGTGAATAGAAGAATGAATCAGGTAACAATCTATACTACACCCACTTGCGTATGGTGCAATCGTGCAAAGTCCTATCTGAGAGAAAACAACATTTCCTTTGTGGAAAAGGATGTTTCAAGAGACCGTGCGGCTGCTACGGAAATGATCAATAAGACCAATCAGATGGGTGTACCGGTGCTGGACATCAACGGAAGCGTCATCATCGGCTTTGATCAGTATGGAATAAACAGACTGCTTGGTCTGTAAAGAGAACAGCTGAAGGATATTCGGAAAAACCGGATGTCCTTTTTTCTTTTTAAGAAAGCTGAAAGGAATCATTAAAAAATGTTAAAAAAATGGCAAGACAACTTGACTTCAGGTGGGACCTCGTGTAATATCGGTTATGGATAAAAAATTAACAATGTATGGTGTGAACCCTATGGTCCTGCATCTGACTGGAGTATCTTTACTGGAAGAGACCTGTTTCAAGGTCCATACGGACAGTTACTATTTCGCACGTCCTTGAGTCAGTAGCACCAGCTTTGTTAAGATTTTCAACGGTGAAGCATATGCTTCAGAATCTATCTTCCTCATTCAAATAAAGTCTCAAAACAATCTAGTGTCAGATTGTTCTGAGGCTTTATTTTTTTAGGATTCTGCCAGATTCTGCAGGGCTGCCTCGGCGTATCAGTGCATGAAAGCTGCATAAAGTGATGTATATTCATTTATAGAATGAAGGAAATCAGAAAATAAAACTGTCTTGTTCATAAAAACTGCAGGATTGTTGCTAATATATTAAGTGTAAACGCTTCAAAAACAGGAAATGTGAAGCGAATAGTGTAAATTGTTCGAAATGAATTAAAATTCATGAGAATGTATATTTATTTAAAACTTCATGCTATAATCAAACATGTTCAAAAAATCAGATGTATGGAAAACGAAGTGAAACCAAAGATGAAAGGAAGTAATGTAAATGAAGAAAATGAAATTCACCGCCCTGATCCTGTCCCTGGTTCTGGTCATGGGTGTTTTAGCCGGATGTGCAGATGGAGGAGAAGAAGTCTCCGAATCAGGAAAGGTCATTCTTAAAGTAGGAACAGAGCCCACTTATCCGCCTTTCGAATTCACCAATGATGCCAATGAAATCATAGGATTCGATATTGACCTGGCCAATGCGCTGGCGGAAAAGATGGACATGGAAGTGGAGATCGTCACCACATCCTTTGATGGAATCTTTACCGGACTCAATGCCGGAAACTACGATGTGATCATCGCAGCCATCAGCATGACACCGAAGAGACTGGAAACCATGCTGTTCAGTGAGCCATACCTATCCAATGGACAGGTCATCGTGACAAACAGTGGAGATGCAAACATCACTTCACAGGAAGAGCTTACCGGAATGAAGGTCGGCGTTCAGCTGGGCACCACAGCGGATACTGCAGCTGAGAAGTATGCGGATGAATACGGATTTGAAGTGAGCAAGTATGATGAGATTCTTCAGACCTTCTCCGCCATGAAGGCAGGACATGTGGACGCCATTGCGGTGGACTATGCCGTGGCCATCGAATATGTGCAGCTGGACCCTGAAAGCTACCAGATTTCTGATGTGATGCTCACCAACGAACCCATCGCCATCGCCATCAAGCAAGACAATGTGGATCTTCAGGAGAAGATCAATAATGCAATGGAAGAAATCAGAGCGGATGGTACCCTGAAGAGCATTTCAGAAGAATGGCTTGGAGGAGACTATACATCCGACATCGATACAGAACTGAATGTAGTGGAATAAAAAGCAGCAGGAAGGAGTTAGCTCAGTGATCACACAAGAACAATTATTCGCAATTCTGGAGGGAACCCAGAGGACGCTTCTCATTGCAGGAGTTTCCATCGTTTTCGGCATCATGCTTGGCGTCATCATAGCCCTTATGAAGATTTCAAGAAGCAAGTTGCTCAATGGTCTGGCCTGGTTCTATGTCTGGGTGTTCAGAGGGACTCCGATGCTGATGCAGCTGTTTGTGTTCTATTATGCAATGCCGCTCTTCACAGCAGATGTTCTGGGGGTCACCCTTAGAATTCCGGCCCTGACTGCGGCGTTCATCGCCTTTTCCTTGAACTCTGCGGCTTATCTCTCTGAAATCTTCAGAGGAGCCATCCAGAGTATCGACAAGGGACAGATGGAAGCGGCCAAGGCCCTTGGCATGAGCTATTATCAGGCCATGTTCAAGATCATCATCCCCCAGAGCTACAGAAGACTGATTCCGCCCCTGGGTAATGAACTGATCACGCTGGTGAAGGATACCTCTCTTGTGGCATCCATCTCCCTGTTTGATCTTTTAAGGACCGTACAGGTCATGAACAACTCTTCAGGAGAATGGATCTATTTCCTCTATGCCGGCGCTCTTTACCTTCTGTTTACTTCCATCATCCAGATTGCCTTTGACAAGCTGGAGAAGAAGTATTCTGTATATGAGTAAAGGAGTGTTGATAGATGATTAAACTGGAAAACGTATATAAGTCTTTTGGAGACCTGGAGGTCCTGAAAGGAATCAACCTGGAAGTGGAGGAAGGGGAAGTGGTCTGCATCATCGGACCCTCCGGTTCAGGAAAAAGCACCATGCTTCGCTGCATGAATCAGCTGGAGACCATCACTTCAGGAAAAATACTGGTGGACGGAAACCTGGTCAGTCACATCGAAGAGGGCAAGGATCTTCTGAATCTTCATGAGAAGGAAGCTTCCAAACTGAGAACTTCCCTTGGCATGGTGTTTCAGCGATTCAATCTCTTCCCGCACCTGACGGTGCTGGAAAACCTCACCATCGCTCCGGAACTTGTCAAAGGAGAAAAGAAGGAGAACATCAGAGACAGAGCCATGAGCCTTTTAAAGAGCGTTGGTCTTCTGGACAAGAAGGATGAGTATCCTTCCAAGCTTTCCGGAGGACAGCAGCAGAGAGTGGCCATTGCAAGAGCCCTTGCCATGAATCCTTCCATCATGCTCTTTGACGAACCCACATCGGCTCTGGACCCCGAACTGGTGGGGGAAGTGCTGGAGGTTATGAAGAAACTTGCAGAAGATGGCATGACCATGGTTGTGGTGACCCATGAAATGGGCTTTGCCAGAGAAGTGGGCACGAGAGTGATCTTCATGGATGAAGGCCAGATCGTGGAAGAGGGAGCGCCTGAGGAGATCTTTGACGCACCGAAGATGGAGCGTACCAATGTGTTCCTCAATAAAATACTGAAATAGACAGAAAAAGGATAAGCAGCCGGATGGGCAGTCATCCGGCTGCTGCTGTATGCACAGTGATTATTCAGATTCATGCATAAAACTGCTGCGTATGCACAGCAGTGTCCTGCTGGGTGCAGATGTGCATGAGCATCATAACCGATGCAGGATAGTGAAGCGGCATGAGGGTGTTGACAGTATGAAAATGAAAACGATTGAGAAATCAGAGATTATTCTTCAGAAACGCAATTTAAATAAATATACATAATTATGATTAAATATACTTAACAGAAAGAAGAATCGTGCTATAATAATCAAAGTCGGTCAGAAACAATGAAAAAGAAAATCAAAAGGGGAGATCATATATGATGAAGAAAACATGGGGGATTTTATTTACAGTAGCGCTGGCAGGTGCAGCCGTACTTTCAGGATGCGCCAAGGAAGAGGAAAGTGCCAAGGTCCTGAAGATCGGAACGGATGACACCTATCCGCCTTTCGAGTTCAGAGATGAAGCCAACAAACTGGTGGGATTCGAAGTGGATCTGGCAAGAGAGATCGGAGAGGAACTGGGCATGGAAGTGGAGTTCATCTCCACCAGCTGGGCTGGAATCTTCAACGGACTGAACTCAAAGAACTATGATGTGATCATGTCCGCCACAAGCATCACACCGAAAAGACTGGAATCCTATATCTTCACGGATCCGCACATGACCAACGGACAGGTCATCGTTACAAGAGCAGGAGAAGGCTCCATCACAAACCCGGAAGAGCTGGCAGGGCTCAAGGTAGGTGTTCAGCTTGAAACCACAGCGGATATTGCCGCAAGCAAGTACAACGAGACAGTGGACTTTGAAATGCTCCGATTCGACGAAGTCATTCAGACCTTCTCCGCCATGAAAGCGGGACATGTGGATGTCATCGTCGCAGACTATGCGGTTGCCATTGATTATGCGGCCAAGGATCCGGATTCCTATCAGCTCACGGAAGTCATGCTGACCAATGAACCCATCGCCATCACCATCCGAAAAGATGATACAGAGCTGAGAGACACCCTGAACGGTGCACTGGATGCCTTAAGAGAAGATGGAACCCTGAAGGATCTATCTGTGAAATGGCTGGGTGATGATTACACTTCCAACATCGATACGGAACTGAACGTGGTGGAATAAAGGTCTCTTCAAAGGGAACTAGAACCATCATTTTCAGAATCGGAAGAGGAAACAGAAGAAAAACAGAAGAAAGAGATCTTTTCCGTAAAGAGAAGAAGATCAGAAAGTGAAAGGAAAAGTCCCGGGAAGCGTTCAAGTGATACGCAGTCCTGGGACTTTTTATCGGAAAGATTCTTTTGCCTCTGAAAGAAATTCCCGTTATGATGAAACTAAAGAATGGAAAAGGAAGTGGATCAGATGAAAATCACCGTACTGGGCAACAATTCCACCACAGTGACCCAGGGAGGAGCCTGCTCCTCGTATCTTCTGGAGGTGGAGGGAAGAAGGATTCTCCTTGACATGGGCAATGGAAGCATATTCAATCTCAAGAAACGGGTGAAGCTTCATGAGATTGATGCCATCATACTCACGCATCATCACTTTGACCACCTGTCGGATCTGTTTCTCTTCCGCTATGAAAGAGAAGGGCATAAATACATGGGAGAAGAGGTATCTCCCATCGATCTCTATACACCGGAGATGCCTCAGTGGCTTCAGGAGAATCTCATGAAGAATGATCTTTTCAGGCTTCATGTCATAAAGGGAGATACAAAGGTATCCATGGGCGATCTGACCGTGGCGTTCATAGAGGTGCTTCACCTGCTTGAAACCTACGCTCTGAGATTCACCCATGATGGAAAGATCTTCACCTATTCAGCGGATACAGGCGTCTGCGACGGGATTTATGAGGCTGCCAGGGAAGCGGACCTCTTCCTCTGTGAGGCCAGCTACGGCTCCTATGAACCCTACAGGATGAAGCATCATCTTCATGGAGCAGAGGCGGGGGAAATCGCGGAGAAATGCGGCGTGAAAAAGCTTCTGCTTACGCATCTGCCGGAGGAGAATCTGGATGGGCTTCTTCAAGAGGCAAGAGCGGTCCATGAAGATACGGAGATTTCAGAGATTCTGAAAACATATGAGGTTTAGTTTCTGACGCTTCTTTTTTCGAGGAAGTCAAAAGACAAAGGAAGATGAAGGGAAACACTCATTTTCCTTCTGAAGCTTTCCTGAAATACAGAAGAAAGGCCATGAAAACTGCAATGTTCTCTGCAGCATTCATGGCCTTTCGTATCGTGTCTTCTTATGAGATGGACTTTATCTTCAAGTCCAGGTGGAAAGGACCAACAGAGAATCTAATCCACCTTGTACTCGTTCTTCTTGTCATCGATGTAGGATTCCTCTTCCTGCTCTCTTTTCAGCTTTTCCTGAGCTTCTTTCTCTTCTTCTTCTTGCTTCTGCTCTTCTTTCAGTGTTTCCACATCCAGGCCTTTTTCCGCCATTTCCTTCTTCAGCTCTTCGAATTTTCCGGTGAGCATGTCCTTGTCCACGATGGAAAGGAAGGATACTTTCAGTCTTACGGAAGTTTCCAGTGCCTTGTAGGCGGAAAGATAGTCTCCCTTCTTCCATTTGATAATGCCGTAGTAGTAGTGGGCTTCCGGGAACTTGATGTAGTCGATGGTGTCTTCATAGAGCGCTTCGGCTTTGTCGTATTCTCCCAGGAAGTAATAAGACTGGGCCAGATTGTCTGTGATGACATTGTCGTCCTTGTTGTAGTCATAGGCCTCCTGGTTGAATTCCAGCGCCTTCTCATAGTCGCCTTTGGCGATATAGAGGTATCCCAGAATTTCATACATGATGGAGTTCTGATAGTCTTCTCTAATGTTCTCCACGATGTCGATGGCTTTATCGATATCGCCCTTTTTCCAGTTCAGGATGGCCAGATTCAGGATGTTGTTGTATTTGAATCGCTCATCCTTTGTCTTCATTTCCGCAGCTTCCAGAAGATAGGGTTCTGCTTCGTCCAGTCTTCCTTCTCTCAGCAGCACATAGCCGAAACTGGATTTGATGTAGGGCTTTGCAAAGGGATGCTTCACCGCTTTTTCAAAATAGGTCATGGCGATGTCCGTGTTTCCCGCATTGTAGGCTCTGCTGCCTTTGGTGGCCTGAATGGTGGGGTAGTTACGGTATACTGTGAAGATCAGATAGGCACCGATCAGGATATTGGCGATGGTGGAAAATCCCGCATAAATCAGGATAAAGATGCCTGCTATGGCGATGAGATCATAAATCGGTAAATTCTTCAGTTTCATTCTTTTTTCCTCAACTTCCTGTGTCTTTTTATCTTTTAAAATCATACCATGAAACCTGAAATATTTGAATGTTTTTAGGTATCATGACAGGGTACCATCCCATGATACCAGTCCTTGCTTAAGAATTCATTATTGCTCCGTTCTTTTTCGTAAAGGAAAGGATGATTTTAAGTTAATTTCAGGAACACAGGGTATGCTTAGCGTATAAGGTGAAATGAAGGAGCAGAAGAATGACAGTATGGACCAGAGAAGATGAACGCAACAAGAATAAGATGATGAATATCATGGACGGAGAAACCATGGAATGGGCGCAGAAAAAGTCCAGAGAATTATCAAGGCTCATGTCCTATTACCGATGCGCCATGATGGAAATTGAAACGAAACTGAATGTGCTCAATGAGGAGTTTTCCTGGGAGAAGGACCATAATCCCATCTCCAGTATACGGAAAAGACTGAAGTCTTTGACTTCCATCAGGGAAAAACTCGACCGAAGAGAATTTCCGGTATCCATTTCCTCCATAGAAGAGAATCTCAATGACGTGGCAGGGGTAAGAGTCATCTGCTCCTTTCCGGAGGATGTCTATGCCATAAGAGATGCGCTGCTGACCCAGGACGATCTGACGCTTCTGGAGGAAAAAGACTATGTGAAAAACCCGAAGCAAAACGGCTACAGAAGTCTGCATCTCATCATGAGCATTCCCATCTATCTGGCCCATGAGAAGAAGATCATGAAAGTGGAGATCCAGCTTCGGACCATCGCCATGGATTTCTGGGCGAGCCTTGAGCATCAGCTTCGCTACAAGAAGGAAGTGCTGTTCACCGAAGAAATGGCGCATGAACTCAGTGAGTGCGCGAGAATCAGTGCGGATCTGGACCTTCGGATGGACAATCTGAGAAAAGGTGTGGAGAAGCAGCACAGCGCAAGGCACTTCAACGCGGTAGGCAGGGATAATATGTTTCTTCTGGAGAAGCATTTGGAACACAAGTAAGTGGAAGGAGTCACGGGATATGCATCGCATTCATATGAGAAGAATCTACGAGGAGAAGAAGGAGCATGAGACCAGAATACTGGTGGACAGGCTCTGGCCGAGGGGGGTCTCCAAAGAGAAGGCGGGTCTTGAATACTGGGCGAAGGAGATGACGCCCAGTGACGCGCTGAGAAAGGCTTACCACGAAGGCGCTCTGGAGAAAGAGGAATTCAGGGAAAAATACAGGCAGGAGATTCTGTCAGGGGAAAACCTGGATTCATTTCTATCCTATGTGGAGGAAGCGCTCCAGGAAAAGGACGTGGTCCTTCTCTCCGCAGTGAAGGACCTCACAGAAAGCCATGTGCCGATACTGAAGGAAATCCTGGAGGAGAATCTGAAGGGATAAAGAGCAGGAGGAAGCGGAGCAGGCGGTTCGGATTTCTGAAAGGTGCCCTTGCTTCGCTTCATTCTCTGCTATAATGGAAGCATCGAAAAAACAAAGGATAAGGTGATGAAATATGATAGAAGCGGTATTATTCGACCTGGACGGCACCGTTGCCAATACCAACGAACTGATCTATGAGTCGTTCAGAAGACTTTTCTATGACAAGATGAAGTTGGAGGTGCCCGATGAGGAGATCTACAGTCTTTTCGGCGAACCGCTGGAGAACAGCCTGAAGAAGTACACGAAAAGCCCCCAGGAGCTGCTGCCTTTTTTCAGGGAATTCAATGAATCCAATCACGACAGGATGATCCGATCCTTCGAGGGCGTGGAGGAAGCACTGATTATGCTGAAGGAAAAGGGACTGAAGCTTGGCATTGTCACCAGCAAAAGAGCAGGCATGGCCAGGAGAAGTCTGGAAGCTTTGGGTCTGACGGACTATTTTGAAGTGCTGATCACGCCGGAATCAACCGATAAGCACAAACCGGAGCCGGAACCCCTCTATAAGGCCTGTGAACTTTTAGGGGGAATCGATCCGAAGAACACCATCATGGTAGGGGATGCCTCCTATGACATTCTCTGCGGCAACAGAGCAGGAGCCACCTCCGTTGCGGTTTCCTACAGCATGATTCATCCAGACACCATAAAAAGGGCACAGCCGCACTACATGGTGGATGATCTGAGAGAACTTGTGGACCTGGTGCATAAGCTCAATGAAGAGAGAAGCTGAAGATCCATAGCGAAAGATTAGTAAGCGGCTGAAAAACCAGAAGATCGGAAACGGTCTATAGCAGAAAGCGGCTCATCCATAGGGAAGCAGATGAAAAATGCAGGAAGATTCACCTTGTACGGGTGATTTCTTCCTGCATTTTTCATTTCAGATGTGATGGATGTTTTCATCCATCCTTTTTATTCTTCTCTTGGCAGAACGATCTGGCTCTCTTCATGGAGCCTGTTGAAGGCTGAAACCGCATAGGTGTAGTTTTCCGTATCCAGATGGTTCAGGTCATATCTGCTGACGCTCCTGTCCGCAGGAATCTTCCTGTGGATGTATCTGGGATTTTCCGGGTCAAGATCCGTTTTCGGGAACTGGTAGACGAGGAAGTATCTTGTTTTCTCGCTTTCATCGAATCCTTCATAACCATCGCTGAAACTCAGGATCTGGTTTCTGATGATGACGTCCCTGGGTGCGGCTGCCATGGCATCCATGAGGTTCTCGTTTTTCGGGATTATGGCGATGTCCTCATAGAGTGCGCGGAGCGCTTCGTTGTTTTTCACCAGTGCTTCTTTTCCTTCCCCGGTGAAATCACCGTGGCTTGGTGTAAGATATCTGAATCGGAAGAAGCTGCTGCCTCGGATGTGATCCAGGGAATGGTTATAGGAAATCTGATCGCTGATGAGGGTGTCACCCTGCCAGTATGGATTTTCGATCTGTTCATAGACCTTGTAGTTCGCGTGTCCGATATAGAGATCCACCTTTGTGCCTTCCACCTGATCGTTCCACCACTTGGCCAGAACGGAGTAGGGTGCGGCATCTTCGCCGAAGTTCCAGTAGATCTGGGGAATGACATAGTCCACCAGTCCCTCCTGAATCCATTTTCTGGTGTCCGTGAAGACCTGATGATGATAGGTTTCAGAGCTTGACACCGGTGTGTCGGAACCTGTTCCTTCTGTCTCTTCCGCATGCCCCCATATCCCGAATGGGCTTACGCCCAGCTTCACATAGGGTTTCAGGTCATGGATGTTTCTGCTCAGCTCTTTTATGAAGGTGTAGGTGTTGTTTCTTCTCCACTCTCTGATGTCGGTGAAGTCTTCCTTATAGGAAAGAAAGGTCATGGCATCTTCTTCTTCGTCACCGAAGAGATAGGGGACGGTTTCACCGTTCTCGTCAAGCTTCGTGCTGCGGTACGGATAGAAGTAATCGTCCAGATGCACCGCATCGATGTCGTAGTTTCTCACCACTTCCATGATGCTGTTGATGACATATTCTCGGGTGGCCGGATTACCGGGATCCAGAAACAGCCGGTCATCAAACCGCAATACCTGGGAAGGATACATTCTCGCATAATTTGATTCATGGAGCGCGGCGAGGATTTCACTGGTTTCCTCTTCGCTCTTTTCCACAGTGACCCGGAAGGGATTGAACCATGCATGAAATTCCATGCCCCTTTTATGGGTTTCTTCAATGGCAAACTGCAGCAGATTGAAAGGAAGATCTTTTGTAAGATCCCCTGTGACATACAGGGAAGGAGGGTTGATCTCGGACAGATAGAGCGCATCTGCTGATGGCCTCACCTGCATGATGACAGCATTGAGGTTATAGAGCTCATAGACATCCAGGATTTTCCGGAAGGATTCCTTGAGCTCGATGGAAGACATCCCGGGCTTTTCCGGGAAATCCAGATTTCTCACAGAAGGCAGCCATGCTGCTCTGAATTCATATTTTCTTCCTTCAGCGTCTTTTTCATGTTCCAGATAGACGACTTCTGGTGCGGGCTTTTCTTCCGGTTGATTCTGTGGGGTTTCGATGCCTTCTTCCGCAATGGGCGCAGGAGAATCCTCTCCACTTCCGAAAATGCCGCAGGCCCATAACAGGACCAGGCTGATCGCAAGGAGAAAAAGAGCGCCTAATAAAGTATTGCTCTTCTTTCTTTTCGGGATGCTCACATCGCTGGGGTAGACCAGTATTTCCTCTTTTGATTCTTTCTGATTGCTGCTGTTTTCCTTCATCTGTTTGTCACCTCACGAAATCGAAAGTTCCGCCTTTTCAGATGAAAAGGCCGCTTGTTACATGGATTGTGGCCATTATGGCACATTTTTCTTAAGGAAGAGTTACATTTCAGTGAAAAGAAAGGGACCGATCCCAATCAGTCCCTTTCCCGGAATCCTCTTTCCTATTTGAAGCGATTTCTCTTTGAATCGTCCACATACTTGTTGGATCTTCTGGCGGATTCAATCCGTCTTCTTCTGGCGGCTTTCTTTCTTCTCTTGCTGATGGTGGCAATGAGGATCAGCACCACAAAGGTTACAGTGAAGAAGACGATAAGGATGTAACTGAAGAGATGGGTCTTCAGGATTTTGGCCTCCACATCCAGGGTGGACACCAGGTCCACTTTCTTTGTGACCAGTCTTTCCTGTACACTCGCCACGCCAACCACGGAGTTTTCCTTGATCTCATCAGAGGAGAGGTCAAGGTAGGAAATATCCATTTCCGTTTCGCTGAGATTCACATCATTGCCATAGTAGGAAATGGTGTCTGCGGATTTCACGGGCACTTCGATTTCCTTTGTAGGACCTACGATCTTGTAGGGTCTGTAGGAAACGGTGATGACGCCTACCTCTTCTGATTTGGAAAGCCTGATGACTTTCTCTTCTTCAAAGGCCGCATTGACCATTTTTTCCGTTTCCTCAAATACCAGAACATTGACGCCGTCGTTGGTGCTGTTCAGAATGATGTTTCCGATGGTCTTTCCGTCTCTTTCATAGACACCGGCGAAGCATCGTCCTGCTTCTCCTGTATACCCGGTCTTGCCCATGATGTTTCCAAGAAGACCGATGTGCTTGTTTCTGTTTTCCAGAAGTCCCAGGGTTTCATTCTTGCTCTTCATCTCATAGCTCTGCTTCATGGAAACCTCTCGAATCCAGGGGTCATTGTAGGCCGCTTTCAGGAGAAGCATGAGATCAAAGGCGGTGGTGTAATGATTGTCATCATGCAGACCGCTGGTGGTGACGAAGTTCGAGTTCATCATACCCAGTTCTCTGGCTTTTTCATTCATGAGCTTCACAAAGTCTTCCTCGGTTTCTGAAATATTCAGGGCAATGACGGTGGAAGCATCATTGAGTGATGCAAGAAGCAGAGCATGCATGATGTCATCTGCCGAGATTTCCGTGCCCACAGCAATGTTCTTCAGGTTCCAGTAGATGGCATAGGGTATGACGAGTTTACCTTCCTGAGGATAGAGCATATACTCTGTTTTCTTGGAGGAGTAATGATCCGAAAACACCAGAGCTGTCAGGAGTTTTGTGATGGATGCAGGATAGACTTTCTTGTCGATATCCTTGGTGAAGATCAGTTCATCTGTTTCCAGATCGAATGCAATGGCTGCTGATCCGCTGATCTCCGGTATTTCCGCCTTTACTGTGGTGGCGGGAAGAAGAAAAATGATGATGATGAGCAGTGCTGGTATTTTTGTCAGTGTTTTTCTCATGGGATCCTCCTCTTGTTTTCAGGTCTTTCTATGTCAATGGGATAATTATCCATCTTTTTACGGTGATATTTGAATACACTATGAATATTATAACCTAAAAGTGACAGATTTTTCATCAAAATCGTAACATTATATCTGTTATAATGAAGATACGAGTAAATTAAAGAACAGGTGAGAAATTTGAAATCCATAGACATGTTTAAAAACCGCAAACCCAAGGTCCTCGGTAAGAGAAGAGAGTATTCTGTGATGCTTCTTATCACGGAAATAGAGGGAGTAGAGCATCTGGTTCTGGAGAAGAGAGCCAGCACGCTGAAAAGTCAGCCTGGAGACATCTGCCTTCCAGGAGGATCCATCGATCCGGGCGAGTCACCCATGGAAGCTTCTCTGAGAGAAACCATGGAGGAGCTTGGGGTCAACAAGGAGGAAATCGAGCTCATCGGTCCCATGGATTACTTCATCAGTCCTTACGGACAGACCATGTATCCTTTCGTAGCCAGGGTGCACCATTCGGACTTTCAGCCGAACCCCGACGAGGTGGACAGACTGATTTTTGTGCCGCTGTCGTTTTTCGAAAAGAAGAGTCCGCTGATTTACGAGATCGATATGACCGCGAAGATGGGGGAGGACTTTCCCTATCATCTCATTGAGAATGGAAAGGACTATCCTTTCCGAAAGGCTACCAACAAGCAGTACTTCTACAAGTACGGTGATATCGTCATATGGGGCTTTACAGCCCAGATCGTGAAAAGCTTTATAGATTTATTGAAAGAGGAGGAAAAACATGAAGAACTTTGATTTTCACAACCCCACAAGACTGGTCTTCGGTCAGGGTACCATTGAAAACATCGGTAAGTATGTGAAAGAATACGGAGACAGGAAGGTGCTGCTTCTCTACGGAAAAGGGTCCATCAAAAAGAACGGTGTCTATGACGCCGTGGTGAAGTCTCTGAAGGAAAATGACATCGAATACGTGGAAATGAGTGGTGTAAAGCCCAATCCCGTTTTATCCAAGGTCAGAGAGACCGTGGATCTCATGAAGAAGGAGAAAGTGGATGCCATCGTTGCAGTTGGTGGAGGATCGGTCCTGGACACATCCAAGATTTCGGCGGCAGCCTACTATTATGATGGAGATCCATGGGATTTCTACGAGAAGAAGGTGAAACCGGAAAGAGCGCTTCCCATCTATGGCGTACTGACCATTTCCGCCACAGGATCGGAAATGAATTCAGGAGGCGTCATCACCAATGAGGAAGAGAAAAAGAAATGGGGATGGGGATCCAAGTATACCTACCCGAGACTATCCATTGTGGATCCTTCTGTCCAGAAAACACTGCCAAGAAACCAGACCGTGAACGGTGCGGTGGATACCATCACACACGTGCTGGAAGAATACTTCGACGGAACCAAAGGCACCCTCATGCAGGACGAATTCTCCGAAGGAATCATCCGAACCACCATGGTTTCGGTGAAAAAGCTCATAGAAGATCCTGGTGATTATGAAGCACGTGCCAATCTTGCCTGGGCAGCCACTCTGGCGCTCAATGGACTGAATAGGCTGGGACGCGTCGGAGACTGGTCATCTCATGGCATCGAGCACTCTGTTTCCGCCTATTACGACATTGCCCATGCAGAAGGGCTTGCCATGGTCATGCCGGCCTGGATGAAGCATGTGTATAAGATGGATGTGGACAAATTCGCCCGATTCGGAGAGAAGATTTTCGGCATCACCGAAGAAGACAAGGATAAGGCGGCCGTCATGGCCATTGAAGCCTACAAGCATTTCCTCAAGGAAATCGGGGCACCGGTATCCTTATCCGAGAGAAACATAGGCGATGAGAATCTTCGTGTCATGGCCCAGAATGCCATGCTTAGAGGACCCATCGGCGGACTGAAGAAGCTTCATGAAGAGGATGTCTACGAGATTCTGAAGCTGGCTCTGTAGGCAATCCGTTCCATATAAGAAAATGGAAGACAATAACTCGATTATAAAGGATGGATGAAAGTCCATTCAGGAGAAGGAGAAATCCCTGAAGAAAAAGGTGATTTCTCTTTCTTTTCATTTTCAGTGGCGGGAGAGGATTCTGAAAATGTCAAGCAGATAATTTTTGAAGATAGTGAAGCAATGAAGTGAAAATCCTGATACGATAAGGAGAAGAAATTAGGAGTCGATTGAAGAATCCGAAATGAAATCTTGAGACCAGAAGTAAGAAATAAAGGAAAGTGATGACGGATGTATAAGGAGTTTTTTGAAATGGTAAAGAAAAATGCGCCCAATGAAATGATCGTGGTGGATGGCGTGGTGGGCTCAGGCAAGACCACCCTGATGAATATACTGAAAGAGGAACTGGGGGTATCGGGATTTGAAGAACCGGTGACGGATAATCCCATTCTGGGAAAATTCTACCATGATCGTAAGCGGTATGCTTTTCCGCTTCAGATCTTTTTCCTGAACAGAAGATTCCGTATGCTGAAGGAGGCCCAGGCGAAGAAGGTATCCAGCGTCATGGACAGAAGCATCTATGGCGATGTGATCTTTGCCAAGCTTCTTCATGATGGAGGAGATATGGAGAAAGACGAGTTTAATCTCTATCAGGACCTTCTGACCAACATGCTGGACCATATCGAAGCACCGAAGCTCATGATCTATCTGAGAGCGGATGTGGATACGGCCATCGACAGAATCGAGAAGAGAGGACGAGACTACGAGCAGATTGTGGAAAGAGACTACTGGGAAAGACTGAACAGAGAATATGAGGCGTACTTCTCCGCCTACAATCTATCCAAGCTTCTCATCATTGAAGCAAAGGAATACGACATCAGAGACTCAGAAGAAGACAGGAAGAAAGTGGTGCAGCTGGTCAGAGAGGCCTTAGCGGAAACGGAAAGAAAGTAAAGAAGAATCTGGAAAGACTGGAGCAGAAAAAAGAAAAGCTTCAGTCTTTTTTGCGTCAATTTTCCGGTGGCGGACAAATGCATATGCCTTGGAGTACAAGTACAACGAAAAACATGCAATATGAAATGTTAAAATTTTGATAATGAATCATTTTCTTAAAGGAAACACAGGAATAACGTAAAACCGTTTACATTCCTGAAGATTTTTCTTCTTAAAATCAATAATTTTTCGAAAAACTGAAGAAGTCATATAAAAAATCGGAAAAGAAAGTTTCGTGATTTATTATGTTATAATTTTGCCGAGAAGTACGAAAATCTGTTAATTCTGCACTTTAGATGTACTTCTTCATCCATAGGTCTAGGTTTGTCAGCGAAAGAGATTTATGATGAATCCAGGACGGATCGAATAGGTTGTTTGAATAAAAAAAGAAGATGTCTAAGGAGGAATTCAATGTCAACTATGGATTTACTGGGGCTCAGAAGAGAACAGTTAAAGGAAGGGTATTCTGTATGCAGGCTGATCAATGAGGCCGTGGCAAGAGGGGAAGGCAGACTGACCAGAGAAGGAGCCCTGCTCATTGAAACCGGACAGTATACAGGGCGTTCGCCCAAGGACCGTTTTATTGTGAGAGATGAAGTCACGAAAGAGACTGTGGCTTACGGCAAAACCAATTTGCCCATGGATGAAGAGGTCTATCAGAATCTTCTTCAGAAGACGAAGGAATATATGAGAGATAAGGAACTGTATCTGGTGAAGGCACTGGCCGGCTCTTCCGACAAGTACGCACTGAAGATCAACGTCTTATGCGAGGATGCCGCACAGGCAGCCTTCTCCAGTCAGATTTTCATCAAGGATAATGAGAGAGAAGGCGTGGATGCGGACTTCACCGTCGTGGCGTTGCCGAACCTGAAGGCGGAAGGAGAAAAGGACGGCATCCATTCGGAAGCCTTCATCATCATCAGTTTCAGGGACAGACTGGTACTCATAGGGGGAACCAAGTACTCCGGTGAAATCAAGAAATCCGTGTTCTCCGTGATGAATTATCTGCTGCCGGAAGAAGGGGTTCTTCCTATGCACTGCTCCGCCAATATGGGCAAAGATGGAAAAACTGCTCTTTTCTTCGGACTTTCAGGAACAGGCAAGACCACCTTATCGGCAGATCCCAAGAGACTGCTCATTGGAGATGATGAACATGGCTGGTCAGACGAAGGTGTCTTCAATTTCGAAGGCGGCTGCTATGCCAAGTGCATCAATCTGGATGCAGAGAAGGAAAAGGAAATCTACGAGGCCATCCGGTTCGGATCGGTGCTGGAAAATGTCGTGGTCAACGACAAGGGAGAAGCAGACTACTGCGACAATGTCCTGACGGAAAACACCCGATGCACGTATCCTCTGGAATACATCGAACATAGAGTGGATGAGAAGAAGGGTGGACACCCTAGTACCATTCTGTTTCTCACAGCAGATGCCTTCGGCGTCATTCCCCCAGTATCGAAACTTACTAGAGAAGGTGCCATGTACCACTTCATGTCCGGTTACACCTCAAAGCTTGCTGGAACGGAAAGAGGCATCGTGAATCCTGAAACCACTTTCAGTGCGCTTTTCGGAGAACCCTTCATGCCAAGGGAAATCCAAGAGTATGCTCAGCTTCTGGGAACCATGATCGATGAGCATGATACAGAGGTGTACCTGATCAATACAGGATGGAGCGGCGGAGTATACGGAGTCGGGGAGAGAACACCACTGAAGTATACAAGGCTCATGGTGGATGCGGCGCTCAGCGGCGAATTCAATGATGTGGAGTTTGTCCATGATGAGATCTTCAATCTGGATATTCCGGTGAAGGTTCCTGGCGTTCCTGATGAAATCCTGATTCCGAAGAAGCTGTGGAAAGACGCTGCGGAATATGAGAAGGTGGCAACGGAGCTTTCAGGAAAGTTCAAGGAGAATTTCCACCGCTTCGAGAATGTATCCGAAACCATCACTCAGGCAGGACCGCGCTAGAAGAACTTCATATTGCTGTAAAGATTCAGAGTTACCAGGAGAAGTTTCAGGGAGGAAGCGGGTAGCTCTGGATCTTTCTTTCTCTTTTATAAGACATATAAACAGTTATGACAACTCATAGAGATAAATGTGCATTGTTATTGAATTTTTAAGACTAATTTCAAGTATTCTCTTTGGAATTTGTGTAAAATAGATAAGGAATGATTAAATGAGAAATACGGAGGAAATTATTTTTGGATATTTATTTTATATTTAAGGCCATCGTGGTAGCCATCGTGGAAGGACTCACGGAATTTGTGCCTGTGTCATCCACAGGGCATATGATTCTGGCTGGAGACCTCATCGGTTTTCCGGAGAATGAATTCACCAGAATGTTCAATGTGGTGATTCAGCTGGGTGCAATCCTTGCCATCGTCGTTTTATACTGGGAGAAGCTCTTCACCATGGCGAAGTCTTTCTTCAAAGGTGAGAAGAAGGGTCTGAACTTCGGCATCGCACTGATCATCGGTGTGCTTCCTGCAGCGGTTCTGGGATTTCTTTTCGAGGACTTCATTGATGCTTACCTTTTCAAGCCGCTGCCCGTGATCATCGGACTGTTTGTCGGTGCTGTGCTGCTCATTTTCGTGGAGAACAGGTATCGTGGAAAAGCCCATGTTCATGAAGTGGAGGATATTTCTAAAATGTCTGCGCTGAAGATCGGATTCTTCCAGTGCCTGGCCATGTGGCCAGGGATGTCCAGATCCTCCTCCACCATCATGGGTGGCTGGATCAGTGGTCTGGATTCCAAGATCGCATCAGAGTACTCTTTCTTTCTGGCCATTCCGGTGATGATCGGGGCATCCCTGCTTAAGATGGTGAAGTTCCAGTCTGATGTAGGATTCTCCTCCTTAGGAAGCACCGAATGGGTGTCCTTCGGACTTGGCTTCGTGGTGGCGTTCATCGTGGCCCTTCTCTGCGTGAAGGCGTTCATCAGCTACATCCAGAGAAAGCCCATGAAGATTTTCGCCTATTACAGAATTGCCATTTCAGCCATCTTTGCCGTACTTCTTCTGACTCAGACAATTAGTCTCTAAAGGTTTTCCTTTATTTTTCCTTTTATGGTAAAATTAGCTTAGTAACAAATTGGAGTGATTGTAAATGAAAGAAGTTAGAAGATATCTTGAAGACCGTCTTGGAAAATACAGTTTTTATTTTGAAGATCTGAAATCCGGATTCATCTACGGATACAATGAACACATCAAAATGACTTCTGCAGGGTGCATGAAGCTTCCTGTGGCCATGGCTGTCATTAAGGATGTGGAAGAAGGAAAGCTTTCGCTGGATGATCTTGTGCTTCTGGAGAGCAGAGACCGCGTGGAAGGTTCAGGAATCCTGAAGCATCTTAATTCCAGAGAATATACCGTGAATGAACTTGTCATTGTGATGCTGGTGGAAAGCGACAACACCGCAACGCAGAAACTGGTGAGCCTCATTGGATTCGAGGAGCTGAAGGCGAAATTCGAGGAAATGGGACTGAATGATACCACCATGAATGATATGCCTGGTTCACCGATCAATCTTACAACAAGCTTTGATCTGTCCTTGTGCTGGAAGCTGCTGAAGGAAGAGCGCTATCTTTCCAAAGAGCATTCCAGATACATCATTGAGCTTCTGAAGAGCGAGAACAAGAAGAAGAAGACCGGATTCTATCTGGATGAGTCCCTGAAGCATAAGATTGCCAGCAAGGCAGGAGACATGCAGGGTGTGGAGAATGATACAACGCTCATCGAGCTTCAGAAAGGGGATTTCATCTTCACCATCATGAGTGCGGATATTCCCAACAGTGTATACGGTCTGGTATCCCTGGCCAAATCAGGGAAGATGATCTGGGATGGAATCACATACAACTGGAAATAATACTAGTGCAACACTATGAGAGATATCGGCAGCCGAAACTGCCGGTATTTTTTTCTGTAATAAATTCCATGTAGAATCTGTTCTAAACTATGGTATACTTATATAGATAAATACCCTTGCAGTGTGATGCTGCCAGGAGGAAATAACAGGAAACAGAACGTCTTCTAACAGAAACGGAAAGACAGCAGGAGGATACGGATGAAATATAAAGGACTGACCATAGTCTTATTCGCTGTGGTTACTTTCGGATTTATTTCTGGACTAGTAAGTTACAACAGGAAACTGGACGATACCCTTGGGAAAGAGATTATTCAGGCCACAGCAGCGGATTTCGAATTTCCGTTGAAAAACAAGGAGCCTGAACCCCTATCCGAGAAGGAATATGGAGAAGAACCCCAAAACCAGTCAGAAGAGATCCTCGTTCCTTCACTTCTTGGTCTTCGGGAAGAAGAGGCGCTTTTAAAGCTCATAGAGCTTGGATTCACAGCGGATAAAGAGGAAGCATACGACGAGGATGCTGCCGAAGGAAGAATCGTTTCGCAGAATCCCGAGCCGGAGACTTCTGCTGCACCTGGAAGCATCGTGAGGTTCACCGTGAGTCTGGGAAGCGAAGCGGAAGAAAGCATTACCGAGCAGATCATGGTTCCGAATCTCATCGGATACACCAAAGAAGCGGCGGAGGCGGAGCTTAAGGAACTGGGATTCAGCGTGGATCATGAGTACAACCCTTCTGAGCATTATGAAGAGGGCTACGTCTATAGCCAGAACTACAAAGTAGGAGCCCTGGTGGATCTGGGTACCACCGTGAAAATCAGAATCAGTACAGGAAATGAATAAATCCATGGAAAAAGGTGTCAGGTGTAACAATCTGCGCCTTTTTTCGTGTGTTTCAAGGGTGTCCTATGATATAATGAGACATAATAAACAGGTATATACTAAGGGGGCAGTGTTATGGTAAAGAAGTCCATTGCAGTCATATTATTTATAGTAGTTACTATAGGATTTCTTTATGGGTTTATCACCTATAACAAGAGATTAAGCGATATGCTCGATAAAGAGATCAACCCTCAAGCTGTAGTGATGCCGGAGCAGCCTGAGAAGCCCGGTGAAGTGGTGACGGAAACCCCGGAGGAAAGCGGATCGGATACGGAGATGCCGGAAGAGGAAGAGCCTCAGGAAGAGCCGGAAGAGGCTTTGGAGCTTGTGGTCATTCCCTACATCATCGGACTCCATGAAGAAGATGCGGTGAAAGCGCTGGAGGAAAGAAACCTTGTGCCTGAAATCCATCTGGAATATGTGGATGGTGTCGAGAAAGAGTATGTGTTCTATCAGAGACCACCCAGAAACCAGGAGGTTCCTGAAGGAACCGTTGTAAGCTTCAGTGTGAGCCGAGGCCCCTATGGAAGCTCCGATACGGAAGCGAAGTCCATTGTACCTTCGGTCATCGGAAAGACCCAGGCCCAGGCTGAAAAGGCCATAAAAGATGCAGGTCTTCTGGTGAAGGTCAGGGAAAGCTATTCCAATGAGGTGATGAAAGGGAATGTCATTTCCTCGGATACCGCGGCTGGAAGAGAAGTGAAGGAAGGCAGCACGGTGACCATCACGGTGAGTATCGGCAAGGAACCTTCACAGCAGGTCATGGTCCCCGATGTGACAGGACGTTCTTTGTCAGAAGCGGAAACGCTGCTGAGAAATGCCGGACTGCATGTCAGCACGACGCAGGCTTACTCGGATGTGGTTCAGGAGGGCATGGTCATTTCTCAGAATCCCGGAGCGATTCTCGTGGAACCGGGCAGCACAGTGAACATCACCATAAGCAGAGGGAAAGAACCGGAGCCGGAAGAACCTGAGGAGCCATCAGAGCCGGAAGAACCCGTCGATCCGGGAACTCCTTCGAACGGATAATTGAACAGGATGCGAAAGAGCGGGGGAAACCGCTCTTTTCCACTTTGCGGTATTGTCGAAATAGCTACAGTTTCTGTGAACTTGTAACACTATATGGTGGAAATGGTTTACAATTTAGTGACAAAAAAGTATAATTACTATTAATATCACTTTCAGAAGTAGATATAGTATATGTGTGTGGGGTAAAATATGACTGCGATTGAAGTAAACTCGAGTATTGTCATCAGACGTCCGAGTGCTGATGACTTTTCAGAAATCAAGGAATTTGTACGGAAGACCTGTGAAAATACCAGAAACACTTACGGGGAGCATGACTGGAACGAAACACCACTTGAAGACGGAACCTACGAGGAAATGATGGAGCGATTCGGGGCCGGCAATATTCTTCTGGGATTCATGGATGGTGTTTTATCGGGCATCGTTGTGCTCACTCAGAAAAATTCCGAGAAGTTCAGACATGTAGGAAACCTGACCCTGAGTCTACTGGCAGATGACATGATCGGGACCATGGGGAAGGAACTGATCTCCAGAATGATACTTACCTGCAAAGGAAAAGGGGTCATCAGAAAAGTGAACTTAAGAGTAAGAGAAGATCTCTTCAAGATCCAGGATATCTATAAATCTCTTGGATTCTATGAAGAAGGAAGTCTGGCACGTGATGTGTGCCTCAATGGAATGTTCTATTCCACGCTTCTTTTCGGAAGAAGCATAGACTGATCGGTATACAATCAGCCCATCCTTTACGGATGGGTTTTTTCATTGAATTCTTCATATTTCACAGAAGCAGGTCCTTGTGTGATAAGATGGATATGTACTATAATAATTCTGTAAACATTTACAGAACATGGAGGGATCAGATTGAAAAAAGTAATAGCAACAAGCAAAGCACCAGGTGCCATCGGACCTTATTCCCAGGCGATCATGGCAGGGAATCTCATCTACACATCAGGTCAGCTGCCAATGGATGCGGAAACCGGTGAAATGGTGGAAAACGACATCGTACTGCAGACTAGAATGTCGCTGAAGAACGTCAAGGCGATTCTGGAGGAAGCGGGTTCTGGCATGGATAAGATCGTGAAGACTACGGTTTATCTCAGTGATATGGCAAACTTCGGAAAGATGAATGAAGTCTACAAGGAATTCTTCTCTGGAGACTATCCTGCAAGAAGCGCATTCCAGGTGGCAAGACTACCTAAGGATGCCCTGGTGGAAATTGAAGTAGTAGCAATCGTGTAGAGACAGACTGTTTACAGGCGGCAGCACAGAGAGCATGGTAGGGGCTAATATATTTTAGATGGGGGATTAATTAATGAGCGTGAAGTACTTTGCGGAGCCTTTCAAAATCAAGATGGTGGAACCGATCAAGATTCTGACAAGGGAAGAGAGAATTGAGAAGATCAGAGAAGCGAATTATAATGTGTTCAGCCTGGCGGCTGAGGACTGCTATATCGATCTTCTGACAGATAGCGGAACAGGTGCCATGAGCGCAGACCAGTGGGCTGGGATTATGCTGGGGGATGAATCCTACTCAGGATCCAAGAGCTTCTATAAGCTGCAGAAGTCTGCAAAAGACATCTTCGGATATGAGTTCATTCAGCCTGTGCATCAGGGAAGAGCAGCAGAGAAAGTGGTGATGCCGATACTTCTGGGGGAAGGAAAAGTGTCCATTTCCAATATGCACTTCGATACCACAAGAGCCCACGTGGAAATTGCCGGAGCAAGAGCCGTGGACTGCGTGGTTCCGGAAGCGCTGGATACAGAATCCTATGCACCCTTCAAGGGCAACATGGACAATGAGCGACTGGTGAAGCTCATCGATGAATATGGAAAGGAAAATGTGGGCGCCATCATCATTACGGTGACAAACAACAGTGCCGGCGGACAGCCCGTTTCCATCGCGAACATCAGAGAGACTTCAAGAATCGCCAAAGAGAATGGCATCACAGTCATCATCGATGCGGCCCGCTATGCGGAAAACTGCCACTTCATCAAAAACAGAGAAGAAGGCTATGAGAAGAAAAGCATCAGAGAAATCGCCAGAGAGATCTTCAGTTATGGGGACATCTTCACCATGAGTTCCAAAAAGGATGCCATCGTGAACATCGGTGGCCTTGTGGGCGTGAAAAATGATGCGGAGCTTTTTGAGAAGGTCAAGGCCAACACCATCCCCATGGAGGGATTCATCTCCTACGGCGGACTGGCAGGAAGAGACCTGGAAGCTTTAGCGGTGGGTCTTCAGGAGGGCGTGGACGAAGACTTCCTGAGATATCGAATCGGTCAGATGGAATATCTGGCTGGAAAGCTGGAAGAAGCAGGAATTCCATACCAGAGTCCTGTGGGCGGTCACGCGGTGTTCCTGGATGCAAAGAAGCTTCTGCCGCATATTCCTTACAATGAATTCCCGGCTCAGGCGCTGGCCATAGAGCTGTATATCGAAGCGGGCATCAGAAGCTGCGACATCGGTTCCTATATGCTCGGAAACGATCCGGATACAGGAGAGCAGCTCCAGTCCGAGTTTGAATTCACAAGACTGGCTGTACCAAGAAGAGTCTATACCCAGTCCCATCTGGATGTGATTGTGGAGGCACTGAAGGAGATCAAGAAGCGCAAGGATACACTGAAGGGATACAGAATCACCTGGGAACCGAAGATTCTGAGACACTTCACAGCGAAGCTGGAACCGATCAGATAAAGCAGCATAAGAAGAATGAAAGACATGAGAACAGAAGCATTGCTTGGACGTTCTCATGTCTTTTCCATAGAGCTTCACTCATTCTGATACAAATTTGTCATTTGACGCCCGGAAAGAAGTGATACTATGGTATCATGAATGTATTATATAGAAAGAATAGATAGATCGGGAGGAATAGTATCGTGGAAAATGGAAAGAAACCCTCAGTGCTCATCGCCATAGGCATCATCCTTCTACTTCTGGGGAATACGGTCATTCTCTGGAGCAAGATGGACCATCTGGAGAATGAACTTTTTCATGTCAGGAGCAGCATTTCAGGCATCTCCTTCGGCAATGACACCTATGGGATGGAGCAAAGAATCATGGAGGAGATCAGAAAGGAAGCCAGTATTCTGGAATCCAGTGAAACGGCTCTGGCATTTCGAAACAACGAGCTGCAGGTGAAGGTTTCTCTGGTGCCTAAGGTGCTAAATGAAGGGGACACCTTCTATGTGGTGTCCGGATATGAGAAAGTGGAAGCCAGAAAGATCGATGAAGTCACTTTTTTGGCAAATCTGGCCATGAACACGAAAAATCCCATGGAGCTCTACGTTGTCACTGAAACCCAGGAAGGCACCCTACAGGAAAAACTGCCTGAAGTCTATCTGGAACAGTTTCTCAGCGTGGATCTTTGGAGCACCAGCATCCATGAGGACAGAACACTTCAGCTGGAGCTGTCTGCAGCCATGGAAGAGTCCAGCCCCTTTCTGGAATCGCTGGATGAGGCAAAGGTCAGAGTTTATGACCGTATCGGCAAGGAAATCATGGAAATCCCTCTAGAAGAAATCGACCCCAACAATTCACTGAGAGAAGAGGATTTCGGATACAAGTACAGTGCTTTTGAAGTGATACTTCCGGAGGAGCTATATGACATGGACTATTTCCATGTGAAGGCCGTCCTGAAGAATTACGGCATCACCATGATCTCCGATGAAATCTATAGCGTCAGTAAGGATGGCTCTGCACTGGAAGGGGTCGGCGGAAACGGATTCCAGATCTTCTATGACAACTAGACCGGCAAAAAGGTTTATGAGTAAGCTGGAACGATCAATAATACACGAAATGAAAATAGAATGAGACAAGAGGAAAATGCCGGCAGCAGGTCTTTTGTAGACATGCGGCCGGCATATTTCATTTCAGATTTGATTCATCCTAATTGCTTCTGACGATGGACTCGATGACTCTCTGGGTGGCCAGGGCGTCCATGCCTGAGGATTCCGGTTCCTGGTCCGTGATGACGGAGGAGACAAAGTGCAGGATGGCGTCTTCGAATCCTTTGGTTTTTTCCACCGTATCCCACTGGGAAGGCGAAATGATGGTCTTTTCGTTGTTCTCTTCGATTTCCAGAGTAGCCAGGTCCGTGACGCGAAGGGTCTTACCTTCTGTGATGACCTCGATGATTTCCACAGTCTTTCCGGCATCTCTATGCAGAAGCGTCTCGATCTTGCATCCTTCCGGACTGCTGTAGTAGTGGTTGGCATAGATGAGATGATCATCCGAGTTCACTGCAACAGTGCCGTCCACCATGATGAGCTTTCCGTCGAAGAACCATCTTGCGGTGTCCACCAGGTGGATATAGTCGTCATTGATGGTGAATTCGGAAGACTGAGGTCCGATGCGATTGGAACGGTTCTTCACGATTCTGATGAGAGAGGTGGAAGTGATGTTGTCCTTCAGCATCTTATAGAGTGGTGCAAACCTCCTATTGAAGGTCACCATGAGTTTCGCTTTGTTGTGCACGGAAGCGAATACGAGTTTCTCGCATTCATCCACACTGGAAGCCAGTGGTTTGTCTATAAGCACATGAATCCCTTTTTCCAGGAAGAACTTCGCCAGTTCGAAGTGGCTTTCCGTGGAGGAGTTGATGATCACCGCATCCACATTTTCAGACAGTGCTTCCAGACTTTCATATTCCTTTATGCGGTATTCCTCAGCAAAAGCCTTTCTTTTCTCCGGTGTTCTGCTGTAGCATCCGGCCAGTTCCCAGTCACGTTCTCTGGCGAGAACAGGCATATAGGCTTTTCTTGCGATCGATCCGAGTCCGATGAGACCGAGTTTCACTTTTCCATCCATAATTGACATCCTCCTTGCGATAAGGCATGCATTTCTACTGCATCTTCAAATTTCAGTAAAGAATTCTGATATTTCAATATATATCTAAATTATAACTGTAAAATCAGCACTTTACAATACAGAGTAGGTGAACATCAAGGACCTTCCACCACTTGTGTCAGTGGAGGAAAATATCTGTGAAAATTTTCCTATCCATATTGTTTTTTTAAGGTCAGGGGCGTATAGTAGGGTCAAAGAATCAACTGACTTACGGTCAGTCAGTCAGGACTATGAAAATCAGTTTATAAGGTGCAGGTGAGTAGAATGTCATTTATAGAACTTAAAAATGTGCAGAAAAGATATCAGATGGGAGAAGTGACCATCACCGCCGTGGACGGCGTGGATTTCAGTATAGAGCAGGGGGATTTCGCCGTGGTGGTCGGTGCCTCCGGTGCAGGAAAGACCACGGTGCTGAATCTTCTCGGAGGAATGGACTCCTCCGATGGGGGCCACATCATGGTGGACGGAAAAGACATCAGCAAGTACAACCGGAAGATGCTCACGGAATACAGAAGATTCGACATCGGATTCGTGTTCCAGTTCTACAACCTGGTGCAGAATCTCACCGCTGTGGAAAACGTGGAGCTGGCTTCCCAGATCTCAAGGAATCCGCTGGATGCCTATGAGGTCCTGGAAATGGTGGGGCTGTCAGAGCGCGCCAACAATTTTCCATCCCAGCTCTCCGGTGGAGAGCAGCAGAGGGTGGCCATCGCCAGAGCCATCGCGAAGAATCCGAAGCTGCTTCTCTGTGACGAACCCACAGGAGCACTGGATTACCAGACAGGAAAGAATATCCTGAAGCTTCTTCATGACACATCCCGCCAGCGAGGCGTCACCGTTGTGGTCATCACCCATAATGCGGCCCTCACTGCCATGGCGGATAAGGTGATCCGCATGAAGAACGGAAAGGTCCGTGAGCTCTACATCAACGAAAATCCTGTTCCAGTGGAAAGGATTGAGTGGTAATGAAGCAGAAATCATTTTTCAAGGACCTCAAACGAGCCATATACAACAGCAAATCAAGATTCCTCTCCATCATGGCCATGATCATCCTGGGGGTAGGATTCTTTGCAGGCATCAAGGCCGCGGAGCCGGATATGATCCTCTCTGCAGATACCTACTACAAGGATTATGACCTGGCGGATTTCCGGATCATGTCTCCTCTGGGTTTCACCGAAGAAGACCTGGAAAAGGTGAATGCTCTGGAAGAAGCCTACATCGTCAAGGAAAGCTACAGCATGGATGCCTTCATCACATCCAATGATCAGACTTCCATCATCAAGGTGTACAGTTATCCTCTGGGAGAAGAAAAACCCCTGAACAGGCCTATGGTCAAGGAAGGCAGACTGCCGGAAAATCAGGCGGAGATCATACTGGAGGAAAGAGCAAAGGACACCCTGGGGGTAGCCATAGGGGATGAAGTGACCCTTTCTCTTCCGGAAGACAGTGAAATCAGAGACACGCTGAAAAGAGGGTCTTTTAAGGTCGTGGGTTTCGTCATTTCTCCTCTCTACATCAGCATCGAGAGAGGACAGACCAACATCGGAGACGGGTCCATCGACTTCTACGGATATGTCAGCGACACGGACTTCAAACTGGATAAGGTCACTGACCTGTTCATAGAAACGAAAGAGTCTCACAGCTTCATGGCGTACTCGGAGGAGTATAAAAACTACCATGCACCCATGAAGGAAGAGATTGAAACCTATGGCATGTATGCCATGGAAAGAGATACGAAAGAGCTTCGGGATGAGCTCAATGAAGGAAAGGCAACCCTTCAGAGAGAAAAAGCGGAAGCGGAAGAAAAGATCGCGGAGGCTGAAAAAGAGCTGCAGGAAGCGGAAGAGAAGATCATCGACGGAGAACAGGAACTGAAGGACAACGAAGAGAAGTACACGCAGGAGTTCATGGACCGTCGAAAGGAAATAGAAGCGGGCAGGGAAGCTCTGGAAGAAGGAAGAGAAGAATACTTTGCAGGATATACCGCCTGGCTGGAAGGATACAACGACTACCAGGACGGAGCCGCAGAGCTTGCTTCCTCCAAGGCGACGCTGGATGATGCGAGAAATCAGATCGAGCAGGGAGAAAGAGAGCTGGTCTCCGCCAAGACCCAGCTGGACAGTGCAAAGGAGCAGATCGCTCTGCTGGAAGAAACGCTTGCAGGCCTAAGGGAGATCCGAGCGAATCTGCCGGAAGGATCTGACCTGACCGAAGAAGAATATACGGCGCTAATAGACGACATCAGAATCTATGCACCGGATCTGGCCGAATTTCTCGTGCAGAATGTGCCCTACAACGATCCGAACCTTCTGAACTCCCTGAGAAATGCACTGGATTCCACCCTGGTGCAGCTGGAAGAAACGCTGACCTCAAGCAAGGATCAGTATGAACAGGGCGTCATCGATTATGAAGAAGGTCTTGTGCAGATTGCCGAAAGCAGAGCGCAGTACGAAGAGGGCCTTGCCGCCTATGAAGAAGGTGCAGCGGAAATAAGGGCAGCCAAGGAAGAGATCGATGCAGGGAAAAGAGAACTGGACGCTGCCAAAGCTGCGCTGGATGAGAACGAAGAGAAGCTCGACGACGGGGAAAGACAGCTGGATGAAGCAGAGGCGGAATTTGAGCAGTCTCTCATCGACGGGCGAAGAGAACTGAAGGACGCGAGGGTTGAGCTCGCGGAGGGAAAAAGAACCTTTGAAACGGAGAAGGCCGACGCGCTGGAGAAGATTGCGGAAGCCGAAGAGGAAATCAGAGATGCGGAAAGAAAGATTGTCGAGATTCCGGATGAATGGTTTGTCTATGACCGGGACGGGTTCCCGGGCTATGCCAATCTCGGAGATGACGCCCGCAGATTAGGATCCCTTGCCACCATCTTCCCGCTGTTCTTCTTCCTGGTGGCGGCACTGGTGTGCCTGACCACCATGACGAGAATGGTGGAAGAGGAAAGAATCCAGATCGGTACGCTGAAGGCTTTAGGATACAAGACGCCTACCATCGCCATGAAGTACATCATCTATGCGCTTCTGGCAAGCCTCATCGGAAGCATCATCGGTTTCCTTGTGGGATTCCAGCTGTTTCCAAGAGTGGTCATCGGGATCTATGGAAACATGTATTCCACACCTTACATTCTTTCACCGTTTCACTGGGACCTGGCACTTCTGTCCACGGCCATTTCGGTGGTCACCACCGTATCTGCCAGCCTCTTTGCCACGCTCAGTGAACTGAAGGAGACCCCGGCGATCCTCATGCAGCCCAAGGCGCCCAAGCCAGGCAAGAGAATCCTTCTGGAGCGGTTCACGCCTCTCTGGAAGAGGATGAGCTTCTCCTACAAGGTCACCTTCAGAAACATCTTCCGCTACAAGAAGAGATTCCTCATGACGGTTTTGGGCATCTCCGGGTGTACAGCCCTTCTGGTCACGGGATTCGGAATCAGAGATTCCGTCAATGCCATCATGGGCAGTCAGTTTGATGACATCTCTCTCTATGACGGGATGGTCTTCCTGAACACCGACAAGGAGGAATCCTTACGGGACCTGGATGTGATCCTGGGGGAGAACGAGGATGTGGAAAGCTATCTTGCCGTCCATAACGAAAGTGTTTCGCTCTACAGGAACGGTTCCAGCAGAGAGTATGAAGTGAACCTCATGGTGCCCGAGGAGACAAGAGGACTTGGGGACTTCATCGATCTCAGACAGCGCGTGGGACAGGAACCGCTGGAGCTTTCTGAAGACGGTGCGGTGATCACGGAAAAGATCGCGAAGCTTCTGGATGTTTCCGTGGGAGACACGCTGATCTACAGAGACACGGATACGAGAACCTATGAGTTCACCGTTTCCGGCATAGCGGAGAATTATCTGTCGCACTACGTCTATATGCATAAGGACTATTTCAGTCAGATCACCATAAGAGAGCCTGAGATCAATGCAGGTCTTTTCAACCTGGAAGAAGCGGAAGGCATCGAGGAATCCGCCTTCAGCGAGAAGCTCATGGACAATGAAGGGGTTCTAGGGTCCATGCTGGTGAGAAGCATCCGGGATGAATTCGGGAAGACCCTGGAGATGCTGGATTTCGTGGTGCTGATTCTGATTCTGGCTGCTGGAGCACTGGCGTTTGTGGTGCTGTATAACCTGACCAACATCAACATCACGGAAAGAATCCGGGAGATCGCCACCATCAAAGTGCTGGGATTCCGGGACAAGGAAGTATCGGCCTATGTGTATCGTGAAAACATCTTTCTGACCATCATCGGTACACTTATGGGACTACTACTGGGATTCGTGCTGCACAGGTTCGTCATCGACACCATGGAGCTGGACAACATGATGTTCGGAAGAATCATCAAGGTGTTTTCCTATGTGGTCTCCATGCTGCTCACCATGCTCTTTGCCGTATTTGTGAATCTGTTCATGTTCAGGAAACTTCAGAATGTGGATATGGCATCTTCACTGAAATCTGTGGAATAGGAGGACAAGATGAGAATATCAAAGGATCCGGAAGAAAGAAAACAGGAGATCATAAAAGCAGCCATGGTTCTTTTCGAGGAGAGAGGGATACAGAAGACCTCCATGAGCGACATCGCGAAAAAGCTCGATGTGGCCAAGGGGCTCATCTACTACTATTTCAGGTCAAAGGATGAACTCATCGCCTTTGTCATTGAGTCCTTCTCCACGGTGGTGGATGAGGAAATCAGAAAGATCATGAAAAACGATGCGCTGGACTTCTACGGAAAGCTTGGAGCCATACTGAATCTTTTCTTCTCCTCCATCAGGGAGCATCCGACCCTCATGAACATCACGCCGGGAAATCCCGGGATGTTCGAATACATCAAGACCAGGCTTTCAGAGATCGCCATCACCCATGCCAGTGCCCTCATAGAAGAAGGAAAGAGGGAAGGCTTCATCGAGAACAAGTATCCGGGATACATGCTGAAGATTCTTATTTCCGGCATCGCGGACCTGTATATGGAAGGGATCACGGACCCGAACATCCATAGAACGCTCATTGAAGAGGCACTGGGCATCCCTGAAGGAAAAATCGTGCTGAAAGCTTACTATTCCAGTGAGGAAGCTCCATAAAAATACGCTCAACCATCTAGGCGCAATAACGCTTAAGAATGGTTGAGCGTCTTATTTTACGCCTCTTTTCCTATTCCGGAATTCAAGGATGAAATGAAATCATGTATAATTAGTGCAACGAAGAACGGAATTCTGTAATCGAATTCCTGTATTAATTATTCGGTTGCCTAAGGATACAATGAACAGGAAATCAAGAGAAGGAGGCAACCCTATGAATGAAAATTGGCTGAATTTGACCGGCAGGACGATTATTGTCACCGGTGGAAACTCTGGCATCGGAAAACACATTTCGCAGGAACTCTCAGAAAACGGAGCGAATGTTGTGGTAGCGGATCTCAGTGTGGAAACGGGAGAAGGAGACGGGGTCTATAACATCAGGACCGACGTGACCAGTGTGAAGAGCATCAACGACATGGTGGAAGAAGCCGTGAAGAAGTTCGGTAAAGTGGATGTGCTGGTGAACAACGCAGGCATCAATATCCCAAGACTGCTGGTGGATGTCTACAGTGACGAAAGACAGTATGAAGTGGATGAAGCGGCCTTTGACAAGATGACTGCCGTAAATCAGAAAGGCATCGTCTTTACGACACAGGCAGTGGTAAGAGACATGGTGAAGAACAAGACAGAAGGTGTCATCATCAACATCTCATCCGAATCCGGCATGGAAGGTTCCGTGGGTCAGAGTCTGTACTCTGCAACCAAGGGAGCGACCAATTCCTACACAAGATCCTGGGCCAAGGAGCTTGGAAAGCTCGGCATCAAAGTGGTGGGCGTGGCGCCTGGCATCAATGAAAAGACAGGCCTGACGACTCCTGAATACAATGCGGCGCTGGCATACACAAGAAACATCAGTGTGGACCAGCTGGACACAGGGTATGAAAAGAGCATTCCACTGGGCAGAGTAGGAAAGCTGGATGAAATCGCTTATCTGGTGGCTTTTCTGGCTTCAGAGAAATCTGCCTATATTTCAGGAACAACCATCAATATCTCTGGCGGAAAATCCAGAGGATAGGAACATGAAGTTTATCAAGGAAGGAGGGAAGAGCGAAATGTCGACTGCAGCATACAGAAACAGACTGCTTACATCACTGCTTTTAAGTCACAGCGTACCCATGCAGGAAATGATCGCAGATTTCGGCACCAGGGAATATGTGATGGAAGCCATCGATATGATCCGAAGAGACTACAGCGATACCGTGGTTCTTGAGATCACCGGTGAAGTGGAAGACATCAGCATGAAGATGCTGGATGAAAAGGCGCTCTATCAGCAGCTTCAGCATGACAAATCTTATGACTTCAATGACATGAGATGCCGGATCGCATACCTCCTGGATGAACTGATCACAAAAGATACGTACCTCAACATCGACGACCTGGCGGAAGTGATGATGGTATCAAGAAGTACAGTGAACAACGATCTCAGAAAAGCCAAGGAACTGCTTCTGAAATACAATGCCAGGATCAAAGGGATACCCAATAAGGGAATCCGCTTCCTGGGAGATGAGTTCAGCAGAAGGATGGTCCTCATCTATGAGGTGTTTGATTACTTCCCCATGGGTTCCACCATGGACAAGAAAGTGGTGGAGATCATACAGGATCTTTCTCTGAAATACGGACTGAGTTTTTCAAACAAGATCCTCCTTTTCAAGACCGTCATGATCAGCATCTACAGAATCGGGCAGAAGCAGCTCATCGAAAGAGCGCTTCCCATGTACAAGAACTTTGAAAAAGACAGTGCGGAGCTCAGATGGTTCAAGGAGGAGCTGGAGAAAATCTACCAGATTTCTCTGGAAGACGAAGAGATCGACTTCATCTCCTTTCCCATCAACACCAGGAACTCAGCCTATACAGATCAGATGAACAATGAGGAAAACGAGAGGCTTCTGAAGGAAATCGTCCATGAAATGATCAATAAGGTGGAGACAAGATACAGAATCCATATTGATGAGGAAGATTTCTACAGCAAGGTGAGGCTTCACCTGCTGTTTCTTGTGAACAGACTCCTTTTCAGAATCCCTGTAAGAGACATCTTCTCGGATCAGATCAAAATCAGATTCCCTCTGGCCTTCGAACTGGCAAAGACCTCCATGAAGGTGCTGATGGAAAAGCACAGCCTCATGGGCAGCAAGGTGGATACCAGCTATCTGGCCGTGTATTATGCGCTGATTCTGGATGAAAGAAAAATTCTGAGGGAAGAGCATGAGAGAAGACGCATTGCGGTCATCACAAACCGGGGCAGAGGGACCTTTGAACTGATCCGGCGTCAGCTCATGGAAATCCTGGGAGACCAGGCGAAAATCGATATGCTGACGGTGGGCGAAATGATCCACAAGGATCTTTCAGGTTACCAGATTCTCTTCAGTACGGAAAACATCAAGGCGGAAAGCGGACTGCCGGTGATTCTCATCGAAGGAATCCTGGATCAGGATTCCCTCTCCAGAAAGATCAGCGAGCTGGGTACAAGAAGACTCGGTCCGCTGGAGGAGCTCAGTCAGATGACGGATATATCCGTGAAGGTTCTGAGTGAAAGGCTGACCTATGAGAAGAATGTGGAGCTTATCACAGAAGATCTTAGAAAAAACCATCAGGCATCGTCAGATGTCTATGACAGATTCCTTAACAAGGAGACGACCAGTTCCATGATCTACGAAAATGGAGTGGCTTTTCCTCACCTGACAGACCCCGACGCAAAGAAGATCAGTCTGACCCTCGGAGTGGTCAATCCCACCAGCGACAGACTGAAGATCATCTTTTTCCTGCTCATTCCGGAAACCATGAGTGAGAAGGAAGAAGAAACCCTCATGAAGATCTATGACCAGATCTTCAGAATCATCACGGACAAGGCACTGGTCAGGAATCTGCAGGAAATAGAAAGTGCCATGGATCTGACTGAAATCAGAATGAAAGGAGACAAGGTATGGAACTGAAATATATGATCATCATCGGCGTATTCGTCATGGCGGCCTTCGGCCTTCAATACTATCTCGGGTTTAAACAGATCACCCATTTCGGGGAGGAGTACTCGAGAATCAGAAAAGAAGGGAAAGTGGCCATCGGACGAAGACCCGGCAAGGTGACCTCCGGTACTTTAGTGCTCTTTTCACTGGATCAGGAAGACCGGATCAGATACGGCAGAAAGCTTCAGGGATCCACAGTCTTTGCGAAGTTCAGAGACTTCAACACCTTTGACGGGAAGATGATTGCGCAAATCAGAAAGACAGACCCTGAAATGAAGAAGGAGATCCGGATCACAAGACTTGCTGTGCTGAACGCGGTGGACAATTACCTGATGGTGAAAGCCGGAAAAGTCATTCCGGACAAGAAGACTCCTTTTGGCACCATCACAGGAGCATTCAGCAAGGCGAAGGCGTAACTTGACAAGCACAAGAAAAGGAGAAAGAAATGAGTGTAATTGCATATGTAGGTGCAGGACAGATGGCGTCAGCCTTGAGCTTTCCTGTAACCGAGAATGGACATACTGTTAGACTGGTTGGGACACATCTTGACAGAGACATCATCGAGAGCCTGAAGGAAAAGGGCTATCATCCTACACTGAAGCGGGATCTTCCTGAAAACAACATGGAGTATTACCATATTGAAGATCTGAAGGAAGCACTGAAAGGTGCAGATGCGGTGCTGTGCGGCGTATCCAGCTTCGGTGTGGACTGGTTCCTGGAACAGGTGATTCCACATATTCCGGACCACATGCCTGTACTGTCCGTGACAAAGGGCATGGTGGACATGGAAGACGGAAGCCTGATTCCCTATCCGGACTACTGGAAGATGAAGATGCCCAAGGAAAGAAGCCTCGCGATCAATGCGATAGGAGGCCCCTGCACCAGCTACGAGCTGGCGGACGGAGACCACTCCTCAGTGGCTTTCTGCGGAGAAGAGGAAAAGACCCTGAAATTCTTCAAGGAGATCTTCGAAGCGCCTTATTATCACATCAGTCTTTCCACAGACGTCATCGGTGTGGAGTGCGCAGTGGCACTGAAAAACGCCTATGCACTGGGTGTATCCCTGGCGGTGGGACTGGCCATGGGAGAAGACGGAGAAGGAAGACTGAAGTACAATTCCCAGGCGGCGCTCTTCGGACAGAGCGTGAAGGAAATGAAGAAGCTTCTGGAGCTGGTCGGTGGAGGAGAAGAAAACCTCATCTACGGTGCAGGAGACCTCTATGTCACCATTTTCGGCGGCAGAACCAGAAGAATCGGGACCCTGCTGGGCCAGGGCTATTCCTTCAAGGATGCCATGGCGAAGCTGGAAGGGGTCACCCTGGAATCCATCGTCATCGCCACAAGAACGGCCAGAGCGGTAAGAAGACTGGCCGAAGCCGGAAAAGCGGACCTTGCGGATTTCCCGCTGCTCATGCATGTGGATGAAATCATCAATGAGGGGCAGCGTGTGGATATTCCATGGAAGGCCTTCACCACGGAAAAGTTCGCGTAAGACGCGGAAAAAAAGAGAAACAGACAACAGAACGGATAATAAAAATGAACATACAAGGAGTGTGTATTTATGGATTTTTTAATTAATATAGCGGAAGGCTTCATCGGCCTTTTCAGAACCGGTGCAGATGTATTCATGAGCTGGATCGTGGGCATCGTGCCTCTGGTTCTGATCCTTCTGGTCTTCATGAACACCTTGATCAACCTCATCGGACAGGACAAGGTGAACAGATTTGCCCAGTGGGCATCCAAGTATGCCATCATGAGAAACATGGTTCTTCCATTTCTAGCCACCTTCATGCTGGGAAATCCCGCATCCTTCACCATGGGTAAATTCCTTCCGGAATTCTACAAGCCAAGCTACTATGCGGCAACTGCCCAGTACTGTCACACCAGTAACGGAATCTTCCCGCACATCAATCCAGGAGAGCTTTTCGTATGGCTGGGCATCGCTTCCGGTGTAGATACACTGGGACTGTCCATGACACCGCTGGCTATCAGATACCTGCTGGTAGGTCTCGTGATGAACGCAGTAGGTGCTTATGTCACAGATTTCACCACAGCCTATGTATCCAAGAAGACCGGTGTAGAGCTTTCAAAAGTTGCGACGATGTAAGAAGGGGGATATAATTAATGTCAAAATATAGAAGCATCAAGATCGATAAAGGCCAAGGAGGATGGGGTGGACCACTGGTCATCACACCAACCGAAGAAAAACATAAATTCATCTATGTAGTAGGTGGCGGAGAAAAACCTGCCATCGTGGATAAAATAGCAGAGCTTACAGGTATGGAACCCGTGAACGGATTCAAGACCTCCATTCCAGACAGCGAGATTGCCCTGGCCATCATCGACTGCGGTGGAACGCTTCGCTGCGGAATCTATCCTCAGAAGAACATTCCCACCGTGAACATCATTCCGACCGGAAAATCCGGCCCTCTGGCAAAGTACATCCATGAGGACATCTATGTATCCAACGTGGGCGAGAAACAGATCTCACTGGCTTCAGAGGATCTGGAAGCAAGCATAGAAGCGCAGCAGCCGAAGAAGGAAGAGAAGGCAGCCGCATATTCCACAGACAAGAAGCTGACCCAGCAGAATGCGGAAAGAGGAAGCATCGTCGCAAGATTCGGCATGGGTGCCGGTAAGGCCATTGCGGTCATGCTGCAGTCTTCCAGAGAAGCGGTTCAGACGGTCATCAATACCATCCTTCCCTTCATGGCCTTTGTTGCCATGCTCATCGGAATCATTCAGGGAAGCGGTATCGGTAATGTGTTCGCCAATGTCATGGCACCGCTGGCCGGAAACGTATGGGGCCTTATGCTCATCGGATTCATCTGTTCTCTGCCGTTTCTTTCACCACTTCTGGGACCTGGAGCGGTCATCGCGCAGGTCATCGGAACACTCATCGGTGTGGAAATCGGTAAAGGAAACATTGAGCCTTCTCTGGCGCTGCCAGCACTGTTTGCCATCAACACACAGAACGCGGCAGACTTCATTCCGGTAGGACTGGGGCTGGAAGAAGCGGAACCTGAAACAGTTGAAGTCGGTGTGCCATCGGTTCTCTACTCAAGATTCCTGAATGGTGTACCTCGTGTATTTGTAGCTTGGATTGCAAGCTTCGGGCTCTATAAATAGGGCTACTAACGTAAAACAAAGGAGAAAATGATGATAATATATGCTACAGTTGTCAAAGAAATCGGTCCAAATGCGAAGGACTTTCTGGAAGAAGAAATGATGGTGACGTTTGGGGAAGATGCTCCAGCGGAACTGAGACCCTACTGCTTCCTCATCGATCAGAACGCACTGACAGGTGAAATGGAAGTGGGCGATCAGGTGTATCTCGGGGAAACCTCCTATGAGATCACAGCCATTGGAGAACAGGCCATAAAGAATCTCAAGGATCTTGGACATGTGACTTTGAACTTCAAAGGCGAAACGGATCCTGCCATGGCCGGAACCCTGTACCTGGAGAAGAAGGAGCCTGTGGAGGTTTCTGTAGGTACACAGATCATCATCAAGAAGAAATAAGAAGGAAGTGGATAGAAACATGTATTTAGATACAGCAAACCTTGCGGAAATCAGCGAAGCGTTTAAGACCGGAGTGTTTCAGGGGGTCACCACCAATCCGACCATCCTTCTGAAGGAAAAGACGGACCGGATGAAGCAGATCCGAGACATCCTTGCTCTGGGCATCTCCAGACTCTATGTGCAGGTTCTGGGAGACTCCGCGGAGGCGCTGATAGAGGATTACAGACGTGTCAGGTCCCTCAATGAGGAAGGAAGAATCGCCTATAAGGTGTCCATGGATGTCCATGGCCTGGAAGCGGTGAAGAGAATCAAGGAAGAAGACCCGGATGCGGAGATCCTGGGTACTGCAATCTATTCGGCGGATCAGGCGATTCTAGGCGCCCTGGCCGGATGCGACAGTGTGGCACCCTATGTGAACCGCATGGAGAACAACGGGGTCAACCCTTTTGAAGCCATCCAGAAGATGAGAATGTTCTTTGATGATCGTGGCCTCGCCTGCACCATTGTGGCGGCCAGCTTCAAGAACACCAATCAGATCGTCGGCGCGCTCACTGCCGGTGCTCATACCGCAACCATTCCCTATGATCTGTTTCTGCAGATGATCAACAAGGATGTGGCAGTAAACGCCATAAAGGTATTCAACCAGCATGGAGAAGAGCTTGAAAGGCAGACTCGGTAAACGGAAATCATAATTCATAAACCCTGGCAGGAAGGAGTACATCATGTTTCCATATGATGTGCTTCTTCCTTTCCATTTTCGAAGAACCAGAAGGCGAATGGCGACTTCCGATTTCATCTTATATGGAGAATATGAGAGAACATTTTTAGAATGGACGTTTTTCTGCTATAATTTTAATGTTGGAGTCAGATTCCTCGTCCTTTGTGATGCCTTCAATTCAGGCATTGAGAAGAGACAGGGATTCTGTTCCAGAAAGAGAATGAAAAAAAGAAATATGCTCAAGATATAAGGGGAAGAATCTGTTTCACCTTACGATAGGAGAGAGCAACGTGAAAAAAATCGACAAGAAAATCATCCAGATGAAGAAGTATGATCTGCTCAGCTGTCCCAAATGCGGCAGTGCATTCACAGTGGAAGGAAAGAGCCTGAAGTGCCCTTCCGGTCATACCTACGACATCTCGAAAAAAGGAACGGTCAACTTTGTACTGGGGTATGGAGAAGAAAACTACAACATGTCCATGCTGGAAGCCAGAGAAAGAGTCATAGAACAGGGATTCTTCAATGAAATCGTCAGAAGCGTCTGCGAAGAGATCTACGCGTACTTTCTGGCCTCTGGCAGAGAAGAGGAGCCCATAAGGATCCTGGATGCAGGATGCGGGGATGGCAGCCATATCGACATGATCGGAAGATACTTCACCGAAAAGGGAATCGATACAGAGCTCATCGGTGTGGATATCAGTAAGGACGGCATCAGCATTGCAGGCAGAAAGGACAATGAGGTGCTCTACTTTGTGGCGGATCTTTCTCATCTGCCGTTCAAGGAGAACTCCTTCGATGTCATTGTGAACATCCTGTCCCCGGTGAACTATAAGGATTTCAGAAGAGTACTGAAAGAAGACGGACTCTGCTACAAGGTCATTCCGGATTCCGGGTATCTCAAGGAGCTTAGAAAGCTTTACGGGCTGCCGGAATACAAGAACCAGGAGATCGTATCGCATCTCAGAGAAAATGCCAGGGTCCTGAAAGAGAGAAAGATAAGGGCTATAGAAAATGTGGAAGCCTATGCGGATGATCTTCTGCTCATGACACCGATGTTATGGGACAGGGAGATTCTGGATCCCGGAGCGAAGCTCACGGATATCACCATTGAAGCTGAGCTTTTCACCTTCGGATTCTAGGCGGAAACAAATACTTGGAGGGTAGTATGGAAGAGAAGAAAGGGAATTACAGTGTCACGGATTTAACATCCCTTGAGAAACTGGAACCCGTACGGGTTCGTCCCGGTATGTACATAGGGAGTACAGGACCGAAGGGAGTGCACCACTGCGTGTGGGAGATTCTGGACAATGCCATAGATGAAATCACCAACGGATATGGAGATACGGCTTATGTGATCCTCAACAAGGACAAAAGCGTCACGGTCATCGACAACGGAAGAGGCATTCCGGTGGGTATCCATCCCACCAAGAAGATCTCCGGTGTGGAGATGGTCTATACGGAGCTGCACACAGGCGGTAAATTCAATCATGAAAACTACAAGACTTCAGGAGGGCTCCACGGTGTAGGGGCGTCCGTGGTCAATGCCTTGAGCAAATGGCTGGAGGTGGAAGTGCATAAGGACGGAAGAATCTACAGACAGAGATTCGAACACGCCTATGACGAGAAATACGGAAGAATCATGCCGGGTACGCCGGTGACGAAGCTGGAGACCCTGGCCAAAACCAACAGACAGGGCACCAAGGTCACCTTCATGCTGGACCCGGAAGTGTTCAGCACCATCGATTTCCGTTTTGAGATCATCGACATGAGAATGATGGAGCTTTCCTTCCAGAACAAGGGCATCACGCTGATTCTGAGAGACAGAAGAGGAGAAGAGGAAGTAGAGAAGACCTATCACAGTGAAAGAGGACTTCTGGACTTCATCGAATACCTGAATGAAAGCAAGACCGTCATCCATCAGGAACCGATCCTTTTTGAAGGAGAGCGAAGCATCGGCAATATTTCCCTGGAAGGGGAAGTCTGCGTGCAGTTCACAGACTCTTCTCTGGAAAACATCGCAAGCTACGTCAACAACATTCCCACCAGTGAGGCGGGCACCCATGAGACGGGCTTCAAGACCGGTATGACCAGAGCCTTCAAGGAATGGGCGAAGAAGCTGAACCTGGCAAAGGACAAGAACTTTGAAGGAGACGATCTACGTGAAGGCATGACCGCCATTGTGAAGATCCGGCTCACCAATCCGATCTTCGAAGGTCAGACCAAGAACAAGCTTGGAAACTCGGAAGCCTATACGCTGATGAATGACCTCAGCTACACCAAGTTCTACGAGTGGATCGAAGACCATAAGGATATCGCCACCAATCTCATCAACAATGCCCTGGAAGCGGCGAAGCGCAGAGAAAAGATCAAGAAGATCAGTGACGCCGAGCGCAAGAAGGTCGGAAAAGGAACGTCTCCACTGGCAGGTAAGGTGGCGGTGGCCACTTCCAGAGACAAGGATGTCCTGGAATTCATCGTGGTGGAGGGAGACTCCGCCGGAGGCTCCGCCAAGCAGGCAAGAGACAGAAGGTTCCAGGCCATCATGCCTTCCAAGGGAAAGATCATGAACACGGAAAAGCAGAAGCTGGAGAACGTTCTGGGCTCAGAAGAGCTGAGACTCTTCAACACCGCCATCGGAACAGGAACCTTGACAAGCTTCAAGCTGGAAGATGTGAAATACGGAAAGATCATCATCATGTCCGATGCGGACGTGGATGGCTACCATATCAGAACCCTGTGGCTCACCTACATCTACAGATACATGAGACCCCTCATCACAAACGGCATGCTCTATCTTGCCCAGCCCCCGCTTTACAAGGTCTACAAGACCGGTAAGAAGGGCACTGTGCAGAAATATGCCTATTCCGATGAGGAACTGGATGCGGCCAAGAAGGAGATCGGCTCCGGATTCAATATCCAGAGATTCAAAGGTCTTGGAGAAATGAATCCGGACCAGCTGTGGGAAACAACCTTAAACCCTGAGACCAGAACCCTTCTACGTGTCACCATCGACGATGCGGCCAGAGCCGAAAGAATGGTATCGCTGCTCATGGGCGACGTGGTGGAACCCAGAAAAAAATACATCTATAAGCATGCAGAATTTTAGGAGGTGGCATTTTGGCGAGTAAAAATCAGATTCCAACAGACAACAACATCCTGAATGTCCCTCTGGAAGAGGCCATGCCGGACAACTTTCTGCCCTATGCGGTGGAAGTGGCCAAGGACAGAGCCCTTCCGGATGTCAGAGACGGACTGAAACCCGTTCATAGAAGAATTCTATACGGCGCTTATCAGCTGAAGGCCTTTCACGATAAGCCCTACTATAAATCCGCGAGAATCGTCGGAGACATTCTGGGTAAGTACCATCCTCACGGAGATTCATCGGTCTACGATGCCATGGTGATTCTGGCCCAGGACTTCAGCACCAGAATGCCCCTCATCGACGGCCACGGAAACTGGGGGTCCATCGATGGAGACAGTGCGGCGGCCATGAGATACACAGAAGCAAGGCTCTCCCGCGGGGCGGAAGAGATGCTTCGTGACATCGACAAAGATACAGTGGAGTTCGTCTACAACTATTCGGATACGGAGCTGGAGCCCAAGGTGCTGCCGTCCCGCTATCCGAACCTTCTGGTCAACGGCGCCTTCGGTATTGCCGTAGGTCTTGCCACCAACATCCCTCCCCACAACATGAGAGAAAGCATCAGTGCGGTCTGCGCCTACATCGACGATCCGGATATGGACGTTTCGGGTCTCATGGAGCATGTGAAGGGACCGGACTTTCCCACAGGAGGTGTACTTATCGGAGGAGACTCCCTGAAGGAAGCCTATGAAAAGGGTGAAGGAAAAGTGGTCCTTCGTGCCAATGCCAAGGTGGAGAAGCTCACCACGGGAAGATACGCCATCGTGGTGACGGAGTTCCCGTACCGAAAGAACAAGGCAAAGCTTCTGCAGCAGATCTCTGCCATGACGGCAGACAAGAAGCATCAGAAGGCCCTGGATGGCATCATGGACATCAGAGATGAGTCCGACAGAGACGGTGTCCGGGCGGTCATCGAGTTCAAGAAGCAGATCGATCTGGAAACGGCGGAGAAGATTCTTCTCTACCTCTACAAGAGATGCGATCTTCAGATCAACATCAACTTCAATATGGTGGCGCTTTATAAGGGGAAACCCGAGACCATGGGTCTGAAAGACATCATCCGCTATTATGTGGAACACCAGAGAGAAGTGGTCCTGCGAAGAACCAAGAAGGAGCTGGACAGCGCACTGAAAAGATTCCATATCGTGGAAGGCTTCATGAAGGCCATCGACATCATGGATCAGGTCATCAGGACCATCAGAGAATCCAGTTCCAAAGCCAACGCAAGAGAGAACCTGGTGAAGGAGTACGGCTTCAGCGAGGAGCAGGCCACTGCGATTCTGGAGCTCATGCTCTACAGACTTACGGGGCTTGAGCTGAAAGCCTATGTCAAGGAACACAACGAGCTGTCAAGGCTCATCAAGTCTCTTGAAAAGATCATAAACAGCCGTGAGGCGCTGGATAAGCTGGTGAAGAAGGAGCTTCTGGAAGTGGCGGAAGACTTCGGCGACGACAGAAGAACGCTGATCATCAAGGACGAGGAGGAAGCGGTCATCGACGCCATGGACATCATCGTTCAGGAAGATGTGGTGGTGACCATCTCAAGAGAAGGCTTCATCAAGCGCATGCCGCTGAAAAACTATCAGAGAGTCACAACGGACGAGTCCTCCATCGAGTATCGTGAAGGGGATGAGCTGGCGGTGCTTCTGGAGAGCAACACCAAGGATGTGCTCTACATCTTCTCGGATTCGGGCATGCTCTATCAGCTGAAGACCATGGATGTGCCGGAGCACAAATGGAAGGATAAGGGCGTCCGCATGGACAACTACATCAAGGGCATCGACTTCAACGAAGAGTCCATCATAGCGGCCTTCTCCATGAACGGACAGGACGAGGAAGGAAGCTTCAAGTTCATCACTTCCAGAGGATCTCTGAAGAGAACGGACCTGGAGAGCTTCAAGACCAATTACTCCAAGATCATCGCCCTGAAACTGAGAAAGGATGAGAAGCTTGTTTCAGTGATTCTGGACAAGTACAGAGTACTGTATGAAAACACCCTAGGAGAACTGCTCCCAAGAGTATACAAGGACTACATCTATGAGAACAGAGATCAGCTGCACATGGTGGAACTGCCTCAGGTGCCGCTCTTTGTAAGAATCCTTACAAAGAACGGACTGGACTTCACTGTGCCGGAAGCTGATGTGGAAGTGAAGGAAAGAATGTCCATTCCGGACAGCTTCCTGAGTCTGCCGGATAAGGATGAGGTCTACAGAGTCCATTATGAGATGGATTATGAGGCCAAGGCATTCAATCTCACCATTTCCGACCGGGGAGAGATCAAGGTGGTGCAGAGAGCCAGCAGAGCCAAGAACCTCTATAAAGTCAGCGGGGAATCCTATCTGAGCCTTGTGATCGTCACAAGTCTTGGTGCATACTACAAGCTGCCCATGTACATGTTTGAGAATCTGGAAGGCAGTGTCATTTTATCGGATCTCTACGATGACATCGATAAGAACGAACGGGTTGTGGGTGTATTCACTCTGGAAGAGGATGCGAACGACAACCAGGAAGTATACTTCGTCACAGAAGAGGGGATCGTCAAGAGAACCTCCGTGGAAGACTTCAGAGGAGAAGTGACCACTTCTCATGTGATCAAGTTCAAGAAGGCCACGGACAGACTGGTCTATGCGGAAGCCTTCAGTGGGGATCTGGATGAGGATATTCTTCTGATTTCCGAGAAGGGCATGGCCATCCGGTTTGAAACCTCAAGCATCTCGCTTCTTTCAAGAAACGCGTCCGGTGTTGTGGGCATGAACCTGAAGGATGAAGACCGGGTCTTCTTCGCCAAGGTCATCACAGAGGAGAAGGAGCTTATGGTAGGCTCCAAAGCCAATGAAGATGAGACCATGAAGATCGAAGACATCAAGCTTCAGAACCGTGCCACAAGAGGAAAGAGCATCATGGTTCTTGTGCTGGGGGATAAGATCAATAAAGTGGAAGTGAATTAAGAGAATAAGATAAACGAAACCGCAGCAGAACTAGAATCATCAGTTCTGCTGCGGTTCTTTTTGAGCCGAGATATGAGGTGCGTATCGATTTGGTGTTATTTTATAGTTACCATTGCTGTTCTATTGTTCCACTTCAGTTATATTATGATAGATTAAAGGTTTATGAGTTTGAGTAGGATAGATAAGGAAAAACCATTATCAGCAAATCGGAAAAAACATATATTTCCGGAATGTTTGATTCTAGTTAAAAGATACTAATAGTTATTAATTTGATTTGATAATTTATAATTATTGTTGTTAATCAAGGATTATGATATGTTTAATGAAAACAAACAAAGCGGAAATTATTTAATATTTTCCGCTTTGTTTGGAATTGGAGGATGATTATGAGAAATAAAACAACAAAAGAAGAGATCATAAGAAGATTCGGCTATGGCAATGCTTTTTCATAAGAAGATCTGTATAAATTCTACAAGATAAAGGAAAATGATTTGAAGGAAGGCACCTTTAGATGGAGAGTATACGAGCTGAAAAAAGAGGGAGTGATCACTACTGTAAAAAGAGGGGTATATATTATTGATGACAAGAAGAAATTTGAACCGAAAGTGTCTCGTAGTGTAAAGATTACTTATAATATGATTGCGCGCGCTTTTCCATATGCGACTATCAGTATTTGGGATACATACTGGTTAAACAGTTTGATGAATCATCAAATTTACACCACGTATGTGATCGTAGAGGTTGATAAAGAAGTAGTAAGTCCTGTATTTAATATGCTTAAGGACAAGAAAGAGAATGTCTTTATGAATCCCAATGAGAAAGAGGTTGAAAACTATATACTCGGGGAAGATGCCATTATTGTAAGACCAATCATTAAGGAAGCTCCGTTGGTGGAGAGATCTGGTATTCATGTGTCGAAATTAGAGAAAATACTGGTAGATTTATATTTCGATAAACTATTACTGGTATCTTATAGAGGTAATGAAATGAAGAATATTTTTACACGAGCACTTGCCGAATATGAGATAAACTATTCTACATTATACAGATATGCACGGAATAGAGGTATAAAAAACAAAATAAGAGAATATATTCAAGAAACAGTAGGTATCGCTGCTGGCGATGATGAAAGGATGAGAAATGATAGATAGAGTTACCTTCACAAATGAGTGGATTGATGATAGAAGTATCTATATGCCAACATTCTTGTAGTGGAAGAGAATTTTACCCTAAAGGATATTTATGTTCAGGGTGTAAATCATAGTGTGAAGTAGAATAGAATATATAAAAGGGTGAGTAAAGTCTCACCTTTTTTTCTGAAAAACATCGGATTGAAAAGTGAATTTTTTTATATAAAATAAGTTTATTCTAATTCGTGTCCGATTCAGAAAATATACGGTCAGGTGATATCATTTATGCGAGTTGAATGAGGATATAATGAAAAATGAAATAATTCTGTAAATTATATTAAACATTGAGGCTCATATGCTTTGGTAATCAAAATATCTTATTGAATATTCTGTTTATTAATTATCGAAATTGATTGATATTGTGAAAGGTAGATAGTAAGATAGAAATGGATAACGTTTACAGAAGAATACTTGAGGACTTCAACTTGATTCGTCCGGTTGAAGTTTTTTTCACCCTAAAAATTATGCACTGATTTTCTGAAAACGCATCTAATTATTTTCAGGAGGCGAAAAATGAAAAAAATTCGAACCAGAAAAATCGCAGTCTGGCTTCTGGCATGGATGTTCGTTCTGACACTGATACCAGGTCAGAAGATCATGGCAGCGCCAGAACCCGTAGGTACGGGTCCCGTAGTCATCTACGAGGCTTATGGTGGTGGAGGAAACAGCGGTGCTGTCTACAAATCCGATTTCATTGTTTTGAAGAACATATCAGATCAGGATGTGGACCTTGCTGGATGGGCCATCCAATATGCATCCGCAACAGGTACTTTCAACAGCAAACTGGATCTTGAGGGTACACTTGCACCAGAAAGCTATTTTGTAATTGAAGCCGGAACTGGCACAAATCAGGAACTTCCCGCAGTGCCGACTCCAGATATGACAACCGGAATCGCTATGGGTGCAAAGTCATTCAAACTTGCCCTGACTAGCGATACTACACCAATAGCGGATTCAAGTCTGAATGAGACAACTTTCAGCAACTATCCGAATATTGTAGACTATCTTGGAGTAGGGACTGCTACAGCGTATCTCGGAGTTGGAACAGCTCCAGAAAGCTCAAATTCCACTTCTGTCATCAGAAAGGATATCGCAAATCCATATACGGGTGACAACAGTGCGGATTTTGAAGTTCATACACCGGATCTTACCTATCTAGATGGAACAACAGATCCAGGAGATGGAGGGACAACAGATCCTGAACCAACACTTGTCACCATTGAAGCAGCAAGAGCTGCAACTGGTGTTGTGAAGACAAAAGGAATTGTAACATTCATAGATGGCAGAAATGTAGTGATTCAGGATGCAACTGCTGCCATTCATAATTATCTTTCCGTGGCAGATGCGGAAATCAGTCTGGGCATGGAACTTACGGTCACGGGTACCAGAGGAGCCTACAATGGCCTGGAACAGATCAATGTAAGTTCTGCAGAAGATGTCATCAAGGGTGAAATCAAGACACTTCCTGCACCAAAGCTGGTTACCATGGCGGATCTTAATGATTCAGCGAAAGCCGAAGCTCTGGAATCCCAGAGAATCCTCATTGAAGAAGTGACGCTTGGTGCAATCGGTTCAAATACGCAGATCAGTAAAGACGAACTGTCTTTCAATATCTACAGATTACCAACCCTCACCGGCATCGCAGCTGGAGATGTGGTGGATGTAGTCGCAGTCTTAAGTCAGTATAACGCTTATCAGCTTCGCGTTGCGGAAGCTTCTGATGTCACTCTTTCCAGTGGCATCGACAGAATCACCGTGGCAGAAGCAAGAGCCGCAACGGGAGAAGTGACAACCAGAGGTATCGTCACCTTCATTGATGGCAGAAATGTCACCATCCAGGACGCTACCGGTGGTATCAACAACTACCTTCCAGCATCCGATGCGGAAATCGTACTGGGTATGGAACTGACCGTGACGGGTAACCGTGGAAGCTATAACAACTGGGAACAGATTTCAGTTACCGCATATGAAAAAGGTGCTGTAAAAGCAATGCCGGCACCAAAAGTAGTCACCATGGAAGAGCTTACAGACCCATTACAGGCTGAAGCACTGGAATCCCTGAGACTGCTGGTCAAAGGGGTGACACTGGATCCTGTATCTGGTGACAACACACCATTATCCAAAGACGGACTTTCCATCAACGTATACAGAATGCCTGCTCTGACAGAAGTGTCAACAGGAGATGTGGTGGATGTGACTGCCATCATGGCACAGTACAAAACAACCTATCAGCTACGCGTCGCAGCTGCAGACCATGTGGTTCTTCATGAAGAAGTACTGGATCCAGTGACAGACGAGATGCTTACAGGACTTACTTCACTGAAGGAAGTCTATGCAGCCACAGCAGGAGATGTTGTCACAACTGTAGGTCAGGTAGCCTATATCTACGGTGGAAACAGTATCCTCCTTCAGGATGTCATCGATGGAGAAATCGTAGGACTTCAGATTTATGATTATCCCAACGTAGATAAATATGTCATCGGTGATATCGTGAAAGTCACCGGTAAGACCAGTCTTTACGGCGGTGTCATGCAGCTTGGATCCATTGCTGCGGAAGATATCGTAGTACTGGGCGCAGAAGAACCTTTCAAAGCACAGGAACTGACAGCAAAGGATATTCTGGACGGAGGCGATCAGTATCTATCTGAATTCGTCGTTGTCAGAGATGCGGTTCTAGGTGCTTACAGTGAAAGTGGCTCTACAATGATTACAGATGCCACTGGAACCATCGGTATTTACCGTGGTGCAGCATTCCCAGTGGGTGTGGTGGAAGGCGATACCGTTCATGTATACGCAGCCGCATCCAAATACACTACCACCAGACAGCTACGTGTAGGCGCAAGCGCTGACTACGTGGTTTCCAACGATACAGACGGACCTGTGATCTCCCTTCCTTCGTTCCTTCCAGCCAAGGCGCTGAAAGACTACAACGTAGCCATTGATGTCATAGACAACGTAGGCGTAAAAACCGTGGAAATGGTTTATGAAATCAACGGGACATCATCAGATCCAATCACAATGGTTAAGAACGACACAACAGGAAAATACCAGGCGGTGATTCCTGGAACAGATCTGATAGACACAGCTCTAGTGAAGGTGACCTTTACAGCTGTGGATGTCAACGAGAACAAGACAGTCGAAACAGCAGAGATCGCAGTGGAAGACAAACCACAGATTCTCTCCGTTACTCCATCGGCCAATGCGGCTACTGGAGAAGACAAGAAACCGGTAATCACAGTGGAATTTGAAAATGCGGGAACAGACCCCGTAGTGATGCTGACACTCAATGAGGATGAACCGGTGGAAATGACCGTTGAAGGCAGCACGGCAACCTACACCATGGCAGAAGCCATGGAAGATGGAAAAGTCAATGCCAGCGTCCTCATTACAAGAGCAGACGAAGTGACTTCCGATGCGTATGAATGGAGCTTCTACATAGGAGAACCACTGTACAATTTCTATTTCGGACAGCTTCATTCCCATACCAATTATTCTGATGGTTCCGGTACACCGGATCAGGCGCTGACTTACGCAAGTAATGCAGAGCAGATCGATTTCCTTGCACTGACGGACCACAGCAACTATTTTGATTCCACTGCAAATCTTGGAACATTCGATAATGAAAACTCAGGACTTGTTTCCAGTGAAAATGCAGCCATGAGCAAATGGGCATACTACAAATCCTATTTCGATCGTTACACCACGGAAGACTTCCTGGCTGTCTACGGATTCGAAATGACATGGAGCGGATCCTACGGACATATCAATACATTCAACTCCAACGGATTTGTTTCCAGAAACGATCCTGTTCTCAACGCCAAAGGCGGATCAGGGCTTCAGGCTTACTATGATCTGCTGAAAGAGCAGGAAGGGACCTTCTCCCAGTTCAATCATCCAGGGTCCACTTTCGGTACTTTCGAAGACTTCGGACGCTATGATAAACTCATAGACGAAAAGATCAATCTGATTGAAGTCGGAAACGGTGAAGGCCCTGTGGGCGGTTCCGGATACTGGCCAAGTTACCAGTATTACACTCAGGCACTGGATAAGGGATGGCATCTTGCACCTAGTAATGGTCAGGACAATCATAAAGGTAAATGGGGGGACTCCAACACAGCTAGAACAGTTGTCGTTGCAGACCGTCTTGACAAATCCTCCATTTATGGCGCCATCAGCGACATGACAGTATACTCCACAGAAGACAACAACTTTGAAGTCTTCTATACAGCAAACAATCAGCCAATGGGTACAGTGCTTACAGATTCTCCTGACAGACTGGACATTCTGGTGGATTTCAATGATCCGGATGCCCTGGACGTCATCGGAAAAGTAAGTGTCATCGTAAATGGTGGTATTGTGGCGCATTCAGAGCAGATCAACTCCAACTCAGGAAAACTTGAAGTCTCACTTCCCAATGACTATTCCTACTACTACATCATGGCAGAGCAGGCGGATGGAGACATCGCCGTCACTGCACCAGTGTGGACAGGTGAAGTCACTCAGGTGGGCATCAACGACATGACTAAAGACACATCCATGGACGTCATGGGTGAAACCACAAAGATCACGACTCATATGTATAATGGAGAAGCAGAAGATTTCACCATTACAAGCGTGGAATATCTTCTTGATGGAGAACTTCTTGCATCCGTTACAGAGAACCTTCCGGTTATCCTGAAGGGAACAGAAGCGGATCTCACATTTGATTATGTACCGGAAAAAGTGGGCAAACAGACCATCACGGTCAATGTGGAAGGAAACCTTAATGGAATTTCCATGGCATTCACCAAGTCCATCAGTCTGAATGTCTATAACAACGACAGCGTCGTGGACATCCTTGTAGATGCGGCTCATGACAACTTCTATATCTCCGGAGACTATGCGGACAACGATACGTACTTTACCGCTGTAGCCGGACAGAAGGGTGCAAGAGTGAAACGTGTCAATGATGTCATCACGGAAGAATCTCTGGAAGGGATCGAGCTTCTTATGCTCACCGTTCCATACAAGGGATTCGGACAGATTCCAAAGAGCTATACAGATGCTGAAATCACGGCAATCAGAAACTATGCGGAAAACGGCGGAAACATCATTCTGACTTCCAAGTCAGACAGAGGGAATCCAGGCGGCGAATTCGATGCGGCAGTGATCTCCAACAGTATCCTGGAAGCAATCGGCGCGAAAGCCAGAATTGCAGATGGTATTGTAGTGGATAACGAAAGAAAGTCCAACGAAGCCTATAGGATCCAGTTCACTGAAGATGCGAACTTCAATGAAGACAGCATGTTCGGTAAGGGAATCCTGACACAGACCACAAAGACTTTCAACGCATACAACTCCGCACCGGTGATTCTAAATGGTGCAACACCGATCGTCTCTGGTTATGAGACCACCTGGGGCGCAAACTATACAGAGAACTTCACGGGTTCAGCCTATGTGCCGAACTATGACGAAGATCTAGTAGTAGTGGAAAAAGGCGATGTGACACTCGTTGCAGAAGAAATGCTTCCAGGAGGAGGCTTTCTTGTAACAGCTGGTGTGACATTCTTCTCCAACTTTGAAGTGACAGTGGAAATGCTCATCGAAGAATCCGTGAGAAACGCGAACTTCATGATTCTCAACAATGTCATCGATGAGATCAAACCTGAACCTGTGATCACGCCGATCGCTGAAGTGCAGGAAGCCGAAGAAGGCCTGCAGTTCACCATAAGAGGCAGACTCACAAGCAACGTCAGCGGTTTTGACAAGAGCACGGCATTCTTTGACAGTGCTTATATTCAGGACGAAACTGGCGGAATCAACATCTTCCCGATTGATGGAAACTACGAAGCGGGAACCATGCTGGAAATCACTGGCATCACTTCTTCCTATCAGGGAGAACACCAGCTGAACATCAGCAGCATGAAAGTCATTGATGAACCTGTTCTAAAGGTTCAGCCGAAGATGATGCAGACCGCTGAAGTATCCTACAACCTGGGACTTCTGGTTCAGGTGGAAGGTATTGTAAGAGACATAGAAATGGTGGAAGGTGTCATTGAAGCCATTTACGTGGAGGACGAAAGCGGTGTTCCGGTAAGAGTGTTCATAGACGGTTATATCGGCACAGACGTTGTCATGCCTGACATAGAAGTAGGCGACATCGTCAATGCCATAGGACTTTCTTCCATAGATCCTCTCGGACCAAGAATCCGTGTCAGAGACAGAAGTGAAGTCACACTGGCAGCGAAAGCTGCTGACAAGGCTGAACTGGAAGAAATTCTGGATGCGGCTGAAGTGATTTCAGTGGAAAACATGACAGAAGAGAGCGCAGAAGCACTAAAGGACGCCATTGCAGCTGCAAAGGCGGTTCTAGAAGATGAATTTGCGACCCAGGAAGAAGTGGACGAAGCTTCTGAAATGCTGCTTGCAGCCATAGAAGCTCTGGAACCTGCGGAAGAACCTGGTACAGGCGAGACAGCCTATGTGCTGAAAGACAATAAGACCGGTGTCATGGTCACAGTTCCTGTGGGAGCATTTGACGAAAAAACTGTTCTCGTTGTGAAACCAGTGGACTATAAACTGTCTGGCTACACCACCAATGCGTATGAAGTGCACTTTACTGTGGATGGAATCGAAGTGCTGCCGAAGGTAGCCGTAACGCTTCATCTTCCAGTGGGCAAGCTTCCTACCAAGGGACTTCTACTGTTCCATGAAAAAGAAGACAAGAGACTTGAAAAGCTCAGCTACAAGCTGTCCGGAAAGTATGTGGAAACCCAGACTAAGGATTTCTCCGTATTCGTTCTGGCAAGCAAAGAAGGTAAATATCCTGCAACAGGCGAAGCGGATCCTATGGCACCAATGGTCATGGGTATTCTGATGCTGGCAGGTGGAGCAGTTCTCCTTTCCAAGAGAAAGCAGAAGTATATTCAGTAGAACTGTCAACCAATGAAACAGGAGCCTGATTCGAAAGAATCAGGCTTTTCATGTTTCGCTGAAACCATGGTAGCACCAGATCCTGGCAGTCCTTCTGAAGGTAAAATTTCAAAATTATTCACGGCGCATTAATAAGAACCCAGTATAATAATCAGTAACAGGATGGGAAGAGAAATCTGATGAACCAGAAGAATCAGGGCAATACTGAATCGGACATCAGGTGAAGAGATGTAAGGAGGCGCCAAAGCGGATGAATAAAGCTTTAGTCATTATCAATCCTTCCTCTGGAAAAGAGAAAGCGGAGGAGTATACAGACCAGATCAAGGAGATTCTTAAGAGACGATATGAGCGCGTGGAAGTGAAGAAGACGCAGGGCGCAGGAGATGCCAGACGCTTTGCGGATGAAGGCACCAGAGAAGGTGTGGAGCTTATTGTGGCAGTGGGTGGAGATGGTACAGTCAATGAGGCGGTCAATGGAATCGCACCCCATGAGAAGCGGCCGAAGTTTGCCATCGTACCCATGGGTACCGTCAACGATCTTGCCAGAGTGCTTCAGATTCCTCTGGATGCGAAAGAGGCTGTGGAGATGCTCAGTGAGGAGCATCTGGAAACCATAGACCTGGCCAGAGCCAATGACCGGTATTTCACCAATGCCATGGCTGTGGGCAGGATTCCGGAAAGCATTCATGAAGTGTCTGCAGAGGAGAAATCGAAACTGGGACCGCTGGCTTACCTCTGGGCTGGAGCGAAGAAGCTTTTCGAGAATGAGAAGATCGGCGTGAAAGTCACATCCAGAGAAAAAGAATTTGAGGGAGAACTCTCTGCTGTCGTCATGAGTCTCACAGGTCAGCTGGGAGGCATCAAGGATGTCTTTCCTGAGGCAAAGCTTCAGGACGGGAAAATCCACATTCTGCTGGTCCATGAACTGGACCTGGCGGAGACCACAAAAATGCTTCCGGAGATCCTCAGCAGAAGAATCACCGAGTCCGAGAACATGACCTACATCACTACGGATCAAGTGACACTGGAGGCGCTTGACGGTAAAACCTATGTCAGTGATGTGGATGGGGAAGAAGGACCGGAGCTGCCGGTAACGGTGGAAGTGCTGAAATCCCATCTTGACGTGCTGGTACCTGAAAAAGAGCAGTAAGCAGAGAAGATGGAAGAAGTGAAAAAGCGAAAATGAAGCACCTGGACGTAAGAATTCATCTTACTCTCCAGGTGCTTTTCAAAGGCTACTGAAATTTCGCGAAGGCTACTAGAGTTCCGCGGTCACAGGAGTGAAAACCGTTCTTCTCATAGAAGGCCCTCACGTCTTTGGCCTCCTCCGTGAGGAGAACTTTCTGGCGGACCAGGCTGTATTTGTCGAGGATTTCCTGCAGAAGCCGGGAGCCTATGCCTTTGTTCTGATAGTCCGTCTGTACCAGGATATCCTGTATGTAGAGAATGGTAAGCCCATCGCCAATGGTTCTGATGAGGCCGACAAGTTCTTCGCCTTCCCAGGCTGTGATCACATCAAGGGATTTCATGATGGCTCCCTTGAGAAGATCCAGATCTTCTGTGTAAGCGGACCATCCTACATTCTGATAGAGCTTCATGAGCTTATCAGAATCGATGTTCTTCTCCCGTGAAATAATGATCTCCATATTGCAATTCCTCCTTGAAACAGTGCTAGTGATAAAATGCTTCTTTCCTCCATTTTACCATAAAGGGATGAGATTTCACCGAGTCTGCTGGACACTTCCCTTTTTCATCCCTGCATTCCAGGCCATAACATGAAACGACCCAAGGCACTGCACAATGAAGTTGCTCAGCCTTGGGCGAAGAAACTATTTTTTCAGATCATTTTCAGGAGTATTCCTCTTAGGTCCTGCTCCGTGGGCACTATGGGATTACCGCTGGTGCACATGTCTTTCAGTGCCATGGCGGTAAGTTCATCAAGGGCATTGATCACATCATTGCGGTCGATGCCGGCTTCGATGAGATTTTCGGGAATGTTCAATGCCTTTTTGAGCAGCACCACGCTCTCAATGAGAGCAAAAGCCGATATCTGATCCTCTGTGAAGCTGAATCCCATGTTCTTTGCGATTTCCGCATAACGCTTCATGGCATCGGGATTCTTCGCATTATATTCGATGACATAAGGCAGCAGGATACCATTGCATTTTCCGTGGGAAAGGTGAAATTTTGCGCCCAGGGCATGGGCAATGCTATGGTTGATTCCAAGGGAAGCGTTGTTGAAGGCGATGCCTGCCATGCTGGAAGCAATCTGGAGCTTTTCTCGACGCATGAGATTGTTTCCGTCCTGGTAAGCCGGAATAAGATGATCGAAAATCAGATTGATGGCCTGCAGGGCATAGGAATCTGAAAACTCGTTGGCGCCTTTTGACACGTAAGCTTCAATGGCATGGGTCAGCGTATCGATACCTGTATCTGCGGTGATGAAGTCAGGTGCGGTTTTCGTGATGCGCGGATCAAGTATCGCAAAATCCGGAAGCATGACTTTACTGGTGATCGGAATTTTTGCTCCAGAAACCGAATCGGTCACTACAGCATACTCCGTAACTTCAGAGCCTGTTCCTGCTGTGGTGGGAATGGCTATCAGAATGGGCTTAACAATCACATCATCACTCATAAAGGTCTCCTTTAATTTCTGAAAATAGAATATAACAGCTTTCGCTGTATCGATACTGGATCCGCCTCCCATGGCGAAGACCACATCAGGTTTAGACCGTATGATGTGCATGAGACCCTTTTCCACCACATTTGATGTGGTATCCGGGACGACCTCATCAAATACTTCGTAGGCAATCTGATTCCGTTCCAGTTTATCCGTCAGAAGTTTCAGCAGACCAAGCTTTATGATCTGTCCATCCGTGACGATGCAGGCTTTTCGGTATCTATATTCATCAAGTCTGTCCAGAGCGTTTTCTCCGTAGACAATGACCGGTTTTACATTGAAATCTTTCATTCTGCACTTCCTCATATCAACAGTGAGACAATACTAATACTATCATTATAGGATTCCTGATGGAAAAAGAAATGGAATACCAAAACATTATAGAATGCCAGTAACTTCTTTCCAATAGCATTTTATGAACATGGCAATATTTTGTCATCATCCGATAATAAATGGTAAAATTTTAGTGGAAATATAGTATGGATGAGAAAATATTGTACAATGAAAATGTATTCATCCCGAGGGTGATATTTTGGAGGGAAAGAAATGAAAGGAATCAGTCTGAAAGATATCATTGATGTTGAAACACTGCAGAAAATACAGGACAACTTTTCGGCTGTTACGAAACTTGCAGCGGTGACTGTTGATTTCAAAGGAGAGCCTATCACAAAATACAGCAACTTCACGAACTTCTGTACGCGATTCCGGGAAGTCGGCGCATGTAAGGAACACTGTTACCAGTCGGATGCCTTCGGTGGGATCAAAGCGGCGAGAAGCGGAAAGCCCGCTATATACAGATGTCATGCAGGTCTATATGATATGGCGGTTCCTATCATTTTTGAAGGTCAGTTTCTAGGCTCCATTCTGGCCGGACAGGTCCATATGGAGGAGGATAGTGTAAACTATCCAGGAAATGACAGCACGCTCAGTAAGGAAGCGGAAGCATTCCTGGCCACTGAGGAAGCAAAGAATCTTCTTGAGGAGATCCACATCACCACGGATGAACATATGATAAACTCAGCCAATCTTCTGTCCATCATGGGCAATTATGTGGTGAAGAACGGCTTTGCCGAATACATTCAGAATGAGCTCAACGAGAAGAATCAGAAACTCATCAATGAGATGAAGGTACGCATGTCTCTGGAAAAGAGTTTGAGCGATGCAGAGCTGAAAGTGCTGAAATCCCAGGTGAACCCGCATTTTCTCTTCAATGCGCTCAATACCATCAGTAATCTTTCCATCATCGAAAAGGCGGATAAAACCACGGAAGTGATCTATTTCCTTTCCGATATGCTGAGATATACCATTAAAAATGAAATAGAGAATCTGGTGACCATCGAGCAGGAACTGGACTATGTGAAAAAATACCTGAGAATCCAGCAGATCAGAATGGGGCATAAACTGGATTTTGCCATCGATGTGGATCCTGCGTTTCTACAGATCCGGATGCCTTTCATGATTCTGCAGCCTATTGTGAACAATTCCATTGATCATGGGATCTATTCTGTGGACAATGGACTGATCCGGATTTATTCTGAGGATCTAGGGAAGGACATCATGCTGACCATTGAAGACAACGGAGTCGGTATGGAGGAATCCAGAGTCGAAGAGATTCTCAGTGGTAAGTACGACTCCACAGGGAAACCCAGTTCCAATGGAATCGGACTTCTGAATTCCGATAAGAGGCTCATTCACCAGTTTGGCAGTGGGTACAGACTGAAAATAGAATCTAAAGTCAATGAGGGAACCAGAATCAGCATTAAGATTCCAAGGCAGGTGTAAAGAGTGAAAAAGATACTACTTGTAGATGACGAATACCTCGAAAGAGATGTTCTGAGAATGATCCTTGGCAGCAGAAGCAATCAGTTTCAAGTGGTCGGGGAAGCGGAAAATGGGCTGGAAGCCGTGAAGTTTGTGAAGGAACATGATGTGGATATCGTAATCATGGACATCAAGATGCCTAAAATGACGGGACTTGAAGCATCAAGACTTATTAGAGAATACAATCCGAGGATGGGCATCATCATCGTGAGCGCTTACAATGATTTTGAGTTTGCACAGCATGCGATTCAATACAGCCTGGATGATTATCTTCTGAAGCCCTCGAGACCGGAACACATATTTGAAGCGCTGGAAAGAACAGTGCGGAAAATGCATCAGTATAATGAGCCTGCAAAAAACCATAAGGACGACATAAAAACTGTATTTCTCACGTTCTGCAGGAACGGAGACTACATCCGTGCAAAAAAGTATCTGAGAAAGATGAAAAATCTGCAGCTTGACAGCTATGAAAAGGAAAAGGAAGTCACCAGAATTCTTCTGGAAAGTCTTCTGACCGCTGCGGAATACTTCGGCATCGATGTGGAGAAGAACCTGCAGATCAAGGTCAAGGAAAAGCTTACGACCAGTAAGACGAGAGAGCAGTACTTTCAGATTCTGGAGCTCATTTTCGAAGAACTTTTTGATGTAATCATCAGTGAAAAGAGAGTGGTGCACAAGGAAGAAATGACCTATGCGCTGCACTTTATAGAGAAGCATCTGACGAACAGCCTTACCCTGGAGTCTGCAGCAAGTTATATGAATATCTCCACCCATTATTTTTCCAAACTATTCAAGAGTGAAGTGGGAGAGAATTTCATCGACTATGTGACGGCGAAGAAGGTGGAGAGAGCAAAGGAGCTGATCATGGATACAGACCTGCCTTTAAATGTTCTGGCCTTCGAACTGGGATTCAATGAAGCCAACTATTTCAGCAAGGTCTTCAAGAAGAAGACAGGCGTGACGCCAAGTCAGTATCGTAAAGAAGTGGAAGAAAAGGCCGCTGAAGAAAAGAATCTCTTCAGAAAAGGCAATTATGCCGTAAATGGCAAATGGATCATATAGACTGGTTCGAAGAAATGAAGAAAACAGAAGCAGTGGAACAGAAGCGGTAAGATGGATGAAACCATTTTACCGCTTCTTTTTCATTGTGATGCATCGAAAGACCCACCATGGATTTTTATCATATCATCACAAAAAAGTCTCATTAACCGAAGAGCTTCATAAAAAATTACCCCAATATCAATGATTATTGTAATGGCTTCCATGCCATTATTTTTTATGATGTAGGTGGTAAGTAAACGTATCCAAAAGCCAAAATTATCCTTAAGGAGGAGTAATCATGCAAAAAGAAGCACTGGGAATGATCGAAACGAAAGGTCTGGTTGGTGCCATCGAAGCTGCGGATTCCATGGTGAAATCCGCTAATGTGGAACTCATCGGCTACACCAAAATCGGTTCAGGTCTTGTGACAGTAATGGTCAGAGGAGATGTGGGTGCAGTGAAGGCTGCCACGGATGCAGGCTCAGCAGCAGCAGGCAAGGTGGGAGAAGTCGTATCCGTACACGTGATTCCAAGACCACACACAGATGTTGAAAAAATTCTGCCAAAAGCCATTGAAGAATAAGCGAGGAGGATTAGAAAATGGATGATAACTTAATGGAAAAAGTAATGGAAGAGGTCATGAAGAAAATGGGTGATACCAAGGAAGCCAAAAAAGAAGCACCTAAAAACAGCTTCAATCCTGGTATCACTGAATTCGTCGGAACGGCCATCGGGGATACCATAGGACTTGTCATTGCCAATGTGGACCACAATCTTCATAACTTCATGAAGATCGATCCGAAATACAAGTCCATCGGAATCATCGGTGCAAGAACAGGAGCTGGCCCTCATATCATGGCAGCTGACGAAGCCGTGAAGGCCACCAATACGGAAATCATCTCCATCGAACTGCCAAGAGACACCAAGGGCGGTGCAGGACATGGATGTCTGATTCTTTTCGGAGCAGAAGATGTTTCTGATGCACGTCGTGCAGTGGAAGTAACGCTGAAAGAACTGGACAGAACCTTCGGAGATGTTTATGGAAACAACGCAGGACATATTGAACTTCAGTACACTGCCAGAGCAAGCTATGCATGCAACAAGGCATGGGGCGCACCCATCGGGAAAGCCTTCGGGCTCATCGTCGGAGCACCAGCAGCCATCGGTGTTGTCATTGCAGATACAGCGGTGAAGGCAGCCAATGTGGATATCGTGCTGTATGCCTCCCCATCAACAACCTCTTTCACAAATGAATCCATTTTATTCATAAGTGGTGATTCAGGAGCTGTAAGACAGGCTGTGGTGGCAGCAAGGGAGCTGGGCATAAAACTTCTGGAAGCACTGGGACAGGAACCTGCTCCATCCAGCACCACACCATACATTTAGACAGGGGGGAAATAATATGAAATCCAAACGATTTGAAGTTCTCAGAGCACGTCCAGTCAACCAGGATGGATTCTTGAAAGAATGGCCTGAAGTAGGGCTCATTGCAATGAATTCTCCGCTGGACCCCAAACCCGGCATCAAGATTGAAAACGGAAAAGTAGTGGAACTGGATGGAAAGAAAAGAGAAGATTTCGATCTCATCGATACGTTCATCGCAGACCACACCATTGACCTGACCAATGCGGAGAAGGTCGTGAACATGGACTCCAGAGAAATCGCACATATGCTGGTGGACATCAATGTTCCAAGAAGCAAGCTCATCGAAATCACAAAATCCATGACACCTGCGAAAGCGGTTGAAGTGCTTAACAAGATGAATGTTCTGGAACTGATGATGGCACTGACCAAGATGAGAGCAAGAAAGACGCCTTCCAACCAGTGTCACGTGACAAACGTCAAGGACAATCCGGTTCTCATCGCAGCGGAAGCTGCAGAGGCGGCTCTTCGAGGATTCGATGAGCAGGAAACCACCGTTGCCGTTGTGAGATATGCACCCTTCAACGCCATCTCCCTTCTTGTGGGAGCCAATGTGGGAAGACCCGGAATCCTTACCCAGTGTGCGGTGGAAGAAGCAACGGAGCTGAATCTTGGCATGAAGGGATTCACTGCCTACGCAGAAACCGTATCGGTATATGGAACAGAGCAGGTATTCATCGACGGTGATGATACACCATGGTCCAAGGCTTTCCTGGCATCTGCCTATGCATCCAGAGGACTCAAAATGAGATTCACCTCCGGTACAGGTTCAGAAGTGCTCATGGGGAATGCGGAAAAGAAATCCATGCTGTATCTGGAAGCCAGATGCGTATTCATCACCAAGGGTGCAGGTGTACAGGGTCTTCAGAACGGATCCATTTCCTGTATCGGTGTTCCAGGTGCAGTTCCATCCGGAATCCGTGCCGTGCTGGCTGAGAATGTCCTCACCTGCATGATGGATCTGGAAGTGGCTTCTGGTAATGACCAGACCTTCTCCCATTCCGACATCAGAAGAACGGCAAGAACGCTGATGCAGATGATCCCTGGAACAGACTTTATCTTCTCCGGATATTCCGCAACACCAAACTACGATAATATGTTTGCCGGTTCAAACTTCGATGCGGAAGATTATGACGACTATAACGTCCTTCAGAGAGACCTTAAGGTGGACGGCGGTCTGAGACCGGTGAAGGAAGAAGAAGTCATCAAGACAAGAAACAAGGCAGCCAAGGTACTGCAGGCTTTATTCAAAGAAATGAACTTCCCGCTCATCACCGATGAAGAAGTGGAAGCTGCAACTTATGCTCACGGATCCAAGGATATGCCGGACAGAAATATGGTGGAAGACATCAAAGCCTGTGAAGAGCTTCTGAAAACCAAGACCACAGGAGTGGAAATCATCAAAGCCCTTAAGAAGGCAGGATATGATGATGTGGCAGATACGCTTCTTGGCATGATGAAACTGAGAGTCTCTGGCGACCATCTTCATACATCAGCTTATGTGGACAACAACTTCAAGGTCAGAAGTGCGGTCAATGACAAGAACGACTACATGGGACCTTGCACAGGGTATTCCATGAGCGAAGAAAGATGGCAGGAAGTCAAGGACATCGAAAGTGCTCTGTCTGCTGAAGACTTTGAATAGGAGGATGAATTAATGGATATCAACGAAAAAGTACTAAAAAGCATCATAGAAGAAGTACTGCAGAATCTCCAGAATGCAGACAAGCCTAAAAAGTCCGTTCCAGAAGGACCGCTTAACATGAAGGTGAAAGGCACAGTGGAAAAGGGCAGAAGAAAAGATGAAGTGGTCATCGGTGTAGGTCCTGCGTTTGGTGTGTATCAGACCAGGACCATCACAAAAGTTCCCCATGAGGATGTGATCAGAGAAGTCATGGCCGGAATTGAAGAAGAAGGCGTCACGGCTCGTGTGATCAAGGTGTACCATACTTCGGATGTGGCCTTTATTGCCCATCATGCGGCAAAGCATTCCGGTTCCGGTATCGGTATCGGCATTCAGAGCAAGGGCACAACCGTCATTCATTCCAAGGACCTGGCCCCTCTTTCCAACCTGGAACTCTTCCCTCAGGCACCGCTTCTGGATCTTAAGGTATACAGAGCCATCGGAAGAAACGCAGCCAAATACGCCAAGGGAGAATCTCCCAATCCGGTACCTACAATGAATGATCAGATGGCCAGACCCAAGTATCAGGCGATTTCAGCACTTCTGCATATCAAGGAAACCGAGCATGTTGTGCCAAAGAAGCTGTCTGATGAACTTGAAATCACATTCTAAGGAGGGAATAAAATGATTGATAACAGTGTACTTGAGCAGATGATCAAAGAGGTCATGGCCGGAATGAAAGACACAAGCTATACAGAACCCAAGAAGACAGGTGGCGGCAGGAGAGTCACAGAGGCGGATTATCCCCTGAGTGAAAAGATGGCAGACGTCATCAAAGCACCTACAGGAAAGACGCTGGAAGAAATCACCATCGGTGGCGTCATGAACGGCAGCATCACAGCCAATGACGTGAAGATTGCACCTGAAACCCTGGAGATGCAGGCACAGGTTGCGGAATCCGTAGGAAGAGATGCTTTTGCAAAGAACCTGAGAAGGGCATCCGAACTCATTGCAGTGCCGGATGAAAGAATTCTTGAAATATACAATGCTCTGAGACCTTATCGCTCCACGAAAGCTGAACTCATCGAAATTGCGGAAGAGCTGGAAAACAGATATTCTGCCGTAATCAACGGTAAACTGGTCCGTGAAGCGGCAGCCCTATATGAGAAGAGAGGAAGGCTTAAAGAGTAGACTGGAGGCTTCTAAATGAAAATCGTAGCAGGTATAGATATTGGTAACGCCACCACCGAAACGGCGATCGGCAGAGTGATGGAAAACGGGAGGATTGATTTCATATCGGACGCCATCGTCTCCACCACGGGAATCAAAGGGACCAGGGACAACATCCCAGGCATCTTCCATTCCCTGAACAAGGCCATGGAAAAGGCGGATCTTGATTTCAAAGACCTGACGCTCATAAGAATCAACGAAGCGGCACCTGTGATCGGGGATGTGGCCATGGAAACCATCACGGAGACCATCATCACGGAATCCACCATGATTGGTCACAACCCCAGGACACCTGGTGGCATCGGCATCGGTGTCGGTATCGGCACAAGGATCGAAGCTCTTCATGAAGTGGAAAAAGGGCAGGATGTCATCGTGCTCATCCCTCAAGACATGGGATTCAATGAATCTTCGGAAAGAATCAACAGAGCGCTTGCAGACGGAGTTTCCATCAAAGGAGCCATTGCTGCCAATGATGACGGCGTACTCATCGTCAACAGACTGAAGGCGAACATTCCCATCGTGGATGAAGTGACGCTGTTTGAAAAAATACCTGTGGGTATGCTCACAGCCATAGAAGTTGCCCATGTGGGCTCTGTGGTGGAGACACTGTCCAATCCCTATGGCATTGCCACACTCTTTTCGCTCACAAGCGAGGAAACGAAGTTTGTGGTGCCCATTGCAAGAGCCCTCATCGGAAACCGCTCCGCGGTGGTCATCAAGACCCCCAAGGGGGATGTGAAACTAAGGAGCATTCCTGCCGGAGAAATCCATATCATCGGAGAGAAGAACAGGCTGAAGGTCAATGTGGATGATGGGGCCAAAGTGCTCATGAATGCCATGAACAAGTGTCATCCTGTTACTGATATCGTCGGTGAGGCGGGGACCAATGCAGGTGGCATGCTGGAAAAGATCCGGCACGTCATGGCAGAGCTCACCGGTCAGCATCATGGAGACATCAAGATTCAGGACCTTCTGGCGGTGGATACCATTTCTCCGCAGAAAGTGACGGGAGGCCTTGCTGGAGAATTCTCCATGGAAAGCGCCGTAGGCGTGGCTGCCATGGTGAAAGCCGACAGGCTCCAGATGGAAGTCATTGCGAAGGAAATGCAGCAGAAACTGGGCGTCCCAGTGGAAGTGGGCGGTGTGGAAGCCCAGATGGCCATAAAAGGAGCACTGACCACACCTGGAACGGATATCCCCGTGGCCATTCTTGATATGGGGGCAGGGTCCACGGACTCCTCGCTGATGACAAGGGATGGAAATGTCCATCTGGTGCATCTGGCAGGTGCCGGGAACATGGTGACGCTGCTCATCAAAACGGAACTTGGGCTGGACAGTCTGGAACTGGCAGAGGACATCAAGAAGTATTCTCTTGCCAAGGCAGAATCGCTGTTTCATATCAGACATGAAGACGGTTCTGTGGAGTTCTTTGACAAACCGCTGGATCCGAAGCTTTTCGCAAGAATCATCATCCTCAAAGAAGAGGGTATGGTTCCACTGCATGCGGACCTTTCAATGGAGAAAGTGAAATTCGTAAGGCGAAAAGCCAAGGAAAAGGTGTTTGTGACAAATGCGCTGCGGGCTTTGTCCCAGGTAAGCCTCACCGGAGACATCAGAGGAATCGAACACGTGGTTCTGGTAGGCGGCTCAGCACTGGATTTTGAAATTCCTCAGATGGTCACCGATGCGCTTTCTCAGTATGGAGTTGTGGCAGGAAGAGGGAACATACGAGGATGTATGGGACCAAGAAATGCCGTGGCTACCGGACTTGTGTTATAGGAGGTACTGATTATGGATGAAACCGGAAATATCTGCGTGGTGCTCTGCGTCAATGAGGACGTGAAGGGCCGAGCGGAAATCAGAGAAATCACCTATGGCATCGAGGAAGAAGGCATTCCTTACATCATAAGAATCAGTGAGGAAAAAAGACTGGAAGAGCTGGCAAGAATCGCAAGTATGGATTCTCAGCTGGATGTAGGCATCGGTGTGGATGAATCGCTCTCGGGAGCCATCTATTATGACAAGCTTCCAGAGGATTACCTTCTTTTTCGGGGGAATCTTCTGAAAGAAACCATGAAGTGCAGAAATCTAGGGATCAATGCAGCAAGGCTGGTTAAGGGAATCCCCTTCAATATGGGAGGAGCATAGGATGAAAAAAGCATATGGATTTATTGAAATGAAGGGGCTGGCTAGCGCGGTGGTTGCAGTGGATACTGCTTTAAAAGCCGCCAATGTGGAAATCGAAGGACTGGAACCTGCAAAGGGGCAGGGGATGCATACACTGAAAATCAACGGTGAAGTCGGTGCAGTGCATGCGGCAGTCAGTTCCATTCTCGGCAGCAGCGAGCTTCAAGGCAAAGTCTATTCCCACACAGTCATCGCCAGGCCTTCTGATGGCCTGGAGCTGATGATCCACGGGATGGACGACCTGAAGAGAAAAGAGAACACAAATAAAGAAACCGCGGAGCAATCCCCGCAACCTGAGAGGGAAGAACCTTCCAGAGAGACATCAGAGGGTGCATCAGGGAAGGAGGATTCCGAAGAGGAAGACACTTCCGAAGCGGAGTCTTCTATTGAGCAGAAAGCGGAGCAGGAAGAACAATCGGAAGAGGAAGAATCTGCGCCGATTATGCCCGGACCCGGTGCTGCTGATTCTGTTCAGGCACCCATGGAAGAAGGGGAGACGAAAGCTCCGGAGCAGGATGGAATGAAAAAGAAAAGAAAGAACGTCGTGACATGCAATCTCTGCGGGGACCCGGAATGTCTTAGAGTCAAAGGTGAACCCAGAGTGAAATGCATACATTACAAAGAAAAGGAGTAGAAGTATATGAACAACGCTTTAGGATTAATTGAAACAAAAGGACTGGTAGGTGCCATCGAGGCAGCGGATGCCATGACAAAGTCGGCAAATGTGGAGCTCATCGGATATGAGAAGATCGGTTCGGGTCTGATCACCGTCATGGTGAGAGGAGATGTAGGTGCTGTGAAGGCGGCAGTTGATGCGGGTGTTGCAGCTGCAAGAGCTGTGGGCGAAGTTGTATCCACCCATGTGATCCCAAGACCACATCAGGACGTGGAAGTATTTCTGCCAAAGCTAGATTAAGATCATGGAAAGAGAGGAACTGAAGAAGCTCATTCATGATACCATCCTGAAATACACAGATTCTCTCTATGTACCCGTGGGTGTGTCAAACCGACACATCCACGTCAGGAGAGAAGACCTGGATATTCTTTATGGAGAAGGATATGCGCTTACGAAACTGAAAGATCTGAAACAGCCAGGGGAATATGCAGCCAATGAGACACTGGAAGTGAAGACTGAAAAAGGGGTCTTTAAGAAGGTGAGAATCCTTGGACCTGTTCGAGGGGCAACGCAGGTGGAGCTGTCTTTATCAGACAGCTATATGCTGGGTCTTGCGATTCCCATAAGAGAATCCGGAAGCATCAAAGGCTCTGAAGGCGTGACCCTTGTGGGTCCGAAAGGAGAAGTGAAGCTTACGGAAGGCGTCATCGCCGCCTACAGACATATTCATATGCCACCGGACATGGCAGAGAAATACGGACTGAGAAACGGAGACATCGTTTCTGTGGAGAAGGAAGGAAAAAGAGGCCTGATCTTTCACGATGTGATGCTGAGAGTCTCTCCGAAATATGCCCTCGAGATGCACATTGATGTGGACGAGGCCAATGCGGGGAACATCAGATCAGGAGACCTTCTGAAAATCGTCGGAACATGAGGAGAGTACTATGGACATGGGGAAAGTCAATGATAAGATCAGAGCCTTCGAGGAAATCATCCTGAAAAAAGAGAAGAGGACCTATGAGGGAGAACTTTATACAGGGGTGGACCTGGGTACAGCATCCATCGTGCTCTGCGTGGTGGATGAGAAGGGAAATCTAGTAAGCGGCGCATTTGAGCGTTGCGGTGTGGTCCGTGACGGAATCGTGGTGGATTTTGTCGGAGCCTGTGAAATCGTCAGAAGACTGAAGAAACAGGTGGAAGGAATCCTCGGAGTGTCTCTTGAGAAAGCTTCAGGGGCCATCCCTCCTGGGGTCACAGACGGATCCGCAAAGATTGTGAGAAATGTGCTGGAAGCAGCAGGATTCACAGTCACTGCCATCGTGGATGAACCCACGGCAGCGGCAGAGGTGCTTCAGGTCACGGAAGGCGCTGTGGTGGACATCGGTGGGGGCACCACCGGCATTTCCATCCTGAAAGAGGGGGAAGTGATTTCCACCTATGACGAAGCCACCGGCGGCCATCATATGAATCTCGTCATTGCCGGAAGCTATCGCGTGAGCTATGAGGATGCGGAAGAAATGAAGCGCATGAAGGAGAAGGAAGAGGAGATCTATAGAGTGGTTCTTCCGGTCATCGACAAGATGGCGCACATTGTGAAGCAGTTCATCGACGGACAGGAAGTGGGCAAGGTCTATCTCGTGGGAGGCGGATCGGCGCTGAAAGGTTTCGAGAGTCATTTTGAATCCAGCCTTGGGGTGAGGACCCTGAAGCCCTACAACCCCATGCTGGTGACGCCCATGGGCATCGCACTGTGTGCACTGAAGGAGAGGATGCCATGATGGAAAGACTGGATGAGATCGTGGAGGAAGTCTTAAGACGTCTGAAGCGGTATAGGGCAGAAAAGAGGGTGCTTCTCATTCTGAGGGATGATTCGGATTTCGGAAAAGTGAAACAGATGACGGAACTTCTTGAAAATGTCGGATACACCATGGTGGTCTGTTCTCTTCTTGTGAAGGATGTGAAAGTCCTGGAGGATCCTGTTTTTGGAAACAGGGAGAACATTCGGACAGGCATCTTCAGAGAAATGCGTTATGAGGATTTTCTGAAAAGATTTCACGGCGTGGTGATCTCCGATCTTCATTTTGAGGAATGCAGAGAACTTCTGAACATGAGATTCAGAGACGCGCTGGGGAAAATCGTGTTCGAGACAGTGAAAGAGAACAAGCCGGTCTATGCTTTTTCAAGAGAGATGACAGGCGTGAAGAATGAGTATCTGAGAAGCAGAATGGAACCCATGAAGGAAGAACTAAGGGAAATGAGAATTCATCTTCTCACCGAAGGGTGGATCTCAGACAGTGCAGGGAAAGGTTCACTGAAGGAAAAACCCGAGATGGGTGAAAAAGACAGAGGGGATACGGATGAAGGGCAGTGCTCAGGCAAGGGGATTCTCCTGCCGCACAGATTCATCACTCTTTCCGATGTGAACACCATCGGAGAGAAGGAGATTCTCGTCTCGGAGCAGGCGAAGCTTACCATGGAAGCGTCAGATTATGTAAGAAGACACGGAATCAGCATCAGAAGGCGAAGAAAATCAGACTGAGATAAGCAGACTGAAATAAATGAAAGAGAGCAGGGTGAAGATATGTATTTAGCGGAAGTCAAAGGAAACGTTGTGGCAACAACAAAGGATAAGAGGCTGATCGGCTCAAAGCTTCTCATCGTTCAGCCCATGAGTCCAGGCTTTGAGCCCTACGGGAATCCTGTCATTGCAGTGGATACCGTGGGTGCAGGATTCAGAGACAGGGTCATTGTGGCAAGCGGGGGTTCCGCAAGAGTCGCAATCAGTGAGAATACCCCTGTGGATGCGGCCATCGTGGCCATCATCGATTCTCTTGAAATGTATTAGAGGTACACATTATGAGCAAAATTTATACGAAAACCGGAGACAAGGGTGAAACTGGACTTTATGGAGGTTCCAGGATCAAGAAGTCCTCCAGGAGAGTCCATGCCTATGGTGCAGTGGACCAGTCCAACGCAGCCATAGGCGCTGCGGTGAATTTCATGAGGGAAAAATCCCTCATGGATGTACTGCGCGTAGTACAGGATAAGCTTTTTGTGGTGGGAGGCGAACTGGCATCCGATCAGAAAGGCATCGAAAAACTGAAAATAAGAGTTGGAAAGAAAGATATCGAATTTCTGGAAAAGGTCATCGATGAGATCACAAAATCCCTCAATGACAAAAACTACTTCGTGATTCCAGGAAAGACAAAAGGAGGAGCCTTTCTTCATGTAGCAAGAACGCAGGTGAGATTTGCGGAAAGGGAAATCATCTCTCTTCTGGAAGAGGAAGAAGTCAGTGAAGATATCCTGAGATACATCAACAGATTGAGCGATACGCTTTATGCCATGGGCAGGTATGAGGATGAAGTGCTGGGAGAGGAAAGGAAAGTGAACTATAATGCCGGGGAAATGCTGAAGGAAGGAAAGCTCACAGAACAGGTAGCCCATGCCATCATGAAAGCCTGCATCACAAAAGCCTATGAAATCGGCAAGCCCATGGTGGTCAGCATTGTGGATGACGGCGGCAACCTGAAGTCCATGATGCGCATGGATGGAGCCCTGAAAGGCAGCATAGATCTTTCCAGGAACAAAGCTTATACAGCCGCGTTTTTCCATACGGCCACAGAGGAGCTTGGAAAGCTCAGCGGACCGGGGAAGGATCTCTATGGCATTGAAATCTCCAACAGAGGGCAGGTGGTGACCTTCCCTGGAGGCATTCCTATAGTCATAGACGGTCAGATCGTCGGAGGCCTGGGCATAAGCGGCGGAAGCATAGAGGAAGACAAGGCAGTATGCCTTGCCGGCATCGAAGTATTAGAAGATAGAGGTGAAGCATGAGCATGGAAAACTTAAATATCGATCAAATTGTACTGGAAGTCATGGAAAAACTGAAACCACTCGCCGCTTCTTCATCCAATGAAGAGCAGCTGGAATCAAAGAGCAAGGGCATCTATGAGGATCCGGAGGAGGCCATCGAAAAAGCTTATCTGGCACAGAAAGAGCTTTTTGAAATGACTCTTTCCGACAGGAAGAGGATCACGGATTCCATCAAGACCCATCTTCTGAAGTATGTTCGGGAACTTTCCGAGATGGTGGTGCAGGAAACGGGTATGGGCAATGTGAAGGACAAGATTATAAAGAACACACTGGCCATCGAGAAGACCCCTTCCACGGAAGATCTTCGGGCGGGCGTATTTACAGGTGATGACGGACTGACGCTTCTGGAACTGTCCCCTTTCGGGGTCATCGGGGCCATCACGCCATCGACCAATCCCACGGAGACCGTCATCTGCAACACCATAGGCATGGTGGCAGCGGGTAATTCCGTAGTGTTTTCTCCCCATCCTGGTGCCTACAAGGCCACCAATCGATGCGTGGAGCTCATCAATGAAGCCATCAGCATGGCTAAGGGGCCCAAGAATCTTGTGGTCACCGTGGACAATCCGAGTCTTGCCAAATCCGAAGTGGTCATGAAGCACAAGAAGATCAATCTTCTCTGTGCCACAGGAGGACCAGCCCTTGTGAAAGCGGTGCTGTCTTCCGGCAAGAAGGCCATCGGTGCAGGAGCAGGGAATCCTCCGGTGCTGGTGGATGCCACAGCCAACATCGAGAAAGCGGCCAAGGATATCGTGGATGGAGCGAGCTTTGACAACAATCTTCCTTGCATTGCGGAGAAGGAAGCCATTGTGGTGGACAGCGTATTTGATTATCTGGTGTTCAACATGAAGAGTCATGGCGCCTACGAAATCAAGGACCGCGAAACCATCGACAAGCTGGTTGCGCTTCTGGTTCCTGAAAAATGGAAGCCCAACAAGAAGTTCATCGGAAAAGACGCCCGAGAAATTCTGAAGGCCATCGGCATTGATGCGGAAGATCATATTAAGCTCATCATCATGGAAGTGGAAAAGGATCATCCTTTCGTCATAGAAGAACTCATGATGCCTGTACTTCCCATGGTGCGGGTGAAGGATGTGAAAGAAGGCATCGAGCTGGCGGTGAAGGTGGAGCATGGTTTCAGACATACTGCCATCTGCCACAGCAAGGACATTGATGTGCTGACGGAAATGGGGCATCGCATTCAGACCACCATCTTCGTGAAGAACGGTCCTTCCTATGCAGGTATCGGCGTAGGTGGAGAAGGCTATACCACCTTCACCATCGCAGGACCAACAGGAGAGGGACTCACATCCGCTTCCACTTTCACAAGAAAGAGAAGATGTGCGCTCATCGGCGGATTTACCATCAGATAATGGAGAGAAAATTGTGTATGGAGGTGGAACATTTTGAGTGAATTTCTGAAACAGATTGAGGAAGCGGGAATCGTCGGTGCCGGGGGCGCCGGATTCCCCACCCATGTGAAGCTCAATGCCAAAGCGGAATATGTTCTGGTCAATGGAGCGGAATGTGAGCCTCTTCTGAGAGTGGATCAGATTCTCCTCGCAGAAGAGACGGATAAGATCCTGGAAGCGCTTTCCCTCACGGTGAAAGAGGTGGGTGCCAGAGAAGGAGTCCTGGCACTGAAGGAAAAGTATAAGGAAGCCATAAAGAGGCTGCGTGAAAAGACAGGAAAATATGACAATCTCAGAATCCACCTTCTGAAGAACATCTATCCTGCGGGAGACGAGCATTACATCGTTCATGATGTCACTGGAAGAATCGTTCCTGAAGGTGGCATTCCGCTGAATGTGGGATGTGTGGTGGTCAATGTGGAAACGCTTCTCAATATCTACAATGCGGTCCACGGCATTCCGCTCACGGAGAAGTATATGACCATCACCGGAGAAGTGAGGCGTCCCATGACGGTGAAAGTGCCTCTGGGCATCAGTGTCCGTGAAGCCATAGACCTTGCCGGAGGAACAGACCTTAAGGAGTTCAAGGTCATCGATGGAGGGCCTATGATGGGAAAGATTCTAAACAGCATAGATACGCCGGTGAAGAAGACCTCCAAGGGATATATCGTACTGCCCAAGGACCATGGACTCATAACAAGCAAGGAAAAGGATATCACAACGGAGCTGAAGGAAACCAAGACCGCATGCTGCCACTGTGATCTCTGTACAGATGTATGCCCCAGATATCTTCTGGGACATAAGCTGCATCCCAGCAAGATCATGAGGATGGCAAGCTACGGTTCCATGGGGGATTCCAGTGCCACACTGGATGAAGCCTATCTCTGCTGTGAATGCGGACTCTGCGAATCGGCCTGCATCATGAATCTTCAGCCCTGGAAAGTGAACATCTGGCTGAAGCAGAAGCTGAAGGAGAAAGGCATAGGAAACTCCAATCACAGAACCGATCTGACAGCGAATCCGTATCTGGATGTAAGAGGCTTTCCGGTGAAGAAACTGGTGTATCGGCTGGACCTCTATAAATACGATGTGGAATCGCCTTATATAGATGTGGACTACAGACCGGAGGAGGTCAGTATTCTCTGCAGACAGAACATCGGAGCGCCGGCAAAAGCTGTAGTTTCTGATGGTGACTATGTCCGGAAAGGAGACCTCATCTACGGTCAGGATGGAAACACCATGGCGGTGAACATGCATGCCACCATGGACGGAGTGGTCAGAATAAACGGAAACAGAATCGTCATCACAAGCAAGAAGGAGGAGAGCTAGACCATGAAGAATTCAATCGGACTTTTAGAATTTAAGAGCATCGCCAAAGGAATCGAGGTCACAGATGAAGTCATGAAGTCCTTCAATGTTGAGCTTGTCATGTCCAATGCCATCTGTCCGGGGAAATATGTCACCATCATCACAGGAGAACTGGCTCAGGTGAAAAATGCCATAGAGCTCGGTAAGACCCTGGGTGGCATCTTCAAGATCGAGGCGGAAATGATCGCCAATGTCCATCCTGAGATTCTTCCTGCCCTATCGGGAACGGCGGAAATCGAGGGCATCACAAGCGTCGGTGTCATTGAGACCATGTCGGCCTTAAACTCCATCATAACAGCGGATATCGCAAGGAAGGCAGCCAATGTACGCCTTATTGAAGTGAGAATCGCAAGAGGCCTCGGTGGGAAAGGGTTCACCATTTTCACAGGGGAGATCACAGCGGTGAAAAGAGCCATTTCAGCCGTTCATGAGAAATTTGTGCCCATGGGAGATGTGCTGTGCTCTACTGCCATTTCCAACTGCAACAAGGAACTGGTCCGTAAGCTATTCACCTAACAGATCCATGATGGAACAAGTCATTCCTGATACATTCTTATTTCTTCTTAAAAGCACTTCAAGAGGCGTTCGCCTCCCGGAGTGCTTTTCCTTTTATCGTGATAAAAAGTCATATCCAGTATTCGAACAGAAAACACATCCTTCTCTTTGCTGTGATGAAAGAAGAGAGAGAATCATGACGGAAATGAAGGAGAAAAGATATTTCAAGGTTCATGAGAGGACGCTACTAGTAGTGGCGGAGTCTGCAGATAAGATTATGAATTCGACAGGCATTGGAACTATGGTAAAATGAAAGGTAGTGAAAGAGAAGAAAGAGCAAACACTGTTCTGAAGAAGAACATGCTTGCATATATAGGAGAAGTGAATGAGATATTTCAAGAAGGACATCATCGCCATCATCGTGGCCGTCATACTGGTTTTTCTGTTTTCCGCCATCGTGGACATCAGGCTCGATATGGAGATTTTCGACCGGAACCGGAAGATGCTTGAGGATTATGAAGAAATCAATGAAACCGTCATGGACTATGACCAGTCCAGGCTTTATTTCCGTCTCTATAACAGGGACAGAAATGCCAATGACTTCGCGGAATATCAGAGGGCGACGGATAAGGTCACCGCATCTCTGGAGGAGCTTTCTTCCGTATTCAGAGAGGATGAAAGGTCCAGTATGAACTATCGGATCGTCTCTCAGATGCTGGAGCATCGCAGTGAGATGATCCGGGCCTACGAGAATCTGGAGATTCAGGACAGGACGCTATCTAAAGATCTGGAGTACATCATTATTCTGAGTGAGCGTGTCTCCACGCAGCTGAACAGCCTCGCATCGTCTTACCTGAATCAGATGAACGACATGAACGAGAAGAATCTCATCTGGTACCAGAACAGGCAGAACCTGTCCAACGCCTTAACCTTTCTCATCCTTCTTTCGCTCATCGTTCTGACGCTATTCATTGGAAGAGCCATGAAGAAGAAGCTTCTGGAAGCGGCACAGGTGGTTTCCGAAATCGGAAACAGAAACTTTCAGGTGAAGAACCTGGAACGGACGCACTATAAGGATGTCAATGTCTACATCGATACCATGAATGATATGAAGGAGGAGATTCTGGCGCTCATCGCTCAGACCGAAGCTTATGCCAGAAGCCAGATCCAGTATGAACAGCAGAAGAGAATGCTTGCAGAGAGCAGAATGAAGGAGCTGCAGCTTCAGATCAATCCTCATTTTCTCTTCAACACCTTAAGTATCGTCATCCGGCACATCCAGTTCAAGGAATATGACACGTCCATTCAGCTCATCAAGGAGACTTCGAAGATTCTGAGAAGCAGCCTTGGCAAGAAGAAGGGGATGATTCCCCTGGATGATGAGATCGATCTTCTGAATTCCTATATCTTTATCCAGCAGCTGCACCTGAAAGACCGGGTGGAAATCAGTCTGGATGTGCGCAAGGCTTATGGCAATGAGGTTCTGGAAGTGCCGCCCCTTGTGATCCAGCCTCTGGTAGAGAATGCGGTGATGCACGGCATGAGCGCCGTGACGTCCGGTGGAAGCATCGACATCCGGATCATGGAGAGAGCGGACCGGGTTGAGGTGGAAGTGGAAGACAACGGAAAAGGCATTCCGCAGGAGATCATTGAGAAGGTGAAGAGCGGAACCTACGAGGGGCATATCGGTCTTCTCAACGTCATCAGAAGACTGCAGCTTCTTTATGAGAGAGAAGACGTCTTTGAACTGAGAAGCGAAGAAGGAAAGGGAACCCATGTGAAGCTCTATCTCTACAAGAGGAGGCAAAAGGATGTATAAGATCATCATTGCAGATGACAAAATGCAGGAAAGAGAGTATTTAAGAACCTTTATAGAAGAAAACTACAAATGGGATCTTACGATCATGAAGGTTGCTCATGATGGCGAAGAAGTGCTTTCCCTCATGAAGGAAGAAGAGCCGGATCTTCTGCTTCTGGATATCCAGATGCCTAAAATCGACGGGCTGGAAGTGGCGGCTCAGGTGAGCCGTACCCATCCCCATGTGAAGGTGGTGCTGATCACAGCCTTTGCGGAGTTCTCCTATGCGAAGGAGGCCATCAAGCTTGGTGTATCGGATTATCTCCTGAAGCCCTATACGGACCATGAGCTGAAGGAGGTTCTTAATCAGGTGATGCTGTCTCTTGATACGGGAAGAAAGGAAGTCCTGAAAGAGGGTAGAGGACGGAGAAACTATAATGTGGGTGATTTCCAGGAAAAGTCCATCATCAGCAAGATCCTTCTGAAGAACGTGGATTCCAGATTCTTCGAGAAGCATCTCATGGGTCTTTTCTCCCACGAGCTGCGCTATAAATGCGTGGTGCTCTATGAGGAGAACCTCACCACAGAGGAAGTGGAGACCATGGATGTGGTGAGAGGTTTCTTCCAGAAGAAGAATCTCACGATCCTGGCGGATCTGGAAGGAAAGGAGAAGGTGCTTTTTCTCTTCGGGGAAAAGACCCTGGACTTCAATGAACTGGAAAATAGCATCAGAAGAACCAGGAAATTCTTCAAGGACGGATTCGGGGAAGAAGTCTATGTGGGTGTTTCCGGTTTCCATGAGGAGCTGGGAGACCTGACCCGTGCCTATAATGATGCGGTTTCCTTCATCACGGAGTTTGGTACGTCCACGGTGAAGACTTCCTATGAAGAGAACAGGAAATACGACCTGGCTCTGACAAACTCCGAGAGCAGCATCAAGCTTCATGTGCTCAACAAGAGTGAAGAAGATGCGCTGGAAGGTCTTGATTTTCTTCTGGAGGAAGTTCTTTCCAGAAGACCGGAAGTCTACAGGGAAAGAAGACTCCTCTACCTTTCCTATGGCCTCATCAGAAGCGTCTATGATGTGCTGGGCAGGGAAGAGGAAGGAAGAGAGAAGTTTCTGGCTTTTCTGGAGAAGAAAGAGATTCAAGATGGAAATCTCCAGGAGAAGACAGAAGAGGTGAAAGCTCTCATGACGGAACTCATCGATACCTTAGGCGGCCTTTCCGTCTACAACAACGTCACGCTGGTGAAGGATGCCAAAAGCTATATCCATGGGCACTTCAGAGAAAAGCTCACGCTGTCCGACGTGGCGGAAGCCGTGGGCATAAGCTATGGTCATCTTTCCAAGTGCTTCAAGCAGGTGGAGGGGAATTCCTTCAACAGCTATCTCATGGAAGTGAGGATCGAGGAAGCCAAAAGACTTATGAGAGAAGAGAACCTGCCCATCAGCGAGATCGCCTATGAAGTAGGCATCGGAGATCCCAACTATTTCAGCAAGTGCTTCAAGAAGCAGACGGGGCTCTCGCCCAAGGAGTATGTGACTATGACCATCACTGGAGATGTCTAGTCCATTTCAGCGGCACAGGAAAACTGGCGTGAATGAGAAAAACCATGCGATGAGAAAATCGGAAATACTGAAAAGACAAGGAGACTGTTTTGATAAGCTTCCTTGTCTTTTTCTTTTTCAGCTGGAGATAAAAGTATTCTCCATGAAGAAGAAGGAGACAGCTCAAGTACTCAGGAAGGATAGGGAAGAGATCAATCCTTCAATGCTCCATAACAGATGGAGAGGTGGAGAGGATGAGATTACCTCAGCCTCGAAACTGAAAAAACTGTCAGGACTTTGCCTGTTTTATGACAGAGAAGAAGATTTCATGACTAATTTTTACTAGTATTGATAGTATATTCCATTCTTTTACTGGAACCTGCACCCTATAATAAGGACAGTAATCGTTATAAAAACGAAAATTCGGGAGGAAAAAAATGAAAAGAAGAAAAATTATGGCATTAGCCCTTAGTTCCGTTCTGGCTTTAGGTATCCTTGCAGGATGCGCAGGATCAGAAACACCAGCAGAAACACCTGCTGAGACGCCAGCTGAAACACCAGCAGAAGGAGAAGAGGAAGAAGAAACAGAAGAACCTGCCGGGGAAGCAGAAGTGGTTTTACGATATGGTGACGTAAATCCAAACGGACACGTGCTGCTTGATTCAGCTGAATTCTTCGCAGAAAAAGTGGCTGAACTCACCAATGGTGAAGTGAGGATTGAAATCTATCCTTCCGGTCAGCTGGGAGACGACAATGAAGTGTATCAGGCGCTTCAGATGGGAGCTGTGGACCTTTACAGAGGAAACTCCGCATCTCTTACAGATTTCGGAAGCATGGAAGTGACGGCTTTAGCACTACCTTACATCTTCAGAGACAGAGAACATTTCTGGGCTGTAGCAAGCGGCGATCTTGGACAGAGCATTCTGGACAACATTCAGGCAACCGGTTCAAGAATGAAGGGGCTTTTCTATATGGATGAAGGGGCAAGAAACTTCTTCACCACAGAAGCACCTGTAACAAAGATCGATGACCTGAAGAACCTGAAGATCAGAGTTCAGAACTCCGCACTGATGCTGGATACCATCTCCGCACTGGGCGCAAACCCAACACCTATCGACTATGCTGAGCTTTACACATCTCTTCAGACAGGAGTTGTAGATGGCGCAGAGAACCCACCAGCAAGTTACTACTCCAATAAGTTCTATGAAGTTGCACCTTACTATGTGCTGGATGGACACACCTATGCACCATCTGTAGTACTTGCCAGTGAAATCACATGGAACAGACTGAGCCCAGAGCATCAGAAGGCCATCACTGAAGCTGGAAAGCTTACAGAAGCCTACAACAAGGATGCCATCGAAGCTGCTGACCAGAAGGCTTATGAAGATCTGGAAGCTGCAGGCGTTGAAATCACAACACTGGAAGATCCTGAAAAATGGTCTGCTGCCATGGATTCCGTATACGAGACTCACGGAGCGAACTTCCTGGAACTCATCGAAGCAGTGAAGGCTGTAAAGTAATAAATCCATAACGATACATATTTTGTCCCCATCATGGTATGTAATGAAATAGAATGAAACATTTAGAAGTCCGATGACATCCTACCCGATGACACTCGGACTTCTATAAAGCTTAGAAGGGAGAATGAATTAAATGAAGAAGATTATCGACCGTACCTTTCATTATATTGAAAGTCTCTGCAAGATTCTTTTAATCGTCCAAATCATTTCTGTAACCATCGTCGTGATCGGAAGGCAGGTGTTTGGAAGAACACCGGTCTGGGGAGAGGAACTGACCTTGTTTTCAATGGTTTGGGCATCTCTTTTAGGCGCCACAGTACTTCTTAAGAATGACGGTCATATTGCCGTGACGGCACTGGACCGTTATCTGCCGGACAAGGCGATCAAAGCCCTTGATCTTCTGTCCTATCTGTTCCTCGGATTCTATGCGGTGATCATGGTCATCTACGGAATCAAGCTTGTGGAACTTACAGGGCTTAACATGATGCCTGCCCTTAAGATCAAGTCCAGCTGGCTCTACGGCGCAATGCCTGTCATGGCGGTGGCCATGCTGGTGATTCTTTCCGAGAAGATCTATCTTCTCCTGAAGGGAAAAGACTATAAGCTGTAAAAACGGCAGCTGAGAAAATTATTAAGGAGGAAATCATTCATGCCGAATTTAACCATTGCTACCATCATCCTGATCGGTAGTTTCATACTTTTCATTGCGCTGCGTTTCCCCATTGCCTATTCACTGGGAATCGCCTCTGTGGTCACAGTCATGTATCTCAAGATGCCCGTGGAAATGGTCGCGCAGAATACCGTAAGAGGAATCAACGCATTCTCTCTTATGGCAGTACCGTTCTTCATCATCTCCGGTGAGCTCATGAGTCAGGGAGGCATCGCCAACCGTCTCGTGAATCTGGCCAACGCCATGGTGGGCTGGATGCGTGGGGGTCTTGCGGTGGTGAACATCGTGGCTTCCATGTTCTTCGGCGGTATCTCCGGATCCTCTGCTGCAGATACTGCATCTCTTGGACCCATCCTGATTCCTATGATGAACAAGCAAGGGTACGACAACGAGTTCTCCACAGGCATCACCTGTGCCAGTTCCGTGCAGGGCATGCTGATTCCACCCAGCCACAACATGGTCATCTACGCCATGGTGGCAGGGTCTGTATCCGTAGGAGCACTGTTCCTTGCTGGTCTTGTGCCTGGGCTTCTTCTTGGAATATTTCTTCTGATCTACAGTCTCTATATGTCCAAGAAGAAGAACTATCCCAAGGGCGATCCCTTCAACTTCAAGAATGTGCTGGTGGCGCTGAAGGATTCCATCTTCGGCCTCATCACTGTGCTGATCGTTGTTGTGGGTGTCATCGGCGGATTCTTCACAGCCACGGAAGCGGCTGGACTTTCCGTTGTATGGGCGTTCATTGTGACCTTCTTCATCTATAAGGAAATTCCGCTGAGCAGATTCTGGGATATCCTGGGATCCTCCTTACGAACCATTTCCATGGTCATGATCATCATCGGAACATCAGCAGCCTTCGGATGGCTTCTGGCTTTCCTGAAGGTGCCGGAAATGGTTGCAGGAGGAATCCTGACTCTGACGACAAACAAGATTCTGGTGCTGCTCATCATCAACGCCATTCTTTTCGTGTTCGGTATGTTCATGGACATGGCTGCCATCATCACCATCACGACTCCGATTCTTCTTCCCATCGCCATGCAGGTGGGCATGGATCCGGTGCATTATGGTGCCATGATGGTACTGAACCTGGGAATCGGTGTACTGACGCCTCCGGTGGGCAATACCCTCTTCATCGGCTCAGCCATATCGGGTCTGAAGATCGAAACCCTGGCCAAGAGCATGATTCCCATGTACATCGTCATGGTGGCTACGCTTATGGTCATCACCTATTTCCCAAGTGTGGTCATGACGCTTCCGAACCTTCTGATGAACTGAGGAAGCATGACCTAAAACGGATGCGAGATGCAATGTTTTAGGCCTGTAAAGTTCAGATGTCTGGAAAGTGCGTGCACAAACCATCAGCTTGAAGAATGCAGGCCATAAGATTGAAAAAGAGGTTTCTTATTTGTAAGAAGCCTCTTTTTCAGCAGGAGCAATCACAATTGCTGTATAATGGATGATAGAAAAACACATAAGAAACGACAAGGTGCAATAAAGACAAAATAAGAAGGATAGAATTCAGGAGGAAAACTTAATGAGAAAAATCAACTGGGGCGTACTGGGGTTTGCAAGGATTGCAAAGAACGAGGGAATTCCGGCCATACTGGAAGCAGAGTCTGCCAGCCTTTATGCCGTGGCTTCAAGAAACGAGGAGAAGCTCACGGAGGCGAAGGAACTCTTTCATCCGGAGAAGCTCTACCTAAGCTATGAAGAGCTTCTAAGAGATGAGAAGGTGGATGCCATCTATGTACCGTTTCCCAATGCACTGCATAAGGAGTGGGCCATAAAAGCCATGGAGGCGGGAAAACATGTACTGTGTGAAAAGCCTCTGGCCTTAAACGAAGAGGAAGTGAGAGAAATGGTGGAGGCATCAAGGAAGCACAAGGTGCTTCTCATGGAAGCCTTCATGTACCGATATACGGAAAGAACCAGGAAGGTCCAGGAAGTCCTTAACAGCGGCCTTCTTGGAGAAATCCGTCATGTGGATTCCACCTTCCGTTTCTTCCTGAACAGGGAAGGAACCATCAAGATGAAACCGGAACTGGGCGGAGGGGCACTCTATGATGTGGGCTGCTATCCGGTGAATTTCGCCACCATGATCATGCAGGAGGAGCCGGTGAAGATCTCTGCAGCGGCGAAGATCCAGGATCAGGTGGATGTCCAGATTTCGGCACTGCTAGAGTATAAGGATGGTAAAACAGCATCCCTTCATGCGGGGTTCAATGCCTTCGGAAAGAACCACAGCGAGATCCTAGGTACGGAAGGAAGACTGGAGATTCCGGACAGTTTTCTGGATAATGAAGGCACCCTGACCCTTCACACCAGTGAAGGGAAAGAGGAAATCCATGTACCGGCATGCCACAGATATACACTGGAGTTTGAAGACTTCTCCTCTGCCATACTGGAAAACAGAGCACCCATGCTGACACAGGAAGAGAGCATTCTGAATGCAAGGATTCTGGATTATATCTTCCAGGTATTATAAAATTAACAGAAAATTGGCGGCTATGTTACGATTTGACTCTATATTTTCTATGTATTTTACCCAATCATGGTATAATGTAGCTAATCTATAGCGAATAGCTAAATAAAAACCTGGAGAAGGGTATTACACAGGAGGTTTTGAAAGAAATGAGTAAAAGAGTAATGGTACTACTTGCACCTGGTTTTGAGGAGATTGAAGCGGTATCCGTCATTGATATTCTCAGAAGAGCGAAGGTGAATGTGCAGATCTGCAGTACCACGGAGAAGGAATATGTCACAGGTTCGCATAACATCACCATAAAAAGCGACGTAAGACTGGATTTCATCGATATCTACAATGACGAGTATGACCTGATCTATCTTCCAGGTGGCGTTCCAGGTGTGAACAACCTGGCTGAAAATGAGAACGTCATAGCACTGCTTAAGAAGTATGATGAAGACGGAACCTACATCGGAGCCATCTGCGCAGCACCCTGGGTGCTGAATGAGGCTGGCATTCTCAAGGAACATGATGCGACTTCCGCACCGACCTTCAGAGACAAAATCTCACCGAAGTCCTACCTGGATAAGGTATTCGTCTCTTCAGAAAACATCCTGACGTCAAGAGGCGCCGGAACGTCCATGGAAATGGGCTTCAGTATTCTTGAAACCTTAGGTCTCAAGGAAGAATCGGATCAGCTTCGTGAAGATATGCAGTACAACTTCCTCTTTGAACATGTGAACGAATAGAAAGTGTGAAGCGCTTCGCGCAATGACCGATCATTAAATGGTATAGAATCGTGCATGAAAGAATGCCTGAAGAAATGATGATTCAGGCATTCTTTTTCTTATGGTGATTTTCAGCTCTGCCACAGCGCTGTGTCATCCCCTCAGAACAGTATTTGAAGCATGGTTTTCGTGGTGAAATTGTGAATTTTTCAATAAATAATTATGCATACAATGAAATCGATTCACAAATTCTCCAGTAGTGCTATAATTTATGATAGATAACTATCTCTAATGTATGGATAATCCTTGCAAAGGAATACTTCTGTTTAGCGTTGTTATAATGACATGGAAGCGTATGCGAATGATTCATCAATCAGGAGGAAAAGAGATATGCTGAGTAAGAATACAAGAAATATCATATTGAAGACGACGGTGGCACTCACGGTTGGTATGACTTCAGTGGTGGCAGTGAATTACAGAGAACCCGTGACTGTTTATGCGGCTACAGTGATAAATGAAACCCAGGGCGTTGCGATGGTGAAGGTCTCCTCCATCTGGACTTATTCCAGTGCGGACTGGGATGCCAGAACCAGAATATATAATCAGGGGACAAAATTCAATGTCCTTCAGAAGCTGAATGTTTCCGACAGTGAAATGTATCGGCTGGACAATGGCCTGTATATTTCAGCCAATCCGGCTTATGTGTCCTTCCAGGCTGCAGGTGGAACCACAATCATGCAGCCTCCTGCAGATACTGAGGAGACAGTGAAGACGGGAAAGACTACAGTGAACCTGAATATGAGAACGGGAGCCGGAACAGGCTACGGAATCCTATTAACCATTCCAAAAGGAGGAAGCGTCACCATCCATTCTTCTTCCAACGGCTGGTCCAATGTGACCTATGGCGGAAAGAAAGGCTGGGTCGCCAGCCAGTACCTGACCGGAATCACCACGGTGACGACGCCGGCACCGGCGCCTGAAGCACCTACGGCGCCAAGTACAACAGGCACCAGCAAGACCACGGTGAATCTCAACATGAGAACAGGTGCTGGTACAGGAAATGCGATTATTCTCACCATTCCCAAAGGTGCAGCCGTTACGGTGCACTCCACAGTGAGCGGCTGGTCCAATGTGACCTACAATGGAAAGAAGGGCTGGGTTTCCAGCCAGTATCTGACCACGGTGGTTCCAGTGCCGACACCGACTCCGACTCCAACACCAACACCGTCGCCGGAGACCCCTGGCGATCTGGGTACCAGCAAGACCACGGTGAATCTCAACATGAGAACAGGGGCGGGAACAGGAAACGCAATTATTCTCACCATACCTAAAGGAGGCACCGTTACGGTGCATTCCACGTCAAATGGCTGGTCCAATGTGACCTATAATGGAAAGAAAGGCTGGGTCTCCAGTCAGTATCTGACCGCAGTGGTTCCAGTACCGGCGCCAGCACCCACTCCAACTCCTACTCCTACTCCGACTCCGACACCGGAGACACCAGGTATCATCGGTACCAGCAAAACCACGGTGAATCTCAACATGAGAACAGGAGCAGGAACCAGTAACGCTATCATCCTCACCATTCCAAAGGGGGGAGAGGTTTCCATCTATTCCACAGTAAGCGGCTGGTCCAATGTGACCTACAATGGAAAGAAGGGCTGGGTCTCCAGCCAGTATCTGACCACCATGGTCAGTGTTGTACCTCCGGTAGTGGAGGAGCCCAAGGAAGAAACGCCAGTGGTGGAGAAGAAACCTGCGGTGCTTCTCATAGATGATCTGAAATCCACCTACAACAACGAGAATGTGAATGTGGTGGGCAGAGCCGCCACCATGGATGGGGTAACTTCCGTTACGGCCACCATAGACGGCAGAGCCATCACGGTGGAGCGATATGACAGACCAGAACTCCATACGCTCTACAGCGATGGATACACGCTGGATAAGCTGGGCTTCAGGTTCTCCATCGATAAGGCAAGTCTTTCGGTGGGCAGCCATACCTTAGTGGTCACAGCCACTGCCAAAGACGGTTCAGTGAAGAAAGTCACATCCACCTTCAGCATGACAAAACCTGCACCCGTGATGACCATAGGCGGCATCACAGATGGACAGGCTGTGCCTTCCTCCGATGTCACCATCAGCGGTTATGCCGTTCAGGCGGATGGTGTTTCGGGTGTGAAATACTATGTCAACGGAAAGGATAAGGGGGCTGTAAGCTATGGAGCCGCATCCTCTCAGACCGGAAACTACTTCACCTATACAGGATACAGGAATGCGGATTATTCCTTTACGCTGAGCACAGCGGATCTATCCGCCACAGGAATGAATTCCGTACGCGTGGAAATGACCGGAAAAGACGGAACACTCTATTCCAGAACCTATATACTCAGAGGATCTCAGACAGACCGGTTCATCATGGAGCAGCAGACAAGGACAAGAGATGAATATGCGGTGCTCGAGACGAAGAAGTCCGTATGGCCGAAGATTTCACGAAACGGATTTGTCAATGCCACCATGAATGAAATCCAGTACCATCTGGATCCTGGAAACTTCATCTATGATGAAGCCAATAAATACATGTTCATGGATCTCAGATATGATCAGGAGCTTAGCGTCACAGCGGCGCAGCTGGATAACATGCTCAGCGGAAAGGGCGTTCTCCATGATATGGGAGAAGCGTTCCTTCTGGCAGGGCAGACCTACAACGTCAATCCGATCTACCTGGCAAGCCATGCCATCCTGGAGACAGGACATGGCACATCGGTGCTGGCCAACGGACAGAAGGTCACAGCAACCTATGCCAGATTCGGAGACGAATCCTCCATTATTCCGGACAGCATACCGGAAGAAGACAAGGACAAGCTGGTCTACAATGTCTTCGGTATCGGTGCATGGGACAGCAATGCCAATCTCTGGGGCGCACAGAAAGCCTACCAGGAGAAGTGGTTCTCCGTGGAGGAAGCCATCATGGGCGGAGCCAAGTGGATCGGCACAAACTACATCAACCGAGCAACCAGTCAGAATACGCTCTTCAAGATGAGATTCAACTTCCCTGAAGACATGAATCACGAGTATGCCACAGACCTTGGCTGGGCAGAGAAGCAGGCAGGCAGGATCAAGGAACAGATTGAGGCCTATATGGCAAAGAATCCGGATATGAAACTGGATCTCAAGTTCTACTATCCTACATTCAGATAGAAGGAATAAAAAAGTTCAGGAAGTTCGCCGCACGAAAGTGACAGCGAACTTCTTTTTGGATTAATGGAGATTTCCAGTTATAATGAGGAGATGAAACGGAATAATGAGTATAAGAGCAGAAGCAAGGTGCCAGTGAAAGAGGACGGAAGAACGCTTCACTGAAAGGACTGGCGGCTCATACGGAAAGAGAACTGAAAGACAGGAGAAAGTGGAAGTTATGCAAAGTAAATGGCTGATCAAGAATATCAAATACGACTATAAGGGACTGAGCAGCACCATAGGGCTGCCGGAGGAGATCTGCAGATGTCTCATCAACAGGTGTCCGGGAAGTCTTGAGGAAATCAGGGACTATCTGGAGCCGGATCTGAAAAGGCTTCACGATCCGGCACTGCTCAAGGACATGGATGTGGCAATAGAGATGTTGCTCTTTGCCATTGAGGAGGAGAAACAGATCAGGCTTGTGGGGGACTTCGACATTGACGGCTCCATGAGCATCTTCGTGGCGCTTTCGGCGCTCAGGAAGGCCGGTGCCCATGTGGACTACGAGATTCCCGACAGAATCAAAGACGGCTACGGCATCAACAAGGAGATCGTGCAGCAGGCGAAAGATGATGGGGTGGATCTCATCATCACCTTCGACAACGGGATCTCCGCCATGGAGGCGGTGGCCTATGCCAGGGAAATCGGACTCCAGATCATTGTCACGGACCATCATGATGTGCCGTATATTCTGGAAGAAGGAGAGCGCAAAGAGGTTCTCCCCCCAGCGGACGCTGTGGTGAACCCTAAGAGGGAGGAGTGCGTTTACCCCTATAAGATGCTCTGCGGCGCCGCAGTGGCTTACAAGCTGGTTTCAAGGCTGTATCATGAGCTGGGTATTCCAGAGGAAGAGCTTTTGGAATATATTCCTTTTGTTGCCATCGCCACAGTGGGCGATATCGTGGACCTGACAGGGGAAAACAGAATCATCGTGAAACATGGACTGGAGATGCTGAAAGACATAAAGAATGAAGGACTGCTGGCTCTGGCGGAAGCCAGTAAGGTGGACATCAGAAACATCAGCACCTATATCATCGGATTTGTGCTGGGACCCTGCTTCAATGCGGCGGGCAGACTTTCCACTGCCAGGATGACGGTGGATCTTCTCTTTGCAGAAGGAGAGAAAGCGAAAAGTCTTGCCAGAGAACTCTATGAGCTCAATCAGACCAGGCGTGCCATGACCGATGAAGGGATGATTCTGGCTGAGGAAGAAATCAGGACGCATAAAAGAGAAGAGGACCAGGTCATTGTAGTGAAGCTTCAGGATGTCCATGAAAGCCTTGCAGGCATCATTGCCGGACGCGTGAAGGAAAGATACTACAGACCCACCATCGTCCTTACAAAGACGGAGAACGGCCTGAAAGGCTCTGCCAGATCCATCGAGGAATACAACATCTTCGAAGGGCTCAACCATTCCAGGGACTTTCTCACAAGATTCGGCGGTCATCCCATGGCAGCGGGGCTCACCCTGGATGAGGATAAACTGGATTCCTTCAGAGAGGATCTCAAGCATAAGGCAAATCTTCGAAAAGAAGACCTGGTTCCCAAGGTGACCATTGATGCAAGGCTCAATCCTGCTGTGATCACAGAAAAGTTCGTGGAAAGCCTGGAGAGACTGGAGCCCTTCGGCAAGGCCAATCCGAAGCCCATCTTTGCGGAGAAGAATCTGCTGATTCAGCAGGTGTATCTCATGGGCAAGGACAAGGATCATATGAAGCTGGTGTTCAACGTGGATGGAATCTATGTGGAAGGGGTCTACTTCTATGGGGTCAGGCACATTCTGGACTACTTCAGAGAAGTGCATCACAGAGAGGCCGGAGACCTTTCACAGGAGCTGAAGAACATGAAATGTGATATTCTCTATTATCCTGATATCAACACCTATAATGGGACGAGCAAGATTCAGCTGAAGATCACGGATTTCAGAATTGCCTAATTCACAATTATACACAGATGTAGGTTATAATTTTTATTGTAAAGTGGTATCGGTTATGGTACATTTATCATTGTGGTAAGTTGTATGTTGACTATTTCATTTTCCGTAAATAACGGAAGGTGAGTGCATCTATCATGCCACTGGAACCTGGAACAAGAAATGCGAAAAACCTCTATCTATTGCGTGATGATTGAAGTAAGCATTTTCCAGGTTCCTTTCTTGCGAAAATAAGCGCTACGCAGAATCGTGTGAAGCAGAATGAACGATCCACATATCATAAGAGCCTTCAGAAAGATCAAGAAAGATCTTACTGAAGGCTCTTCAGGTTTCAGGTTCTATAAAAGCTTCACTATTTCTTGTGGAACGCTTCTTTTGTGTAAGGGTAGGAGTCCACCAGTTCGCCCATGACGAAATATCTTTGTCCGGTGCTGCTGGAGTAGTAGCAGGTCATAAGGGATACAATGGGTTTTCCTCTTTTTTCGGCTTCCGCATCATCGATGATGTAGAGCGCGGTATCTGGTACCAGAAGCACCTCATAGGTCACATACTCGTAGATGGTCTCTTTGTCCGTCATGCGTATGACAGCGCCTTCCTTCACATCCATGAGCGATCCGAAGAGAACGTTCTTCTCCTTCATGTAGTGACCGGCAAGAGGATAGTTTCCGATGCCCAGCTTCTGATCGCTTCTCATGGTGGCGGCACCTGCGAGAAGGTTTGCATTGTTGATTCCTCTGAATATAGGTATGTTCATATCCACACTGGGAATCACCAGCTGCCCAACCAGAAGGTTGGGGTTGATCTTGGCGGATTCCATGAGTGTTCCGGTAACACTGATGTCCTCCACAATGGAGAAGTCGAATTCGGCTTCCTCATTTTCTTCATTGACTCTGATTTCTTCCGGTGTGATTGTTTCTATGATCTCCACTGTATCTTTCACGGTCTTTTCCACGACTTCATCCTTTACCTTCGGAGAGAGGATGAGCACAAAGCCCAGTACGATCAGCAGTATGGCGAATATCTTTTTCATAGCATCTACCTCACTTTGTTTCTTGAACTTAATATAGCATTATTTAGCAGTTCTATCAATGCGGGGGAATCTGGAAGGGACTGGTATTCATCTGCAAAGGATGCAACCAGTAGTCGAAAAGACAGGAAAAAAGCTCAATGAAATGAATCATTGAGCTTGGCGGTGTACGGATGAAATACTAGAACCTGTTGATTCTGCTTTTCAGAACCACCACGGATCCCAGGATACCGATGAGGAGTCCGAAAAGTCCCTGGAGAAAGTTGAAAGGAAGTGCTGCAATGCCGCCCAGATCCCAGAGGACTGTGTCGGCAATGAAGTATCCTGCTACCATGATCAGTTCCGCTAAAGCAAACGGCAGGATCATGGTTTTCCATGTGATTTTCTTTCCCTTCAGTAGTATTGCAGGAACAAAGGCTACCAGTCCTTTGATCACGAAGGTGAAGGGAACATACATGGCGAAACCGGCGGAAATGTCTGCCAGTATGGACCCGATGGCTGCTGGCACAGCTGCATAGGGTCCAAGGATGACTGAACTGATCAGGATGAACCCGTCTCCCAGATTCAGATACCCATTGGGGATGGGGAAGGATAATATATAGGTACCGAGAAAAACCAGTGCGCCGACAAGGCCACCGTAAGTGAGTTTGCGATATTTATTCATCTTTGCAGTCCTTTCGCTGATGTACAGATTTCATTTGTCTACTATCTAAAACCAGTATAATCTCTTTGATGCTGAATTCAAGTGTTATTCTACGGATTCATCAAAGTGATATCATATAGAACAGATAACAGATGCAATCAGTATTTTATGTCGGCTAATATTAGGAAATTTAAAAGCACCTGAGAAAAAATCTCAGGTGCTCTTGTAACGGTTAATTTGAAGGTGTTTCCGAAGAATCTTCAGTCTCATCCAGATAGATGTACTTACCCATGTTATGGATGGTCTGTTCTCTATCGAAGACGTAATAGTAGACACCTTTTATGGTCTGCCCCTCTGAGACTTCTTCCTGCGGGAATCTGTTCTGCTCGATGGTTCGGATGCCGTTGGTCACGACACTGCCTGCCAGACTCAGAATGTCATTGGACTTCAGGTTGGTTGTCACCAGTGGCAGCACCTTACCGAGGATCCCAGGATAGGATGTCACTGGACTATTCAGCATCTTCTTGATGATGGCTTCAATGACGGTTCTCTGTCTTCCAGCTCTTGCGAAGTCGGAATCGATCTTCCTGATTCTTGTATAATCAAGTGCCTGTGCACCTGTAAGGTTATAGGTTCCCGCACCGCTGATTCCATTGATCTTTGTGGCTTCTGCGCTGGTGACGGAAATGGTGATTCCTCCCAGAATATCGATGATTTTAGGTAGGGTTGTGAAGTTCACAGTGGCATAATCTCTGATATCCAGATGGAAATTCGAGTTCAGTGTGCGAAGTGCCAGTTCTGGACCACCGAATGCATAAGCGTGATTCACCTTGTCCATTCCTCTGTCCGGGATGTTCACGTAACTGTCTCTCATGATGGAAGAAATCTTGATCTTCTTTGAGTTTTTATCTACTGTGATAATCATGATGGAATCGCTTCGGCCTCTCTGGCCTACTGGAGCATCCACTCCGAACAGAGCGATGTTGGTGACGCCTTTGACATCTTCATAATAGAAGGGAAGGCCTTCCTGTTCTTCGCCTTCATCTTCTCCGGGGATTTCCTCTTCAGTATCATCATAATTGAATTCCTTGTCTCCGATACCGAGCTGGTCATCATCTTCTGTAATGGCTTCCTGGTTTGTGGAATTCAACAGATTGCTGATATAGGAATAACCGAATCCTACCAGAAACAGTAGAACGACAAGACCGATCAGCAGTCCTGTTTTAGCGCCTTTCTTTTTCTTCTTATAATTATTCTTTTCTCTTCTGCTCAATTGAAATACCTCCATGGTATGTACGAATGTACTCTTTGTTTTATAATTCACTTACCAATTATACTGTATTTTTCCGGAAATGTATTACAAAACAGATAAATTAAGAATTCTTAAGCGAATAATAAGAAGAAAAGGAGCGTACATGTCATGAACTGCTTACAGGTGAATTCAGGAAGGAAAGTCAAAGATTCCAGAAGTCCGCCATGTTTTTCGGCAGATTTCCGGAATCCGTAATCTCTTATATTGGGGCGGGGGATCGCTTCAGCTGTCTGTTGATTTTTTCCAGTGTCGCTCCGATTCCCTCGTTGATTTCAATGACTCGATAATCATGGGCATGGGGCGTTTCATCACGGTTGATGATGACAAGCCCTTTCTGGCTTGCGCCATAGACGGAGGGGATACTGGCAGCAGGATAGACCTTAAGAGAAGTGCCTAACACAATCATGAGATCGGCTTCTCTGGCCAGTCTGAATGCTTCCCCGATCTGATTCACTTCCTCGTCGTATAAAACGATGTCTGGCTTGTATATGCCGCCACAGGGACACTGGTATCCGTTTCTCAGGACTTCCTTCAACAGAACTGTGGTTTTGCAGCGGGTGCAGGTGCACTTTGCAAGGGTACCATGGATTTCCACGACCTTACTGCTTCCCGCCTTCTGATGAAGGGAATCGATGTTTTGTGTGATGATGGTGATGTCTTTGATCTGTTCCCACTGGGCCAGAATCAGATGTCCTTTGTTGGGCGAGATTCCAGTGACATTGAGTTTCTCTTTCAGGTACTGATAGAATAGTGCGGTTTCTTTATGGAAGAAATCTCTTGATAGGATTTCTTCGGGATAATAGCCTTCATAGGTTCTGCTGGCCAGTCCGTCTTTTGACCTGAAATCCTTGAGGCCTGATTCGGTGGACATACCGGCTCCGGTGAGAATGACAATGTGATCCGCTTTCAATATGAGTTCCACTATTTTCTGTATTTTATCCATAGCAATGCTCCTCTCATTTCTATTTTACCACAGAGCATAAAAGATCATCCATATGGACATTGTGAGTTTACTGTTCCGGTATAAACAGAAACCTGGCGAGACGTCGCCAGGTTTCTGAATTCTATTTAAATGCAGATACAATTTGCCATTGCTAATTTTTCTTATCCCTGACGGAAATTAAAGATCAAAATCATCATCACTGGATGACTCCAGGAAGGTTTTCATTTTCTTTAGGGTTTTATCCTTTAGATATCTGGATTTACGATAATCCGTGTTATAGAGCTCAGAATAACGCTTCAGCCCCCCATAGGGGTCTGTGATGAAGAAGGACAGGATGGTTTTTTCTTCCAGATTGAGGCTTGCATAAGCTTCTTTCACAACAGAGCTCTGATAATCCCGGAAGAATATTTTCTCGGTGTCATCCTCGGAGACGAGTTTCTCCGAATATCTGATTCCGTCCTTGTCTTCCGCCTCGATGCTGGCGGCTTCAGGTTTTGAAAGTGCTCTTCTGGCTTCATATTTCAGTGTGTTATGGATGCACTTCATCAGAAATGAAGGTGCAGTATCCAGATGGTCCTTTTTGATTTTCGGGATGTTCTTGACTACGGATTCATAAGAGATCTGGCAAAGATCGTCGAAGTCGTATCCTTGAAGTTTCATTTTACCGCATTGTTTGAAGATAAATGGCTTCACCGTACTAATTACGAGCTCTATAGCATCTTTATTTCCGTTCTTCGCTAATAGAAAAATATTATCATTCATTCGTCCTCCTATTTAAATTATACCTGCAATATTTAAATATGCGTGATTCGAAACAAAAGCATATTGCTAATTTATTACTATTATAATATAAAGTGATAATAATTATACGTATATTAGCGAAATTTGTAGATACGATAAATTGTCTAAAATTAAACAATCACTTTATTATCCGAATAAAGTGATTGTTATAAAATTAACATATTTATTTTGTCGTAAAAGATCATTTTCTGTATTTCAGAAGAAAGTCATAGATAGCGCTGTTCTCATAAGTGGCTGTCCAGGAATCATGCATCAGATCCGGGTAAACTGTCAGGTCAATATTTTCATGTCCGATGCTTTTCAGAAAACCGTAGATTTCCCTGGATTCTCCCACTGGAACCACATCATCTTTTTCACCATGGAAGATCCATAGAGGGATCTCTTTCAGTACCGGCATATTCATGCGTGCATACATGCTGCCGATGCCCCCACAGATGGGAATGCCTGCAGCAAACAGGTCAGGATACCTTGTCAGCATCTCATAGGTGCCGTAGCCACCCATGCTCAGTCCTGTTATATAGATCCTGCTGGCATCGATGTTGTACTTCCCAGTGATATCATCCACGAGCAGTTTCAGGGACCTGGATTCTTCGGTCCAGAAAGTGGTCTCCGGGCACTGGGGCATGAGGGTTACAAAGGGAAGATTTCTGCCTTCCTGTAGAAGCTTTGGAATGCCGTTGTCATAAAGCTGCTCCAGATCGCTTCCTCTTTGCCCCATTCCGTGGAGATAAAGAAGGAGAGGGAAGCCATCACTGCTATCATGCGTGTACTCCTTGGGAAGTTCCAGAAGATAGCTGAGGGTCAGTTCCTCTGTTATGGTGGTTTTAAAAGTTTCTTTCTTCATGAGTAGCTACTCCTTTTCATGTTCATTCAGCGTCTATGTAGATCACATAGGAGATCCTGATCAGCAGAAGGACCAGGATGGCACCCAGCAGTGAATTGAATAGACTGTATTGCAGGAAAATCAGCCCTATGAAGGTTGATATCACAGCCAGCAGTGTAAAACGGTTCAGTTTCTGAAACGTTGTGGAGTTTCTGATTGAGGAAAACAGCATATAGAATACAAAGAGACCCATAAGCAGCATGAGTCCTATAAAAGATAACTGTATTAGGAAATCAAACATAACATTCACCTCGTCATCGGCAGAGTGGATTGTATCAGCTAAAAGCTCATCAAATAGATTATACTCATTTTCCGATGGGTTTGTACAGTCTGCCATGGCGTCATTGTTTCTGAAAAGATCAGCTGCTGCAGAGGGGGATCAGAGAAGGAATGTAATAGCAGAGAGATCTCAGGCAAAATGGAAGTCCCTACAGAACTGCTAGTTAGTCTGTAGGGACTTCTTGAGGAAAGATCATGTGTATTAAAGTGGTAGCCTCTTGATCATGAACTTGTCAAAGGTTTCTTCCACATTGAATTCGATTTCCGGGAAGTTGTGTTTGACAAGGAATAGTGTTTCAAATACCAGTGCATAGAGATCTTCGACCGCTTCAAATTTGTTTTCCACAAACATCTGCTTGAATCGTACAGCGATGTTCACTGGGGCGATTTCCATGCTTTCCAGTTCGGGATACATCCACTTATATCCACCTGCATAGGATTTGTTGATGGCGGATAGAATATTGAACAGTTTTCTCTGGATGGCGACCATCTGAGCATAGAACTCCGTGGGATTATCTCTTTGTATGAAAAGCTCGATGTTTCCGTTATGGAGTTTCACCAGATTGTCGAAGATCACATTGATGGCCAGTTCTCTAGGATAAACATTGGTTTTTTCTTTCCATACGTTCAGTATATCTTCTCCGAAGAGCGGATATGCATACGTGATGGTATCAAGAAAACCTAGAGTCTGATAATCTGCCAGATGAAATTCCCATGCGTCGGAGATCATGTTGTCGTAGTAGTCTACGGTATTGTGCATGACGTCAATCTGGATATCCTTCAGGATCAGATTGTCTTCATTCTGATCATCATCGATGGGGAAGATCAGTCCTGCCCCGATGGCTTCCACAAGAGCATGTCTTGTTTCGGTGTCAGGGAAGATATCCCAGAAACACAGGAGCTCAAGATCAGAGAATGCGTCTGCCTGTCCTCTCGAAACGGAACCTCCAACGGCCATGGCCATGAGTTCAGGTCCTTCGAATTCTACGTTTCTTAATTTTTCTCGTATTTCCTTAGCTAAGATTACGCGTGGGTTAGATAAATCAATTTTCATGCTAATTCCTCTCCTTTATATTAAGAAACATACTTTGTGTAGCAGCGACAAGTCAGTTTGTTTCATTATTCTGACTTCTTACTTTATGATAACAGAAAAACGGCTAAAAAACTTCCCATTATTCAAAAATGTTGCATACAAAATGATAAAAATTTATGAAGGACAACTATCTATTTATAGATAAAATCGTAAATTGTTTTAATAGTCAAAGCACATTATGAATATATCGAAAATTAAATGTTAAGAATTTTTGAAATTCTAGATTTCGTTTAATAAATGTGACGGATTTTGTCATATTATTTACACAAAGTGTAATTTTGTAACTAATTTGCAATAATTCTATTGAAATGATTTCAGCTTCACCTTATAATTAATAATAGTCCGAATATTACTATTAATTTGAAAGGAGGATCGGGGTTATACGTTGTTGAAAATACATTCAAAGGGAGGAAGTAATTTGAAAATCAAGAAATTTTCGGTAGCAGTACTTGCGTTTTTACTCGCTTTTTCTGGAGCTCTTGTTCCGAAACAGGCACTTGCTGACACGAATCCTTTAGTGGAAGAGCTGAAAGCCAAGTATGAAGAATCACTGACATCCAGGAAATTATCAGATACACTTGATGGTTTCTTTGATGCTCAGGAAGAAGTACGTATCATCGTGGAACTGGAGTCAAAACCAGGGATCGTGATCGCTTCATCAAGAAATATCAGCTATGAACAGCTTTCTGTAAGCGAAAAGAATCAGATTTCCACAAATCTTTTGGCAGAACAGCAGACAGTTAAAAATATAATTCAGTCAAAATCCATCAGCATGGAGTACAAAAACAGTTTTACTGTTGCCATGAATGGATTCAGCGGAATTGTAAAGTTCAGCGAAATTGAAATCATTGAAAGAATTCCTAACGTAAAGAAGATTTATCTGGCAAACGAATATGAGAAGCCAGAAACAACCATCGATATGGTTACAAGTGGAGACATGGTAACCGCATCACAGGCTTGGCAGCTCGAATTTGAAGGTGAAGAACAGGTTGTGGCAATCCTTGATACAGGGATTGACTACACACATAAAGATATGGTTCTTCCAGCAGGAACTGAAGTTGCACTTACTGAATCTGAAGTGAATGCACTGGCACTGAAAGGTAAATACTTCACGAATAAAGTACCTTATGGCTATAACTATTATGATCTTAATAATGAAGTTATAGACAAGGGACCAGACCCATCCATGCATGGTATGCACGTAGCAGGAACTGCTGGTGCAAACGGTGATGTGGAAAATGGCGGAATCAGAGGTATCGCACCGATGTCACAGCTTCTGGCTATGAAGGTGTTCTCCAACGATCCGATCTATGCTACCACTTTCTCAGATATCTATCTTGTGGCGATTGATGAATCCATCAAGCTTGGTGCAGATGTCATCAACATGAGTTTAGGATCAACTGCAAGTTTCTATGTTGCGGATTCCGCTGAGAACGTTGCGCTTCAGAACGCAGTGGACAATGGAATCGTTGCTGCAGTATCTGCAGGTAACTCCGGAAAAATCAACTATGGAAATACTACAACATACGGACCTTATCCATGGGCAGCAAACCCTGATGTGGGTGTTGTAGGCGCACCTGGACTAAACGCTCCAACGCTGCAGGTAGCTTCCGTTGAAAATACAAATCAGCAGGCTAGATACCTCACCTATATGGTTGATGGTGTAGAAATGAAAGCGGCCATGACACTTGCAGGACCTACAGACCCTGCAACACTTCCAGCAGATCTGGAATATGTTTATGGCGGACTTGGAACACCAGAAGAGCTGACTGAAGTTTCCGGCAAGGTTGCTTTAATCAGTAGAGGATCCTATGCATTTACTGAGAAGATCACCAATGCCAAGAATGCTGGCGCAATCGCCGTCATCGTATTCAACAACAGCGGAAATGATCTGATCAACATGCAGTATCCAGCAGGTCTGACCATTCCTGCAGTATTCATCGGAAACACCGCTGGTGTGGAAATGATGAATCTGGAAACAAAACTTGTGACTTTCGAAACAGGAACCATACAGGTAGCCAATCCTGCAGCCGGTCAGATGTCTGATTTCTCTTCATGGGGAACAACACCTACACTGGAACTGAAACCTGAAATCACCGCTCCTGGCGGACAGATCTTCTCCACGATGAACAATGACTCCTATGGTGTCATGAGTGGAACATCCATGGCAGCACCTCATGTTGCTGGTGGATCAGCGCTGGTCATGGAATATGTGGATGAAGTGTTCCCGAACCTTTCACCAAAGGAAAAATCCGAAATGGTGAAAAAGCTTCTTATGAATACAGCTACACCAGTATATGACAGCTATGAAGTTGAAATGTCTCCAAGATCACAGGGTTCAGGCCTTATGAATCTGTTCGGAGCTGTTACAACACCAGTCACACTGGAAAGCGCAGTAACAGGCGAAGCAAAGGTTGAACTGAGAGACTTTGACGCAAAGACTTTCTCCATGAAATTCACCGCAAGAAACTACAGTGATGTGGAACTTACTTATGCACTTGATACTACAGTTCTTAAGGACTATGTAGCAAGCTATGGCGGCATTCCTGTAACTGGTCTGGATTCAGACTATGTAAACGCAGTTGTAAATGCACCTGAAGAAGTGGTTGTTCCTGCAAATGGAACTGCTTCCTTTACAGTTGCTGTTGACTTCTCAGCGGATTCTATTGCAAGAAACATGTTTGTAGAAGGTTTTGTCAGACTGGTAGACCCAGCCGACAATAATCCTACCGTAAGTGTTCCATTCGTTGGATTCTATGGAGACTGGGCAGAACCAGCCATCATAGATGGACTAGCAACAAGCAGCGCATTCGGACCTTCCTACTTTAGTTTCTCAGGATTCGGTTTGATTTATAACGATGGAATCTACTTTAACGAGTCAGAGGAAATCTTCATCAATCCTGGTACAGAAATCGGAGCTGCAGAAGGAACAGACCACACCTTCCCGATTCTTTCATTTATGAGAAATGCGGAAGAAGTGAATTACAGAGTCACTGATGCAGAAGGTACTGTACTCAGAAACATCTATACTAGTCAGTTCGAAAGAAAAGACTTTACTGATGGCGGAAGATACAATCCTTATTCCATCATTCTAGATGGATTATGGGATGGTACTGTCAAGGGTGAAGTGGTTGAAGAAGGTCAGTATTTCTATGAAATCACTGCAAAGATTCAGGGAGATCGTGAATACCAGACTTATCAGATGCCTGTAACGGTTGACCTTACCGCACCAGTTGTTGAATTCTTAGCTTATGATGAAGCTACAAGAACCCTTACATTCAAAGCAACAGATGAGGCTTCAGGGCTCTATGCATTTATGATCGGCGAAGAAATCATCTACGCTGAAGATGGAGTAGATACATATACCTATACACTTCCAGAAGAAGCTCCTGATGTTACTACAATCGAAGTTGTAGCGGCTGACGCACTTCTTAATATGGCAAGCTATTCAGTGAATGTTCCGTTTGATGAAGAGCCATATATCTATATTCTGGAACCTGCTCTTCTCGAAATGTACACAGAAAGCACAGTACATGTTGAAGGATATGTTACAAACGTGAATTTCCTTGAAAAAGTGCTGATCAACGGAACTGTTGAAGCTACACTGGAATTCATGGAAAATGCAACAGTATTACATCCTGATGATTCTTCCGTATTATACGAAGGGCCAGCATTCAAGTATACAGCAGATGTTGAACTTGAAGATGGATATCAGGAAATGACCATTCAGGCGATTTCAGAAAATGGCGCTGAAGGAAGTCTTGCAAGAAGATTCTACGTAGATACGACTGCTCCAGTACTTGAAGCAGAAGTTTTAGACAGAGAGTCCAATTCTTCAGAGGCGACCATCAGACTGACCATGTCTGATAACCTTGGATACCTGACACTGTTTGAAGCTGACAGCCAGATCTTCAAGTATGAAGCTGACCTGGTCATCAGTGGACAGACAGAAAAGGTGTTTGATTATGACGTAACACTGGTTGATGGCGAGAACACATTCGAGTTCCTGCTCGTTGATGGAGCTGGTCATGAAACAACCAAGACTGTTACAATAACAAAGGCAGAGCCAGTTGTCCTGGAACAGTCAATTGAGTACAGAACTCATGTACAGACTTATGGATGGCAGGAATATGTCAGTGATGGCGAGGAAAGTGGAACCACTGGTGAAGCAAAGAGACTTGAAGCAATCAATATCAATATTGTTGGTAATGAAAAGCTTGGTGTCAGATACAAAACTCATGTGCAGACTTATGGATGGCTTGATTTTGTGGCTGACGGTGAACAAAGCGGAACTACTGGTGAAGCAAAGAGACTTGAAGCAATAGTTATAGAGCTGACTGGTGAAGATGCAGCGCTCTATGATGTATACTATCAGGTTCACGCTCAGACCTATGGATGGCTTGATTGGGCTAAGAATGGTGAAGAGGCAGGAACTGCTGGTTTAGCTAAGAGATTAGAAGCAATAAAAATCTTAGTTCTACCTAAGGGTGCCCCTGCTCCTGGTAGCACTGTCAGACCATTTATAAGCAAATAAATTTAAACGGTAAAGTCCCTGGCAGCAGTTCATTCTGCTACCAGGGATTTTATATTTTCAATATATAGATTAAATAAGCAACCTCCTTTTCAAATGATTTTACATAAAATATGATTATATGTTTATTGTGTTTTGATCGTTCAGCCAACTAAATATGTGAATTTCCAAGACTTGGATGTAAGCCGTTTAGTTTTAACTGCAATTATGATAATATTGTATATAAATTAGGACTCGTATAGATAAGTCCTAATTTAAATGAACTTTTGAACGATTAATTTTTAGGATGGTAGAGATTATGTTATTGATTAGGGGGACTAAATGACAAAGAGAATTAGAGTGTTGATATTGAGTGCAATTTTATTTGTAATAGTATTTTCAGGAAGTAGTTTCAATGTGAGTGCTGCAACCTTACCGACAATCAGCTATGAAAGCCACGTAGAAAAGCTGGGATGGACCTCACCCGTGCAGGATGGAGAGACCAGTGGAACTACAGAATCTGCCTTACGGATGGAAGCCATGAAACTTTCCGTTGAAGGAAATGACAATCTGCAGTTGAGATACACTGCCCATGTTCAGAGTATCGGCTGGCAGGACTATGTAACGGATCATGAGCTTGCTGGAACGGAAGGGCGAAAACTCAGAATGGAAGCTATTAAGATTGAACTGACAGGCTCAGATGCATATAAGTATGATGTATATTATCGTACTCATGTGGAGAAGTTCGGTTGGCTGGATTGGGCGAAAAACGGCCATGCATCAGGTTCAGCCGGTTATGCCTATAGAGTGGAAGCCATTGAGGTTAAACTGGTATCGAAAGGTGCTTCCATCGGTGGATTGACAGACACTCCGTTTATGGAAAGAACAACGGAAGGGAATGTGGTGTATACCTCTCATGTTGAAAGATATGGATGGCTTGATGCAGTCTCTGATGGTGCCATGAGTGGAACAGAAGGAGAAGCGTTAAGAATGGAAGCACTTAAGATCAGGCTTTCAGATTCGCTTCCAAGCGGATCAGTGGTTTATTCTTCACATGTTCAGTCCTTTGGATGGATGAAAGAAGTCAGGGACAATTCGCTTAGTGGCACTACAGGTCTCAGAAAACGTGTGGAGGCAGTAAAGGTCAGGCTAGAGGGTGAGATCTCAAACACCTATGGTATAGAGTACCGTACCCATATTCAGGGTATAGGATGGTCTTCATGGTCAAGAGATGGCGCTGTATCAGGCACAGTTGGTCAGGAAAAAAGATTAGAGGCCATCGAAGTCAGACTGTATGAAAAGCCTGTTATCATTCCCGAACCAGATCCGGAACCACAACCAGAACCTGGAATAAGTTACAGTATATATAAGGTTGATGCCGCATCGCTGAATTTCAGAAGTGCGCCTTCTATTTCCTCTTCCATCATTGGAAGCATACCAAGAGGAGAAGAAGTCAAAGTGTTCAGTATTGACAGTAACGACTGGGCATATGCGGAGTATAACGGTAAAACAGGTTATCTTGCCGCCTGGTATCTTGCATTTGTTAGAGATGTCGTCGCAGATCCTTTACCGCTTGTACTGGAAGTCTCCGAACTTAAAGCGACTTATGAGAATGAAGATGTTCTCGTCAGTGGAATTGTGCTTTCTTATAGCGGAGTCCAGGATTTCAGTGTCATGCTGGATGATAAAGTCATTGCAGTGACAAGAAAGGACCGTCCTGATCTTGAAACGCAATATAAAGGATATCCCGACCTTAGTAATATGGGGTTTGAAGCGAACATCAGTCGAGATGTGATTTCCCATGGAAGCCATAAAATCACTATTTCAGCCACAGGAAATGATTATACTAAAATCATAAAGACGCATACCTTCTCCATGACAAAAGCACCTTCTGTTGTGAAGATTGATGGGTTTACAGATGGGCAGCTGATTCCGGATACAGATGTAAAGGTAACTGGAATCGCTCTGAGTCCTCAAGGGGTAAAAGCTGTGAACTACTATGTGAACGGAGTTCTTAAAGGACAGGCAGAGTATGGACTGACGGCAGATGCTGGTACATATCCTGGGTATGAGAACATCACAAATGGTGGATATGCATTCACGCTTCAGAAGGCTTTGCTTAATAAACCCGTCAATACCGTTAAAGTTGAGGTAGTCGGACATGACAATTCAACTGAGTACGCATCAGTGATGCTGAAGGGGGCAAACTCAGGCAGCTACACTTTTGAAGCCTATGGTAAGACTTTGAATGATTATGTGGATCTAGAGTATCAGAACGCATTGAAAGTAGGTAGGAGCGGATTGGCTGTATGGTTGGATCTCAAGAAGAACATGGATTCTTCTAACTTTATCTACCACGATACGTACAAATACATGTTCCTGGACCTGGGTTATGATCCATCCATGTTTACGGTGACTGTGGAGATTCTGGATCAGATGCTCGCAGGGAAAGGCATACTGGATGGTACAGGAGAGATATTCCTGGCTGCTGCCATTGAGCATAAAGTAAATCCCTACTACCTTGTAGCCCATACGCTGCTTGAAACAGGAAATGGAACTTCAGTATTGGCCAACGGTCAGAAGGTGGAAGTCATCTATGCGAAGTTCGGAGACATCAATTCCGAGCAGACACCTGTTCCGGAAGAAGACAAAGATAAACTGGTCTATAATATGTTCGGCATCGGTGCATACGACAGTAATGCGAATCTATGGGGTGCACAAAGAGCATATACGCTGAAATGGTTCAGTCCAGAAGAAGCCATCGCCGGTGGCATCAAATGGATCGCAGACAACTATATAGTGAAAGCCGGTCAGAACACTTTGTACAAGATGAGGTTCAATTTAAGCAGAAATATGGTTCATCAGTATGCTACTGACCCTGCATGGGCATATAAGCAAGCAAGCACAATAAAAAAACAGTTTGACCTTATGGGTGTCAATGAAGAACTGAAATTTGTGGTTCCATCATTTATGAAATAGTAAATATTGCTGCTCTTTGACTCATACTGTTAGATTGAGGATGAATCATTCGAACTCTGATAAATTCGGACATTGAAAAATTAATATGCTGGTATTAACCTGATTTCCTGCAGAAAATAGAGTCGATATAATCAATGAAACTTGTTTGTATCGGCTTTTATTTTTGCATCAGATTCATAAATCTACGTCATCCATTGATGATATGATTAGGTTCATAATACAAGGCTTAGAATGAAACGATAACTTAGTTGGAATATGCATATTGACTCAAGGTAGAATAGAGTAACCTGTCTAACAAGATATATTAGGATGACTATTTCTCTATTCGGGTTTATAATGAAAAAGACTAGAATGTTGAGAAGAAGTTCATGGATTATGTTTTAACCTGTTACTCAGGGGTTTATGAAGTAAGCTGGGAAATAGTGTAAAAAGGTAGAAGAGATGCACAAGAGCAGAATCTGCTTAAAATAGTTTTAATTTATGGGTTAAGCCATTCCTTTAAAAGATATTCACATCTGTGACGTATATTAGTTCTATAAGTGTATTATTTTACAGGAATAACCTATTAAGATTCTTCAGATGATTTAAAGTATTATACAGTTTTATTTAATGAATTTATTTGATTTCTTCGATATAATGAGTCGTTGCCACAAAAAAATAAAATGAAGTTTTCACTTTGATGAGGATAGGTACTATGTCAAAAAATAATTACAGAAAAATTAAAAGACTTGTTGATGTTGTTATGTCCGTGATTTTACTGCTGATTCTATCTCCGGTTTTCCTGATCGTAGCAGTTCTGATATACTGCACCGATAAAGGACCTGTTATTTTCAAACAGGAACGGCTGGGGCTGCACAGTAGTCCATTTATGATTTACAAATTCAGAAGTATGAGTACGGATGCGCCTGTTGTGCCTGCAAAGGACATAGATGCAAAAGAGCACACAACAAAAATCGGAAGATTGATAAGAAAAACAAGCATTGATGAATTACCACAGCTTCTAAATATTCTGAAAGGTGAAATGTCTTTTGTCGGCCCAAGACCGCTAATCCTTGCAGAAGGATGGATTCTGGAAAAAAGAAAAGAACTTGGGATTGATCAGTTAAAGCCTGGGCTTACTGGATGGGCTCAGGTGAAGGACCGCCAGATAACGGATCAGGATATGAAAGTGGCATTTGAATCTTACTATATGGAGAATCAGAGTTTGTGGTTGGATATTCGCATCATGCTCATGACAATTCTGAGACTTCAGGGGAAATGATTAATTGAGGGAGATCGACTATTCATTTTTGTCTCGGATAATCAGAACTGAATATTGTCTCCATATGAGGAGCCTGACTGATTCTCTTTTTGAGAGTGTGGCTCTCTTTTTATTTGCAAAGGAATCGCATATAGTAATCGATAGAGGTGTAATCTTGAAGTCGGTTGAGAAGAGAAATTTCAGGCTTCATCACTTATGACGGGAAATCAAAAGCAGAAAGAAATGTAATCTTAGATTTCTGTGTTTTATGGTAGAATGATGAGTAGAGGAAACATTAACAGTAAAAAGAATCATTGAGATAATTGAAAAAAAGGGTTGCTGGAAGATGGATTCTACTTCCATTTTAAATATTTCAGAATACCAGATTTAATATTCTATAGGGGGTCACAATGAAAGGAATTATTTTAGCCGGAGGTTCCGGTACAAGGCTTTACCCACTGACATTAGTTACAAGTAAGCAGTTATTGCCCATTTATGACAAACCGATGATTTATTATCCCATGTCAACGCTTATGCTTGCAGGGATTAAGGATATCCTGATCATTTCAACGCCTGAGGATCTTCCGAATTTCAGGAAGCTTTTAGGAGACGGTACACAATTTGGAATAAATCTCTCCTATGCTGAACAGCCCTCGCCGGATGGTCTTGCACAAGCCTTTATCATCGGAAAGGAATTCATTGGTGATGATGATTGTACTCTGATTCTCGGGGATAATATTTTCTATGGGAATAATTTCAGTTCTATTCTGAAAGATGCAGTGAACAACAGAGGGAAAGCCACTGTTTTCGGATATCATGTGGAAGATCCTGAAAGATTCGGGGTTGTGGAGTTTGATGGGAATGGGAGAGTGCTTTCCGTAGAAGAAAAACCTGAAAACCCAAAATCGAATTATGCCATTACCGGTCTTTACATTTATGACAATAGAGTCATAAAATACGCTGAAGAACTTAAACCGAGCAAACGGGGAGAACTTGAGATTACAGACCTCAACCGCATCTACCTTGAACAAGGAGACCTGGATGTTAAACTATTAGGCCGAGGCTTTGCATGGCTTGATACTGGAACCATGGATTCACTTGTAGAAGCGGCAGAGTTCGTGAAGATGGTGGAAAAGAGACAGGGTATCAAGATATCTGCACTGGAAGAAATCGCATATAGATATGGATGGATTGATCGGGATATACTACTGGAGGCAGCGAAAAAGTATGGAAAATCTCCATACGGTCTTCACCTTCAGAAGGTTGCAAATAATGAAATACAGTATTGATATTGGAGGAGAAGATGAAAATTTTAGTTACCGGTGGTGCCGGTTTTATAGGAAGTAACTTTATATATCATGTTTTAGAAAATCATCAGAATGATGAAGTGGTTTGTCTAGACGCACTGACTTACGCTGGAAGTCTTTCTACTTTGCAAAAAGCACTTGAAGTGGAGCGATTCAGATTTGTGAAGGGAGACATCACGGACATGGAACTGGTGGATAAACTGTTCCGCGAAGAGAAATTTGATGTTGTGGTGAATTTTGCGGCTGAATCTCATGTGGATAGATCCATTCTGAATCCTGATGTTTTTCTCAAAACCAATATATTAGGTACTCAGGTACTGATGGATGCATCTAGAAAATATGATGTCAAGAGATACCATCAGGTGTCCACTGATGAAGTTTATGGAGACCTGCCTCTGGATCGTCCGGATCTGTTCTTTACAGAAGAAACTCCAATTCATACATCTTCGCCTTATTCCGCATCGAAAGCAGCTGCTGACCTTCTCGTGCAGGCCTACCATAGAACTTATGGATTGCCAGTGACCATATCACGATGCTCCAATAATTATGGTCCGTATCACTTCCCAGAGAAACTGATTCCACTGATTATTTCCAAAGCCCTGCGTGATGAGAAACTTCCGGTATATGGTACGGGAGAGAATGTACGCGACTGGCTTTATGTGGAAGATCATTGTGAAGCCATTGACCTGATCATTCGTAAAGGAAAAGTCGGAGAAGTCTACAATATTGGTGGACACAATGAAAAGACAAATCTTGAAGTGGTGAAGACTATTCTCAAAGAGCTAGACAAACCGGAATCCCTCATTGAATTTGTCAAAGACCGTGCAGGCCACGACATGAGATATGCTATAGATCCTGCAAAGATTTCAAGGGAATTATCGTGGGAACCGCACACCACATTTGAGGAGGGAATTAAAATAACCATAAAGTGGTATCTTGATCACAAGTACTGGTGGGAAAATATTCTAAGTGGAGAATATCAGAAAGATTATGAAAGGTTATATGGAGATAAGTATTAATATCTCTATTGAGGTACTGAGATGAAAGTATTAGATACAGAAATAGAAGATGTGAAAATCATTGAGTTTGCAGTTTTCGGGGATCATCGTGGTTTTTTCATGGAAACCTATAATAAGGATGTATTCCACAAAGCAGGAATCACGGTGGAATTTGTACAGGACAATCACTCATATTCTAAAGCAAAAGGAACGCTGCGAGGTCTTCACTTTCAGAACCAGCCCAAAGCTCAGTCCAAACTGATGCGATGCACGAGAGGCAAGATACTGGATGTGGCTGTTGATTTAAGAAGAGGTAGCCCTACATACAAGAAATGGGTTGCAGTGGAGCTTTCAGCAGATAACAAGAGAGCGTTATGGATTCCGAAGGGATTTGCGCATGGATTTCTCACATTAACAGAAGACGTGGAGGTCCAATATAAGGTGGATGAGCTTTACAGCAAAGAGCACGATAGAAGCATTCTATACAGCGACTCAGAACTTCAGGTAGAGTGGGGCGACAGTAAGCCTGTTCTTTCTGAAAAGGACATTCATGCACCCTTATTATCAGATTCTGACGTTAATTTCATTTATGGAGAGGTTTGATGATGAAAGTAGTAGTAACTGGATCAGAAGGACAGCTGGGCTATGATGTGATGAGATCACTACTTCGTCATGATCATCAGGCTCTTGGTCTGACCCGAGAACTTCTGGATATCACCGAGGAAGAAAAAACACTGAATACGCTCAGAGAACTGGCACCGGATGCGGTGATTCATTGTGCAGCCTACACAGCTGTAGATGATGCGGAAGAGGATGAGAAGCGATGTCATGAAGTGAATGCATTGGGTACAAAGCATGTGGCTATGGCATGTAAAGAGCTTGACATTCCTATGATCTACATCAGTACGGACTATGTTTTTGATGGGTCAGGTGAAAAGCCCTTTGAAGTTAATGACATCAGAAATCCTCAGAATGTATATGGAAAAACCAAAGCGGAGGGAGAGGCCTTCGTAGAAAACCTCCTTGATAAATATTTCATAGTTCGAATTTCCTGGGTATTCGGTATTCATGGAAAGAATTTTGTGAAAACCATGCTTCAAGTGGGAAAAACCAGGAAAGTGCTTCAGGTGGTTAATGACCAGGTTGGATCACCAACCTATACAAAAGATGTGGCAGAGTTTCTGATGAGTCTGTTGGATTCCAGGGTTTATGGTATATATCATGCAACCAATGAAGGGTACTGCAGCTGGTATGAGTTTGCAAAAACGATTTTTGAACTGTCAGATATGAAGGATATTAAAGTGGAGCCTGTACCCAGCAGTGCGTACAAAACAAAGGCGAAAAGGCCTCTGAACAGCAGATTGAGCAAGGAAAATCTTCAGAGAAGCGGACTATCAAAGCTTCCTACCTGGGAAAATGCTCTGGAAAGATTTCTTTCAGAAATCTCTGATCATAATAAGTAAGAGCATAGTAGTTTATACTCCGTGTTTATCAGGAAATAATCCCAATGAATCTGAATCGCACTACGAAGTGATTAATTAGTTTGCTCATTCAATCCAGGGCAATTCCTGATATGAAACAGGAGAACCGAAACAAATCAGATAGGAGTATTTGTTTCGGTTCTTTCTTATAAACGAAAGGAACTGTATTGACAATAAATATGACAAGGACTTCTGTTTCTTGTAGCTGATTCTAAAGGAGAAGCATTCAAATACAGGACCTTTTTTCATGAAGCTTCACTATTCAGTTTAGTACACTCTGATTATTTATTGTTTTATCAGAAATTGTCTGTATAATATTATGAGAAGTCAATTGGACTGTTAGAGTAATATTAGAAGATATGAATTACTGAACTAACCATTTAAAAATCAGGATCTGATCTGAATGTTGTTATTTAGAATGGATCAGGAGTATGAATTGCAGTAAATCACGTCATCGTATTGTCTCTTTTATTGATGATCATCATGTTATAATTTGATTTTGAATCACTACCCATACATAATAGTCAAGTTATAGTGTATTCAAGTGGATACCGGCAGCACGATGAATAGAAGCATTGTCTTGAAATGATGTACTCATATGGGATAATGTGTTCTGAAGATGATTCCACAAAAAGAAAAAAATTCTACTTTGTATAGATGAAAGATAAGGTATAGAGATGAAACGAATAGCTGTTTTTCAAACAGATCTTAAAATCGGAGGCATTCAGAATTCACTTATTTCATTACTGGATGAGCTCAGTCACAAAGAAGTGCAGATAGACCTGTTCTTAGGTGAGATGATCGAACCACATTCAGGATGGAACAATATCAGTATCAGAAAGATGAGAAGATATTCCTCCTTATTTAAGTTTATTCCGTTTTCTTTTGCGCACGCAATGAATAAACGCAGGTTTGATAAGGAAAAGTATGATCTGGTCATTGATTACAATGGATATGCCTTCGATACTGCCCATGGTTCCCTAAGCTGCAATGCAGAAAAGCACGTTATCTGGGTTCACAGCGATTATGATACAAGAATAAAGTACAATAAAAAGTTCAGAATACTGTGGAGAATGATGAAAGGCAAGTATGCTCGTTTTGATCAGGCAGTAGTAGTTTCACCTGGAGCAGAAAAAAGCTTCAAGAGACTCTTGGGAGATAAGATTCCAACACGAATCCTTCCGAATCTTGTAGATGCAGAGAAAATTCTCCGAATGAAAGAAGAACAAGTGAAAATGAATCTGGATGCGAGTAAGTATCATCTGGTTACCATGGGAAGAATGGTGCACAGCAAAGGGTTTGATCTCCTTCTGGAGCTTTTCAGCAGTGTATTGAAACACAGAAAGGACATGGTTCTTCATTTAATAGGAGATGGAGAGGAAAAGGATAAGCTTGAGGCACAAGCAGAAAGGCTGGGGTTAGCAGATTCCGTTGTATTCTGGGGCAATCAGAAGAACCCCTATGCAATTATGGATCGCATGGATGGATTTGCATTCACTCCACGCTATGAAGGCCAAGGGCTTGTACTTCTAGAAGCAAAAATACTTGGACTTGAGATCTTTACCACCCGGCAGATGGAGAAGTTCAATGTGATGATATCCGGGGTGGATGATCTTGAGAAGGCTCTGATTGAAGCAGCAAAAAAAACAAAAGAATATCAGCAGTTGAAAGAGTACAATTCAGAGGTACGAAAAGAAATACAGGAATTGATGCTTTAAACTATAATGAATAATGGAAGAAGGAATCTCATTGAAGAAAGTTATTTTTGTAGCCAGCGCAGGAGGCCATCTTGCACAACTCCTCCAGTTGGCGCCATCTTTTAATCACTATAAATCAATACTAATTACAGAAAAAAATGGTTCCACTGGAAGTTTAAGTGGTAAATATGATACTCGGTATCTGGTTCACGGAACACGTGAGCACCTATTATCCTATTTATTCATATTTTCATGGAACATCATCAAATCGCTGTGGTATTTTCTTCGCTTTAATCCGGATGTCATTGTTACAACAGGAACGCATACAGCGGTTCCGCTATGCTACATCGCATGGCTTTTCAGAAAAAAAATAATCTTTATTGAAAGTTTTTCCAAGCAGCATTCAAGAAACCTTTCCGGGCGTATGGTTTACCCCATTGCTTCAACGTTTGTAGTGCAGTGGGAATCCATGAAGGAACTCTATCCGAAAGCGGAATGTTGGGGGTGGATTTATTGATTTTGGTTACATTAGGAACACAGATACAGCCATTTACAAGACTACTTGATCTCATCGAAAAATCCATGATTGAGGAAGAAATTATTGTTCAGGCAGGACATACATCCTACGAGAGCAGTAAAATGGAAATCCGGGGCTTTATTGATATGGATGAAATGCAAAGTCTTACGGAGAAAGCAAGAATCATCATAACCCATGGAGGGACAGGTTCCATCATTGGAGGACTGAAGAAGAGGAAAACCGTCATTGCCTGTGCAAGGTTAAAGAAGTACAGTGAGCATCTTGATGATCATCAGCTGGAAATTGTCAGTACATTGTCTCAGAATGGCTACATACTCGAGCTTCATGATAACGAATCTCTGGATGAAGTAATGGAAAAAGTGCCCGGCTTTAAACCGAAGGAATTCATCAGCAATTCCACAAACTTCAACCAGAAGTTGAAGGAGAAGATAGACTCGTATTGACAAAAAGAAGAGGTGTAGCATTATGAACAATCAAATAGAAATACAGAAAAACTCCAGAAGAAATCAGTTTATCATATGGTTCGTCTTATTACAGCCTTTGGTTGATATTCTGACATCACTTGGTATCATATATTTCAAGATGAGTGTAACAGTGGGTGTAGTTGCACGAAGCCTGTTTCTCTGTCTTATTATGTGGGATCTTATCATCACTCCACATTGGAAGAAGAGAAAAGCGGCGGTTTTTTATGTCGTCATTCTTGCCCTTTATTGTATCTCTTTTTTAGGTCTGATTATTATTACACCTGATAACGGGACTATATTCACTAATATTAAGCAATTATTCAAAATCGTATATTTCCCTCTGACCCTTGTCTATTTCTATCAGATGTACAAGGAAGGCAGAATCATCATCAGAAAAGAACTACTTTCTAAGGTTCTTTTCATCTATATGTTCATCATTTTCCTTGGATTTATTTCGGGAACAGGTTTTTCAGCTTATAGTACGAGAGTTTCAGGAAACAAGGGGTGGTTTTTTGCGGGAAATGATCTGACGGCAATCCTGTCACTTCTGATTCCACTAGGATTTCATGTTACTGTGACACAGTTTATAGACAGCAGAAGTCTCACTAAGAGGCTTTTCATCCTGTTCTATTTCTTTCTCATTGTATTCTCCACTACGCACATAGGGACGAAAGCCATCTATTTCAGTACACTGGTTTTCTTCTTTATTTATGGAGTCTATCATGGCATAAAATTTCTTTCCCAGAAAAAAGTCTTTCAGATTGGAGTATCCACGACTTCTCTGATCTTAGTTGCATTGATGCTTGTCAGCATGAAATTTACACCTATTGGAGAAAGCTTCAATGTCCTGCAGTTCAAATTTGAACAAAGCACGGAAGAGACACCACCTGTTGTGGTAGAAGATCCTATTGAAGAAGTCATAGATAAGGATGATTTCACGGATGCTGAAAATGAAGAGATGGAAGAAGTCACTGAAAGTTCCACCTATCGTGTTGCAAACTGGTTGTTAAGCAATCGATTGGATAAGGCGCTGCCCGTTCATATCCATTATATGGATCAGAGCGCAGCGGCGAAGATGCTTGGCATCGGATATTTCAGGGAAACAGGAAAGATTGATCTATCGACACAGATTGAAATAGACTTTCTGGCATTGTTTTACAGACATGGATTCCTGGGCATGCTCATTATTCTGTTACCCATGGGATACATTATTCTGAATGAACTGACAAGGGCTTTTAAGCATTGGCGAAAAGTCATAGGAAGTCCTGAAATTCTTGTTCTTCTTCTGTCGGTGATGTATATGCTGGCCTTCGCACTGATAACCGGACATGTGCTGGTGTCTCCCGCGGTGAGTATCTTTGTTTCCATGATCATCGTAAGCTGGGTGGAAAGTCAGGATCGGTCATTTCATTCGAAATCATCAGAATTAAACTACAGCGCGTATAGAAGGTGAAATATGAATAATTTAGTTTCCGTCACAATGAATGTCTATAACGAAGAAAAGCGATGGATTATGGAAGCCATTGATTCAATACTGCTTCAGACCTATGAAAATCTGGAGTTCATTATTGTCTATGATAACCCGGCAGATGAAGAGCTTCTGGTATTTCTGGAAAACTACACGGAAAAGGACGGTCGTGTTCGCATCATCGTCAATGAAAAGAATATAGGTATATCTGCCAGTCAGAACCGTTCCCTGGCTGAAGCGAAGGGGGACTTCATAGTCAAAATGGATGCGGATGATGTTTCTCTTCCAGACCGAATCGAGAGGCAGATGGCATTTCTAAAGAAGCATCAGCTGGATATGGTTGCGGGAGAACGTACCATCATCAATGAAGATAGTGAAGTCACTGCAGATGTAACGCGTAATCTGCCTGAAATACCAGAGAAAGCGGCAAAACTCATACAACACGTGAACTTCATCATTCATCCTAGTGTCCTTTATCGAAGAAAACTGGTCGAGTCGGCAGGGGGCTATCGTGATTTCCCTATGTCAGTTGATTATGATCTCTGGTTGAGGGCTGTCAAGAAAGGCTTTAAAATCGGAGTCATGAATGAAAAACTGATTCAGTACCGTGTTCGAGAGAAAAGCGTCTCTCATAAGGATCTTTTCAAACTGTATCTTATTGTTCGATATCAGCAGAATCTATTCAGGAAGGACACTCAGAAAGAACATACGAGAGAAGCTCTGGAGAAGTTCCTGATGAAGAATGGATATTACGATGAAAATGAAAAGAAGCAGTTTTATAAGGCACAGAAAAAATTCATTTCAGGGAAAGAATCCATTGCATCAGGAAAGAAACTCAAAGGAGTGAAGCTTCTTGCAGAAGCAATGGCTGGACATAAGGAAGTGCGATATTTCATGAAGAATACGTTCCTTTTTCAGCTGAAAAATCGCATCCTTCATTAGATTATGTTTATGTGCAAAGTGATTCAAGTTTATAAAGAATAGAGGCAGAAAATTGAAAGACAGTTTATTTAAAAAGTTTTTAGCCTTCTCCTATGGGAACTGGCTAGGTTTAATCATAGGCTTTGGGACAACCATGGTCACGACAAGGCTTCTTGCTACAGAAGACTTCGGACGGGCATCCATGTTCACCTTGGCAGTCAATATCATAATGATTTTCATCATGTTCGGCTCTGATCAGGCGTTCATTCGTTACTTCTATGAAGTGAAGGAAGAACAGCGGGGCAGACTTCTTTATCGTACCATGAAGACACCGGTCATTTCTGTTCTGATAACGGCAGCGGTTTTACTGATCTTCAGAGTGCGTATTTCTGAACTTCTTTTCGATGAGAAGAACCCCATGGCAGTAGTAATGCTTGTCATAGGAATCACTGCGCAGCTGGGAGACCGGTTTTCTCGTCTGGTCATCAGAATGCAGCAGAAGGGAGCACTCTATTCTTTTCTTGAAGTGCTGTTGAAGGTCATCAGTTTTGTTTCACTTCTTGGATTCTACTATTTATTGGGACCCAGCTATGAGATCATCATCTATTCCACAGTAATCAGTCTTCTTGCAATTTTCGCAATTGCTGTATTCAAGGAGAAGAGGTTCTGGTTCGTGAAAACGGGTGAACCGTTGGCCGAAACATATAGCCGAAGAAGAATTCTTCGTTTTGGTATGCCTTTCATGGTCACCTCTCTTATAACCTGGCTATTTGAATCCTTTGATAAAATTGCAATCAGAAGCTGGAGTACACTGGATGAGCTGGGATTATATTCTGCTGCGTTTAAGATTGTAGCGCTGGTTCATGTATTCCAGATCACATTCAATAATTTCTGGACACCGGTCTGTTATGAGCATTATCAGAAAAAACCAGATGATACGGAGTTTTACGCACGCATGATGAGAGTAATCTCTCTAGGTATGTTTACTGTAGGTATCGGAAGTATAGCAGGGAAAGATATCATCATCGCTTTTTTAGGCTCGGACTATCGAGCAGCGGCAAACATCATGCCTTATCTCATTTTCATGCCGATGCTTCATACCATTTCTGAAACTACAGTCATGGGAATCAACTTTATGAAGAAACCCAAATGGCATATCTTCATCGCTGGAACATCCTGCGTCAGTAATATCATCGGGAATGCAATTCTGGTGCCGGAGTATGGCGCTATTGGGGCAGCAATCTCTACTGCCCTTGCTTATGTGATTTTCTTTACGCTTAGGACAGTGATTTCAAACAGATTCTATCCAGTGAAGCAGAACCTGCTGCAGTTTTATTTTATGCTTGCGCTGATCTTCGCCTATGCGACTTTTTCCATCTATACCAGAAGTATATTGCTGAATATGGGCGCAGGATTTGCCCTGTTCCTCTTTATGCTTCTGCTTTATAAAAAGGATACCAAAGATGGAATTGCCTATATTAAGAGTATGGATCTGCGTAAGATCCTGAAGAGACGGAAGTAACCAGTGAAGATGGGGAGAAGAGATATGAGACATTTCAGTTTTGTAATATTACATTACCAGGCCGTTGAAGACACTATTGAGTGCATTGAATCCATTCTGAATCATATCCGTTATGAGGAAAAAGATCTGGTTGTTGTAGACAATGGTTCACCTGACGGATCAGGAAAGATTCTTGCTGAACGATATGAGGGAAATGAGCATGTTCATATTCTACTGCAACGGGAGAATATGGGGTTCGCTCGAGGAAACAATGTCGGATTCCAGTATGCGAAGAATGTGCTTCATACGGATTTCATTGCCATGATCAATAATGATACCGTGATCGAACAGGAAGATTTCATTGAGGGAATTTTTGCATACTATGAAGAATCTCCATTTGCGATTCTTGGACCTGATATCATCTCTCTGGTGGATCAGGGCCACCAGAACCCGGCTTCAGTCAAGGGAATGGATCGAAAAGGTGCAAAGATTGCGTTAGTCATCAATCGGATCTGTCTATGGACAAGCTATATCCATGCTGATGAGTATGCGTTCAGGGCGATCAAGTTTCTCTATGCAGTAAAGGACAAGATCAGAAGAAGAGGGAAATCTAAAACCAGCAGGAAGAGAAATCCGGAAGAAGTGCAGGAGAATATTCAGCTGCATGGAAGTGCACTGGTTTTTTCTCCAGTTTTCATAGAGCGCCATGATGGACTGCACCCTGGTACCTTCATGTATCTGGAAGAAGATATTCTGTTCCATCTCATGAAGAAGGAAAATCTTAAGACAGTATATTATCCTAAGATCAGAATCTATCATAAGGAGGATTCATCCACAAAGAATTCCTTCAGTTCCAGTATAGACAGGCGCAGGTTCAAGTACAGACATCATATCGACAGTCTTCATGTTTATCTCAAGATCATGGAATCAAAAAACGTGGAATATTAGTTGAATGATAATAGGAGTAAGCAAGGAAGAGAATAAATAAGTTTAAAAATGCGGTTAGAACTGATGTTACAGTTATGATCGCATTTCACCTTATAAGATTTGAAATACATCACCAAAGTATAGTAATAATATCAATGAATCTATAGACTTACTCAAAATAGGATAATCCGTAGATGAATAAAACATAATATATCTATTTCATTACTTAGGGATGCCGCTTTTTGCATTTTGCTGTATCATAGAGAAAGAGTAATAGCACAATCAGGCTATCACAACAGTGCACTTTGTGATAGCCTGATGAATAATCAATAGGGAGAAAAGATAATGCGAATTTTAGTTACTGGTGGAGCGGGCTATATAGGTTCTCACACCTGTGTTGAACTGCTTGAGGCAGGTCATGAAGTTATTGTTGCTGATAATCTGTGCAACAGCAGGAAGGAATCTCTTGAAATGGTCAAAAGGATTACAGGAAAAGACGTCCTCTTTTATGAAGTGGATGTAACAGAGGAACAGGTAGTGGAAAAGATCTTCAGAAGTCACAGACTTGATGGAGTGATTCATTTTGCTGGTCTTAAAGCTGTTGGGGAGTCATTAGAAAAACCCTTGAGCTATTACTACAATAACCTTGTGAGTACCATGATCCTTACGAAGATGAGTCTGAAATACGACGTGAACAGATTTGTATTCAGTTCTTCCGCCACCGTGTATGGAGACAATACAGTTCCGTTCAAAGAGACCATGAAACTTCTGCCGACCACCAATCCATATGGAGAAACGAAAGCCATGAGTGAGCGGATTCTTATGGATACCGTAAAAGCAGATCAGAGCTTCGGTGTAACACTGTTAAGGTATTTCAATCCGGTAGGGGCTCATGAGAGCGGGCTCATCGGAGAAGAACCAAATGGAGCGCCGAATAATCTGATGCCATTCATTACGCAGGTGGCCAGTGGTAGAAGAGAGAAGCTCAGTATTTTCGGAAATGACTACGATACGGTTGATGGTACTGGTGTGAGAGACTACATCCATGTAGTGGACCTGGCTAAAGGACATGTTATGGCTGTTGAAAAGCTGAAACCGGGAGTTGAGATCTACAACCTGGGAACAGGAAGAGGAACGTCAGTACTTGAACTGGTCCATACATTCATGGAAGTCAATGAACTGGATGTACCCTATGAGATCAGAGAAAGACGACAGGGGGATATATCATCCTATTATGCGGATGCCTCAAAAGCCAGAATAGAGCTTGGCTGGATTGCAGAGAAGACCATAGAGGATATGGTCAGAGATGCCTGGAGATTTGAGAAGAAGCAGGCAGAAGGCAAGTGACAATAAATAGGTTAACTGATTTGCAGAAAAAAATGAAAGACCACTCATCTCAATTGAGTGTACGTAATGGAGGAGAACATTGAAAATACTAGTAACAGGGGCAGCCGGATTCATCGGTTTCCACCTTTCAAAAAGACTATTGCAGGAAGACAACGAGATCATAGGACTTGATAATCTCAACGATTATTATGATCCTGAACTGAAGAAGTCCAGACTGGAGATCCTGAATCAGTACCAGAATTTCACTTTCCATAAGATGGATCTGAAGGACAAAAAGGAGCTGGATGCTTTATTTGAATCCCATAGACCAGACTACGTGATCAATCTCGCAGCACAGGCAGGGGTAAGATATTCCATCGAGAATCCCTATGCTTATGTGGACTCCAATCTCATAGGATTTATGAATATCCTTGAAGCCTGCAGAAATTATCCGGTGAAGCATCTTCTTTACGCTTCATCCAGTTCCGTTTATGGCGGCAATAAGGTGGCCCCATTCTCCACCAATCATAATGTGGACCACCCTGTATCCCTCTACGCTGCCACAAAGAAATCCAATGAACTGATGGCGCATACTTACAGTCATCTCTACGGTATACCAACAACAGGACTTCGATTCTTCACCGTGTACGGTCCTTATGGAAGACCGGATATGGCTTATTTTTCCTTTACGAAAGATATTCTGGAAGGAAAATCCATCAAAGTCTACAACCATGGGAAGATGGAAAGGGACTTCACCTATATCGATGATATCGTAGAAGGAATCAGAAAGCTCATAGTTCATGTACCAGAAGCCAATAAGGATTGGGATGAAAGCAAGGATGATTTGAGTTCAAGCTTTGCTCCCTATAAGATCTACAACATCGGGAACAACAATCCGGTTCCACTCATGAGATTCATCAATGCTCTGGAAGCGGCGTTAGGAAAGGAAGCGGACAAGATCTTCATGGATATGCAGCCTGGAGATGTACTGAGAACCTATGCCGATGTATCGGATCTGGAAAAAGAAATCAGTTTTAAACCAGGGACCACAATAGAAGAAGGCCTGAAAAGGTTTGTGGATTGGTATCTGACGTATTATAATGTAGAAGGATAAATAAAAGAAATAGCAATGATAAGTCTTATATAATATAAGACTTATATAATTTGAGGAGGAAATATCATATGAAAATCACAATTGCAGGTACTGGGTACGTAGGGTTATCCAACGCCATATTATTAGCTCAGAATAACGAGGTCATCGCCCTGGATATCATCAAAGAGAAAGTGGATATGATCAACGACAGAAAATCTCCCATTGCGGATCCGGAGATTGAAGAGTATCTGGCTACAAAGGAGCTGAATCTCAAAGCTACCACAGATAATTTTGAAGCTTTTAAGGATGCAGAGTATGTAATTATTTCTACTCCCACAAATTATGATCCGGAAAAAAACTACTTCAACACGAGAACCGTGGAAGCGGTCATAGCCAGCGTACTGTCCATCAATCCGGACGCGGTGATGGTCATCAAGTCCACAGTACCTGTAGGGTATACAGAGTCTGTGAAGGAGAAGTTCGATACACAGAACATCATCTTCAGTCCAGAATTCCTGAGAGAAGGAAAAGCTTTATATGACAACCTGTATCCTTCCAGAATCGTAGTAGGAGAAGAGTCCGATCGTGCAAAGATCTTTGCTGAGCTTCTTGCACAGGGAGCCATCAAGGAAGATATTCCGATGCTCTTCACAGGTTCCACAGAGGCGGAAGCCATCAAGCTGTTCGCTAATACCTATCTTGCTCTACGTGTAGCTTATTTCAATGAACTGGATTCCTATGCGGAAGTAAGAGGGCTTAATACCAAGCAGATCATCGAAGGGGTTGGTCTTGATCCAAGAATTGGAAGCCACTACAACAATCCATCCTTCGGATACGGCGGATACTGCCTGCCTAAGGATACCAAGCAGCTTCTGGCAAACTATGCGGATGTTCCGCAGAACATCATGTCTGCCATTGTGGATGCCAACAGAACGAGAAAAGACCATGTGGCAGATATGATCGTGAAGAGAAACCCTAAAATCGTAGGAATCTACAGACTGACCATGAAGACAGACTCAGACAACTTCCGTCAGTCCGCTATACAGGGTGTCATGAAGAGAATCAAAGCGAAGGGCATTGAAGTGGTTGTATTTGAACCGGCACTGGATGCGGATGATTTCTATAATTCCAGAGTCATCAAGGATTTCGATGAATTCAAGAAGATCTCCGATGTCATCGTGGCAAACAGACTCTCTGATGAAATCAGAGATGTGGTGGACAAAGTCTATACCAGAGACCTGTTCAGCAGAGATTAAGGATTCAGAAGGGGTTTAATATGCAGGATTTAAAAGACAGACTGATTGAAAAATACGGAGGAGAAGACATTCGAGCAGTGGTTTCTCCACTGAGAATATGCCCCCTGGGTGCCCATGTGGACCACCAGGGTGGGATCGTTACAGGAGTTGCGCTGGATTCCAGTGTGAACCTGGTGTATACACCCAATGAGGATGGATACATCAGAATCCAGAGCATGGATTTTCCTGATGAAGAATACTTCCATGTGGACAATATCCCGGATATGGTTCCAGGTGCCTGGGGAAACTACATCAGAGGCGCTGTTCTGTCTCTTAAGAGAGATTTTGTGATCAAGACAGGATTCAGTGCGATCATCAGCGGAAAACTTCCTATAGGAGGGTTAAGTTCGTCTGCTGCGGTGACCACAGCCTATCTTATGGCCATATGCGATGTGAACGGTATCGAGGTGGAGAAAATGGATCTGGTCCATTACAGCCACTGGGTGGAAACAGATTATATCGGCTTGAAGAACGGCATTCTGGATCAGGCGGCCAACATCTTAAGCGAGAAGGATAAACTCATGGTCATGGACTGCAGCACCGATGAATACAAGCTGGTGGACAAGGCGGAAGATACTCCGGAGTTTGAATTCGTGGTGGTCTACTCCGGCATTTCCACTGCACTCATCGGAACGGACTACAACAACCGTGTGGATGAATGCAAAGTGGCTTCCTGGCTTCTTCATGAAGTTTCGGAAAACAAGGTGCCCAATCTGAAGGAAGCGAAGCTGAGAAACATTTCGCCAGAAGTCTTTCTGAATCATCAGGAGGAGCTTCCTGGAAGATTCAGAAAGAGAGCGACGCATTTCTTCACCGAGCAGGAAAGAGTGAAGAAGGGAATTGATGCCTGGAGCCGTGGAGATCTGGTGGCATTTGGGCAGCTCATGAATGAATCAGGAGAAAGTTCTGTGTATCAGTATGAGTGCGGATGTCCGGAACTGATCACCATCTACGAGACACTGAAGAGTACTGAAGGGGTCTATGGTGCCAGATTCAGCGGAGCCGGATACAGAGGATGCTGCATCGGCCTCATCGATCCGAAGTATAAAGAGAGCATCAGAGCGAAAATGGATGCGGTGTATCCGGTGAAGCATCCACAGTATAAGGATGTCTACGATGTCCATTTCTGCAAAGTGGAAGATGGCGCAAGATACGTGAAGATATAGGAGAATGAGATGAAGTGTATTATTTTAGCAGCGGGATATGCCACAAGGCTTTACCCTCTGACAGAGAATATGCCGAAACCGCTGCTGGAAGTAGCGGGCAGGAGCATATTGGACCGCATCTGTGAAAAGATCGAAAAGGTGGAAGAAATCAATGAAATCATCATTGTCTCCAACCATAAATTCATAGATTCTTTTAGAGCATGGGCGCAGAGATACAAAGGAAAGAAAGTGGCGGTTCTGGATGATGGAACCACCAGCAATGAGAATCGTCTGGGCGCAGTACGAGATATTCTGGTGGCGGTGGATGATCTGGAAATAAACGAAGACATCATGGTTCTGGCAGGGGACAATCTTTTTGATTTCGAGCTGGATGACTTTGTTTCTTTCTATAAGGAGAAGAAAACGGACTGCATCACGACCCATATCATCAACGATATGGAGAGAATCAGAAGAACCGGTGTTGCGGAACTGGATGAGAATATGAGACTCTTGAGCTTTGAAGAAAAACCGGAACAGCCAAAATCTAATCATGCAGTGCCACCGTTCTACATCTATCAGAAAAAGACACTGCCGCTCATCAGTGCTTTCATCGAAGAAGGAAACCACGGGGATGCCCCTGGCATGCTTATATCGTGGCTTCTGAAGAAAGTGCCCGTACATGCTTTTCATTTTCAGGGAAACCGATATGACATCGGAACACTGGAAAGCTATAAGGAAGTGCAGAGAGTATTTTCGGAAAAGTAATTTAATATTTGTATAAATTCATACTGATGAGAAGGGCATTGAAAGACCACGCAAGGAGCTTTGAATGCTCTTTCAATTTTTACTATTCTGTAGAGATAAATATGAGAGTAGAATAGCACTTTGCAATTCTTAGGTTTTATTAATCTGGTGACGTATGATTATATATAAAAATCAAATATTCTGGTAAAATAAACATGATTTAGTAATTCACGAGAGGGTATGCTTATGTTTATCAGAAAGAATCGTATATCAAGATTCACTCATTTTCTTTAGGGTTCATGCTATTCATGTGTCACTAAGTGGGCAATTTATCTACTCCAGAAGCCTGACTCTATCATATATTTTAAGGGGGCATTTATGAAAGTCAAAAAAGTTGTATCTCTTATGTTGGTGCTGCTTCTCTTTTCATCCTTTCTCTTTTCTAACAGTAAAGTATACGCTAATACTGAAACTATAGTAACCAATTCTGCTGAGCTTATTGAAGCGTTATCCAATCCTGAAATTTCAGCTGTTGGGTTTGGGGATGATATCATAACGAATGAGATTCCGAATATAGAGGTTAACGGAGATCAAAAGAGAATCAATGGCAATGGATTTTCATGGAATATCAGTTCAGAGAATGAAACTAATGTTAACTTCAATCTTCGAATTGATTTGCTTTCTGACTTGAATATCATATCTGGTGACACATTAAATCTGAATTACTTCTACGGGGGAAATATTTCAAATATTGAAGCACATGACACCATAGTCCAATCTAGCGGAACTATTACCATGATAGGCGGATCATATAAGGGCGTAATCATTGATAATGGTAACGGAAGCAGTGTGTCTGGGGTCAAAGTTAATGGGACTGGAATTAAAGTT
>NZ_JBINJW010000040.1:0-12721 GCF_043951855.1 Proteiniclasticum sp. C24MP
CTATATCAGTAATAATATCAAAGGAGTACCCCTTAGCAATCATGTAGGTTTTTACATTCTCTATCTGCCTCTCAAGGTCATCTTTTTGTTTACAAGAACTCACCCTGCAGTATCCTATTATCCTTCTATTTTTAACTTCAACACCTCTTATGCCTAAGAAATGATTTAGCTGTTCCTGAGAATAGTATCTGTAGCCAGTTGGAGATATATGGTGTGGTTTAAACAAGTCTTTTTTATCCCATTCTCTTCATGTTTGAGCATTTTTACCTATTAGCTCTGCAAATTCACCAATCGTATAATACTTCATATAGTTAGTCTCTTTCTTCTAGCATAACCTAAACATTGAAGTAATTAAATATATTTATATAAACTCTTGTAATGTTATAGTCACTGTTATTTTGCATCCCGTTTGTATTGAGTATAGTATAGTGGATAGATATAGGGAAATCAAATTTACATTCCAAGAAATCGTGAAATTTCAGGAAACCGTGTAACCACGGCCATTTGAGGGTATAATGATACTAGAATGGAATGAAATATATGAGAAGGAATGTGAATGAAATGCTGAATAGGAAACTTAAAAAACTCATTGCGAAGATCACCCTGCTGTCTTTACTGGCAGCATCCTCTCCTGTGGTGTTGTCGACGCCCTTCGGGTCTCCGCTCAGTCAGGAGCCCTTTATGGTCATGGCTGCGGAGACTGGTACAGTGACTGTAACCTGTAGTGCCCTCTGGACCTACAGCAGAGCCGCCTGGTCTGCAAAAATCGAAGTGGTCGGGAAGGGAGCTTCCTTTACAGTTGTCGATAAAGTCACAGTGGATGGCAGGCAGATGTATAAACTGGATAACGGGCGATACATCACGGCGAATACCGCCTATGTCTCCTTCAAAGCCGCAGGCACCGCGCCGGCACCTTCTGCGCCAGCAGCCACCGGCGAGATGGTCACCACGGCGAATCTCTATATGAGATCCGGTCCTGGAACCAGCTACAGTAGCATCCGAATCATTCCCAATGGAGCCAGAGTGACGGTATCGGAAAGCGAAAATGGATGGTATAAGGTCACCTACGGCGGATCCACGGGATGGTCCTCAGGGAATTACCTGAAGAGCGTATCCACAGCACAGCCGGCGCCGGCGCCAGCACCTTCTAAGCCCGTAAGCAGCAGTCAGATGACGACCACTGCGAATCTCTATATGAGAACGGGCCCTGGAACCACCTACAGCAGCGTCAGAATCATTCCATCGGGCGCAAAGGTCACTGCCTATGAAACCAGAGACGGATGGGTCAAGGTAAGCTATGGCGGTTCCACAGGATGGTCCTCAGGAAAGTACCTGAAGGCTGTGGCGGCGACAGCGCCTCCTCAAGCTGAAGTCAGCACCAGTTACATGAAAACCACGGTGAATCTCAATATGAGAGCAGGGGTGGGTACGTCCTACAGTGTTCTGGCCACCATGCCATCAGGCACCGTTGTACCCGTATCCGGTTCATCAGGCGGATGGTATAAGGTGACCTATAACGGAAAGACAGGCTGGGCTTCAGGAACCTATCTGAAGGCTGTGGCGAACTACAGCGAGAAGGTGCTTGACCTTCCCTACATCAACCAGTACAGTCCCGTCTATGCACCCATGGGATGCGAGGGAGCAAGTCTTCTCATGGGGCTTCAATACAAAGGCAGCACCAGTGCAGGGCTCAAGGAATTCCTCGAGAACATGCCCAAGACGGAGCGAAATCCCTTCGGCGGATTCGCCAGCACTCCGTTTGCAGTGGTCAAGGGCGAACCGGAAATTTTCCAGTCCATCTTCCCCGAAGCGCTGACTGCCTATGGAAAGAAGTATGATGAGAATGTGGTGAATATTTCAGGCTATACCACCGCCCAGCTGAAGGCTGAAATCGACAAGGGGAACCCTGTGGTTGCCTACGTCACCACAAGAGACTATGAAGCGCCCAAGTGGAAAGAGTATGACATGGGAGAAGCAGGCATCGTGAATATCGTGGACAACATGCATGTCATGGTTCTTACAGGATATAATTCGGAAGGGGATTATCATGTGACAGACCCTGCCAGCAGCAGAAACAAGTACTGGGTATCCAAAGAAAAGTTTGAAGCTTCCTACAATGCTCTGAAATGGGCAGTGGTGGTGCGATAAGACACATGGGAGCACTCAGGAACGTATAAATCAGATAGAGAAGATTAAAAACAAGTCGCCATGACCATCAGAAATCTGATGCATCATGGCGGCTTTTCTCGTTGAACGATGGCGGATGTGGATTCTCCTTTTCGAGCACGTCAGCCCGTAAAGCTACAGCCTTACTTTTCTGAAGAACCATGGATAGAGACCGATGGCCACAAAGGTCACCAGGAAGTAGCGGATGAAATCGAAGAGATTCGTTTCCGGGAAGACCACATCCAGGCCTTCTTTGATGAGAAGAACAAGCGTGAGGCCCAGCAGTACACGCAGCACCTTTCTTAAGAGGGTGCCATCGGTGGAGAATTTCACTTTCTTCTTTTCCAGGAGAATCCCCAGGAAGAATCCCATGTAGGAAGCCAGAGACTTGATGAAGTCTGTGGACTGGGCGAAAAAAAGCGCAGGCAGAAAAAGGACAAGGACAAGGAGATAGAGTTTCAGCGGATCCATCTTCCGGATCAGCCTGGCGCAGAGAACTGCCGTAAGAAGTCCCAGCAGAATGCCCACCAGGGCGTCTTTCGGATAATGAACCCCTAGATAGAGCCTGGATACGCCCACGAGCATCATCAGCGTCATGGTGAGGAGCGTGACCCATCTGTTTCTCTGGTGCAGCGAAAATGCGCCTGCAGCAGCCCCCGCACTCTGGCTGTGTCCACTGGGAAAGGATTTTCCCGTCGCCGTTTCCGGCCCTAAGGTTCTTATGCCTTCTTCTCCGATGGGTCGCTTGAAAGAGAAAAGATCCTTCATGGAGTTGTTCAGAAGATAACTTGTGAACATCGTGAAGGCTAGCACTTGGCCGAATTTCTTGTCCAGGGTCCAGTAGATGATGGCAAGAAGGGGGATGATGAAGGTTTCTTCTCCCAGTATGGTGATGCCTTCGAAGAGTGTGTCCAGAAAAGGACTATGTATGCTTTGAATGACGCGCAGAATTTCAAGTTCCATATGATTCCTCCAGATAAAATGTATTCTACCTCTACTATAGGGTGTCTGGTGGCGGCAGTAAAGAAAAAGACGCCACCAGCATGAATTTCCGGATTTCACGTTTCTGTAAAGATGGAACCGTCAAACTGCCTTTTCGGAAAGGGGCTGTGGTGAGGGGGCATCTTCTGAAGTTATTGAGAATGAGAGTCAGTATCATTTATTAATAATTATTATTATTTTATAATCATTCTATTTACAAAATATTTAAACTGATGTATGATAGAAATGAGTAAAAGCCAGTGATATCAATGTGTTGAGAAGAATTCTCAATTAGAGAATAGGAAGCAAAAGAGAGCGTATAGGATAATAATCAGGATTTTAAACGGAACGAAGGAGATGATGAAATGATTGCTAGTGTAAAAAGAGAAGAAAGAAAAACCCTGTATGATGGGATGAAACCGCATGTGGAACTCATAGCGGCAGGACTCAGCGGGGTACTGATTCTGATCGGATGGTACTTGCTGAATCAGGAAGTGGATACCGCTGCTGCAGTGATCTTTGTCTCTTCCTTCGTCATCGGCGGATATGCCAAAGCGAAGCAGGGCATCGAGGATACCATCGCCACGAAGAAGCTCAATGTGGAGCTTCTCATGATTCTTGCAGCCATCGGTTCCGCACTCATCGGATACTGGATGGAAGGTGCGATTCTCATCTTCATCTTCGGTTTGAGCGGAGCCCTTGAAACCTACACCATGAACAAGAGTCACAGAGAAATATCTTCTCTTATGGATCTTCAGCCGGAAGAAGCCACGAGGATTGTGGGAGAAAAGGAAGAGGTTGTGGCGGTGGGCGAACTGGTCATCGGAGATCTTCTGCTCATTAAGCCGGGGGAAAGAATTCCTGCTGATGGGAAGATCGTCAGCGGACAGACCAATATCGATGAATCGGCCATTTCAGGAGAAGCTGTGCCTGTTTCCAAGTCCAGAGAGGATGAAGTCTTTGCAAGCACGGTGAATCTAAGAGGAACCATCACGGTGGAGATGACCAAATCCAGTGATGAGACACTTTTCCATAAGATCATAGAACTGGTCCAGTCGGCGCAGAGCGAAAAATCTCCTTCCCAGCAGTTCATTGAACGTTTTGAGGGACCCTATGTAAGAACCGTGCTGATTGTGGTGGCACTGATGATGTTCGTACCTCATTATGCGCTCGGGTGGAGCTGGAACGAGACCTGGTACAGAGCCATGGTGCTTCTCGTGGTGGCTTCTCCCTGTGCACTGGTGGCATCGGTGACCCCAGCCACCTTGTCCGCCATCAGTAACGGTGCGAGAAACGGGATCCTTTTCAAAGGAGGTGTCCATCTGGAGAACATCGGACGCATCAAAGTCATCGCTTTTGACAAGACCGGAACCCTGACCAAAGGAAAACCCGAAGTGACGGATGTCTTGGTCCGGGAGGGACTGACCAGAGAACATCTCCTTTCCCATGTGGCGGAAATAGAAAGATACTCCAATCATCCTCTGGCAGGAGCAGTGGTGGAGTATGTTTCCAGCCAGGTGAAGAATCCTTCTTCCAGCAAGGTGGAAGATATGGAAGACATCGCAGGATTCGGTGTACGCGGAAACTTCTGCGGAATCGAATGGAAAGTCGGTAAATCGGAGTTTGTGGGGAAAGAGGAAGCGGAAGCGTTTCATGATGAGATCATGAAGAAACTTTCCGATGAAGGAAAGACCGTGATCTTCGCCAGAGATGGAGAAGGAATCGCGGGACTCATCGCACTGAAAGACGTAGTCCGGGAAGAGGCTGTGGAAGCCATCGGTACACTTCAGGCTGCCGGAATCAAAACGGTCATGCTTACAGGAGACCATGAGAGAACAGCGGCGGCCATTGCGAAGGAAAGCGGCATCGACAGGTTCACTGCACATTGCCTGCCGGAATCGAAAGCGGAAGCCATCAAAAAGCTGCAGGAAGAATTCGGCATGGTGGCCATGGTGGGAGACGGCATCAACGATGCACCTGCGCTGGCTACAGCAACCGTGGGTATCTCCATGGGAGAAGGAAGCGATGTGGCGCTGGAAACCGCAGATGTGGTACTGATGAAGAATCATCTGCCGCTCATCGCCCAGACCGTAAAGCTCTCCACAAGGATGAACCGGATTGTGAAGCAGAACATCGTCTTTTCCATCACAGTCATCATGCTCCTCATCGCATCCAATTTTCTTCAGGTGGTGACACTGCCTCTTGGGGTAGTCTTTCATGAAGGAAGCACGATTCTTGTGATCCTCAATGGACTCAGACTTCTGAAGATTTAGAGAAGCATATTAGCGAAATATATAAGTAGGAGAGAACCCTATATCTGGGGTTCTCTCCTGTACTTATAGAAATAATGGTGTTTTTCAAATAAGGTTTATAAATTTAATCCGGTAAATATCAAATCTAGATCTTCTTGAGGTGTTGATACAGTTTCTAACGTATTGTTTTCAATAGCATCTAGCATGATATTCTCTTTATCTTGTAGACGAATCAAAATTTGTTCATCAAGCGAATATAATTCGTTATAAATTGTTGTGTACTCTTCTTGTAAATAATAGTACTGTGTATATTGTCCATCTAGTAAACCAAGGCGATGAATACGGTCTTTTGATTGGAGATGATGTACTAGATTATAACTATATTCATAGTAAATGGCATCATGACAAGTTTTGTGAAGTGAAACTGATTCTGCCAGTGTGTGTGGATTAGTTATTAATACATCCAATTCTTTTTCACGAAACTTATTAAGCAGATTTTGTCTTTCATCCATTGTAGTAGCTCCATAGATACAACCAACACGAAGTCCATTACTTTCTAGTTTTTGTGCAATTCTATGTATAGAATCGATAAAGATACACCATATGATTGAAGTTTTTCCTTCATTATACAAAGACATTGCTGTATCAATGCAAATATTAAACTTCGAAGTATAATCAACCTTATTTATAAGCTCCAATACTTCATCAGAATAGTCGATGTAATCTATATCATCTATTTGTAGTGAAATATCCAGGATATCTCCAAAATCAGATAAATCAATAGTTTTCAATAACATTTTAGGATTAGATGACAGTTGCAGCAGTCTTATAATGAGTGCAAACTTATTCTTAGAATATTTAAGACATAAAATATGAAATAATTTATTCTCTTCAGTACTAGCAGTAACTTTATAAATATTATCAGTATTTGCTTCTGGAACGTTCAACTGCTTTTTTGTTGTGCGACAGAAAAATGGCTGTATTTTCTGATTAATCACCTCAATATCACTAGCTGATGGATTCTTTAATTCTTGAATACTAAAACCGAAAAAATCATTATATTCGTCGTGATATAATATATCTAGTAAGTTATATATATCAGTATAAGAATTTGGGATAGGTGTTCCTGTCAAAGCAATTGTATACATAGCATTTCTGGAAAGTTCGATTGATTTTGCTGCATTACTACCTGAAATGGCCTTAACTTTATGCACTTCATCAAAAACCAATAGGGTCTTTGAATCAACTAGTTTGATACATTCTGTAATATATGATCTTAAAGACTCATAGTTTAACAGAACTAAATTGGCACTTCCTGATTCAAATAGTAGAGCAGTTTTACGCTCGCTTTTTGATTTGTACTTTTGATCTTGAATATTAAACAATTTCAGTATCAAATTTTCGCCAAAACATAGATTGAATTCATCAGACCAAGAACCAAAGGAGTTTTTTGGGCCAACCATAACAATTTTATTCACTAAACCTTTGGCATATAAATAAGCAAAAACGCCAAGAACAGATGCTGTTTTTCCTGAACCAGGTACAGAAAAGTTGCTAGCTTTCTTCATCGTACACATAAAGAATGAGTCCCACATTTGCTTATCTCTTAATTTTCTAATGAAGACAGAGTCTACGATTGCTTTATATTCAAGGTATTTATCAATGACCTCTTCATTATAATTTTTTATAGATATTCCTAGATTTGCTCTTTTTTTAATGTGCATCTCTCGAGAAATAATATAGTTTCTTAGTCTTGTTGTTGTAAAAAATCTATAGTTTCTTTTTTTTGCATCATTTTCTAGAATAGTTATTATTCGTTTGAAATCAGGATAAGTTAATGTCTGCTTAAAAAATAGAGTGTTATTGAGAATTTCTGAACTAGTAACATATCTTTTCAACTTTAATTTATATACTGAATTATTGATAATACAAGTAGGGTCAATCTTGAAATGTAAACACAATGTTGAATCAAAATCTAATATTATACAATTTTTCTCTAATTCAACAGAATCCATAATTAAATTTCCCTTATTGAACTTTGAAATTTCGCTGTATACAACTTCGTCTATCTCTTTAACAAAAATACTATCATAATCATTATTCCATAATTTATCGAATGTCTTTTGGCTTCTTGTAATTTTTGAATAATCAAAGGATGAGGACTGCCAACTACAGGTGATATCAAATGATTCATAGTTTTTTTCGAATGCAGCAGTAGTTTCATTATTTGATCCTCTAAAACAGATAACATTACCAAATTCATCTTCTGCAATACCAAATTTATCATGAAATATTCCATCAGTGGTAAATGCAATTTTAATCTCTATCACTCCAACAGATATTAAAAAAGCGAGATTTGATATATTTCTTTCTTCTTCAAGTGACAACGATTCTCTTAAACTCTCAATCAGAGACTCATTGATTGTGTGTTTTAAATCATTTCCCAACTTTATTTGCTCATAATCTTCTCTCGAGAGTTGTGAGGATATAATTAATCTGTATATGTGACCTTTTTTTGCGAAATATTCTAATCCACTTGCATAACTGGCTAGAGCATTTGCAGAGAAATATGCAGTTGCCCTATCGTATTTGATACTCTTGGAAAGGACTGGAGAATAAAAATTCTCGCCAATATTATCCTCATATGAAGAGTATGTGGATTTAAGATTTAGTTCAGTAAACATCCAAATCGCCTCGGATTGAATCTAATATTTCTTGGATTTTATCGAGTTTATTGCGAACATCATCTTTCTGTTCATCGCTCAACTTTTTGAAAATATTAGTATCAATAGTATCAAGAATTTCAAATGCTTTCTCTGCTTGTTGAGCTGGTCTATTTCTTGTAGCATCTCCATCAGCTTTACTAACCCATTTTTCTGTTGAGTGAGCGAAGGCTTCTCTTAGGACATCATCAGTTCTGATTTTATTGTTTATGATTTTATCAGTGACTATGTCATGTTCTTCCAATATGTCACATACTTTTTCTGTTGTCTCAAGTTGTTCCGCTAGATAATCATCCAAAAATTTATCATTAGAAGCTATTTTTTTTATCTTACGTATGTAACGAGTCATATCACCATGTGGCTGCATCAGAAAATTTGCAAATACGACATTTTTCAAATCTTCTTTTCTATTAATATCTTTACATTGTTTAAGAATTGTGGTTAGTTCTTTAAGAGGGTCATTAAGGTTCATAGTTCTAGCAAGGTGAAATTGTTTTGGAGCATTAATAAAGTCTAGGTATTCAACCATGAGCTTTGCTTTTTCTACTTCTCTTTGAATATCTGACTCAGACTGGTTCACGCTGTCAGAGTATTCTTTGATAGTGAGCAAACCTTTGTCTACAATATCATTGTAAATACCTACAAGTCTGTCAATTGGATTATAATCAACTGGCTTATCTATCCCATGTTGAATCATAAGTTCTAATAGCTTTATCTGTTTTTCGTTATTTTTAATATCATGATTTAAAACTACTGCTTCAAAATATTGAGTTTTACCTGTCTTCTCTTGAATATTTCGTAAACATGTGAATCTTCGATTACCATCAATAATTCGTCCATCGCTTAATACAACACCAGCTTCTTGTTGACCAATAAGTTCAATGTTGTTTTGAGTCTTTTTTATTGCATCAGGATTACTATTTATTATGAAATCCTGAATTATAGAATTATATTCATCTTTTTCTTTTGCTTCTAATTTTTCATTGGGATTTTCAGACTTAAATTGACTTATCCATGTTGCGATGCGATCGTTCTGGTCATTATAGCGAAGCAAATCTAATTTGATTTTGTATACGCTATATACCTTTGAATGATTATCTATGGATAATTTCTTAGTATTCTCAGTAAGCAGAACAGCATTAATCTTAGATCCTTGGGTAAGAAGATTCATTGTTATACCTCCTCAAAGTATTCATCATAATCAAGATATATTTTTTCGGATATTAAATCATAGTACATTTGTGTATCAAAAAGAAATGTTCGTAAATAAGAAGGACTAATTGCTATCCCATAATTTTCATATAATAAATTAATAAGATCATATATATCAATACTTCTCAGTTGGGATACAAGATATTCAATGAAATCTTGCATTGTTGCATCTTTTTTAGACTTTCTGAACAAATATGTATTTGCAACCTTGCGTGACTGTATTTTTTTACTTTGCTTTAGAATAGAATAATAAAATGTTTCTTCAAATCCAAGTTCGTCTAATGGTATTTTAAAACCATTATATCGTAATGACTTGAGCGTGAAATAAGACTCATCATCGACATATCTATTAATTATATCTATAAACTCGTTCAAATGCTTTTTATGTATGCCATTCTTTTTTAATGAGGATATTCTAATAAATCTTTGCGGTGAGTACTCAATAATATCAAAGACTGCAACTTTTTGACTTAGTGATATTTGTACTTGAGAGATATTCCAAATATCATCTGAAACATGGAAGGTATTATTTTTCCAAATGGTTTTATCCAGACAATTAAATAGAGATTTATATTTATCTGAGTAAATAATAGAACTGGTTATCTTGTAACCCAATTTCTTTAAATTCTCCTTTGACATATATTCTTTATATAGTTTGCCTACTTTTCTTTTGAATAATTTCTCAACTTCATAAGTGAAGTACCATGGATTTGATAACTCGTTTGATAGTTTCTCAAATTGCTTATCCGTTAAAGATCGTGTTGTGGTGTCATACATTCCATCTCTCAGAAAATGAGAAACTTCTGGCAATAAAGTATTTCTGGTACTATTAACTTTCATACCATAAATCTGTTCATATTTTTGAACTAAATCATTTCCTGAAATTGGAGATGATTTCTTTAGTAAATCAATTAGCTGCTTCTTTGCATCACCATTACCAAAACGTAAAAAAGGTGGAGTTGAATATTGAATACGATATTTGTCAGTGATATCAGGATACTTTTTTAATAAGTTATAGAGTTCATACGAATTTAATATATCATATTCACTTATAATTTCTTTATATGAAATAAAAATAATATCTGATGATATGTATTGGTTGTTGTAAGATCTGAGCTTAAGACGATTAAATAATCTATAATCCTTTGTTTTATTTGATTGTCGATATCTTAAGTATTTTCCTTTTCCCCAAATGATATGTTCCTGTGACAACATCATTTTAAAAAAACGAGGGTGATTAATAACTAGACCAACAGGGATAGGTTGTATTAATGTTATGAATTCTAAATAGGATTTGAAAAAGTCATAGATACTAATACTCGATTTAATATCTTTTAATAATTTCATAGAGACTTCTTCTGGAGAAAAACCAATAGTTTCATCTCCAACTCTTATACCTTCTGTTTTTATCAACTCAATTACTGCATTCCGTAAACTTTGAGGTTGAGTTATATCATAGCGGATTTCTCTCCAGTCCTGCCTGCCTTTCTTGCAAACTTCTTTCAAATAAAAATAGGTGCTTGTAGCTTCTGAAAAGATGGTAGTGAAGCTGTTTAGATCAAATTTATAGCTGCGAAAAATTTTTTTATACTTATCTTCATCAATTACTGGGCGGTTTTTCAGAAATGATCTGATAATCACCTTTATTTCACTACTTGTTATCCCCACATCTTTAATTCCATTGAAATACCGATGAACAGCTAGTCTGATGTCTTCATTTTTGATTTGGTCGATCATATTCGATAATGTTTTTGGACAAAGCGAAATGCCTTCGGGAGTATAAATAATTTGGCCAAGAGTCAATAGTTGAGACAAGGCATCATCAATATCATTCGAAGAATATTTCTTTAAACGTGTGGCATTCTTTAGTTTAAATAAGCTGATGCTTTTATTAAAATCATTTAAATATTCAATTATTATATCTTTAGCACCATATTCTGTCAAAATACACCTCCGAATTTCAAATACATATCCGTAATAAATAATAATAAACATATACTTTCCATGTTATTGTATCATAGTGAACAGTACCATTGCGAACGATTTCATGAATTTGATAAATCAAACCTGAAAATATATTGTATAAACAGAAAAACCCATAAAACCTTAAGGTTTTATGGGTTGATGGTGCCGGTGGCCGGTCTCGAACCGGCACGGTATCACTACCACGGGATTTTGAGTCCCGCACGTCTGCCAATTCCATCACACCGGCAAAGAGATTTTTTGCTTACTAAAAGATGATACCACAAGAGAGAGGAAGAAATCAATAGAAAAGCGTGGAGGAAAGCCATGAGCACTTCTTCCTCCCAGTTTCTTCAAATGGGTTGAAAGGATGAAAAAGAGTGGTATCATTATGAATGAGTAATAAAATTGGGGAAGGAAGTTGTTTTCATGGAAGATATTCTAAACAAAGCCTATGAGGAAGGAACGAAGGTGGCTACGCAGGGGAATGTGGCCAGCTATATTCCGGAGCTTGAAAAAGGCAATCCGGAGGATGTGGGATTTGTCATCATGGATCTGAAGGGAAACTACAAGGCCAGAGGACAGTATCTTAAAAGCTTTACGCTGCAGAGCATCACAAAGGTCATCACGCTTCTTCTGGCGCTGGAGGACATCGGTGAGGAAGAGGTGTTCAAGCATGTGCATATGGAGCCAACGGGAGACCCCTTCAACTCCATCATGTCCTTTGAAGTGAAGAATCCGGAGAAGCCTTTCAATCCCATGATCAATGCAGGCGCCATGGTGGTGACCTCCCTGATTCATGGAGAAGAGAAGAAGGAGAAGATCCAGAGGATTCTGGAGTTCACAAGTCTTCTCACAGGCAATCTGGAAACCCGCTATGACAGAACGGTGTATGAGTCTGAAAAGGCCACGGGAAACAGAAACAGAAGCCTGGCCTATTTCATGAAGAGTACAGGCATCATGAAGGGAGACCCCGAAGAGATTCTGGACCTCTACTTCATGCAGTGTTCCATCCTCGGCAACTGCAAAGACATCGCCACCATCGGTGCGGTGCTTGCTGGAAACGGGATTCACCCTGAAACAGGAGAAAGAGTCATCCGGAAAGAGAATGCGAGAATCGTGAAGACCATCATGACCACCTGCGGCATGTATGACGCTTCCGGAGAATTTGCCGTTTCCTGCGGCGTGCCAGCCAAGTCTGGTGTGGGGGGAGGCATTCTCGGTGCGGTCCCCGGCAGATGCGGCATCGGTACCTTCGGACCGGCTCTGGATGCCAAGGGCAATTCCACAGCAGGGATCAGAATGATGGAATATCTTTCACGCAAACTGGATCTGAGTATTTTCTGATGAAACAGATCCAGCATACAGGTGTATGCGAAATAGGAATCTTAAGGAAAGATTCCTATTTTTTTCGCCCTTTAGTCG
>NZ_JBINJW010000041.1:0-11736 GCF_043951855.1 Proteiniclasticum sp. C24MP
TAAGAAAAGAGAAAGCTTTGGTACTTCATCTGGTCAGGTGCGGAGCGAAGCATAGTCTTCTGCTTTGAGCATGTAAAAACTGCAGAACAGGGAGTGAAAAATCATGAGTAGATCCAGACAGACGGCCGTGCATGTTCTTCTGGTTCCCGTTGCGATTCTGATATTTCTTATGCTGGCTTTTTTTCTCTATTATCTGATTTTCATGTTCGTAGCTAGGATGTTTCGTCCGGGAGCATATAATTATGTATCTCTGGTAAGAGGGGGATATGGAATCATACTTTTAGCGGTGGGTATTCTTATGCAGAGAACCCGTTATCCGTCGTGGGTCAGAGCGGGTCTATTTGCCAGTGGTGTAGGGGTGTTTTCCGTCACCATGAGTATTCTGCTGTATGAGACCCCGATACTGTCCATGGGTGTGGTGATCGCATCTGCGCTGGTGAGCATGATCTATTTTGTCATGAGTAAAAAAGAATGGTTCTATTACTATGGCGTGATTCTCTCCGCTGCAGCGGCGCTTTTTTACATCAGATAGAGTGATTCGCAGAAAATCCGAATGATGTTTCGGTAAGCCAGTAAATAAGGATTATACCGGCCTTTTCCACCTTCAGGAAAATATTTTCAAACTTATTTCTTTATCCATATCTGGTGGTCTGCATGCAGTCAGAAGACAGCGGCATGGCTCTCTGACATCTCTTTGAAAGCAGACAGGTGTATGTCTGGGGAGAAAGAAGGAATGAATGAGATCTAAGCGAGGAACACGTGAAATTTGCAGTTTTTCATTGACCAGATGTTAATATTATGATAATATATATAATCGTACTCTTGTAAAAGAGAGAAAAATAGGTTAGAATAGTAAACGGGATTTTTCGCAATTGTAATAGCAGAATAACTGCGGAAATCGCAACGTATGGTCACAATCCAGAAGTGCAAGGTCCTTAGGGATTCTATGCGCATTTTCTGGTTATTTTAGTTTATATAAGGGGTGAATGCTAATGGTACATCCTGTTCCAATTTCAACAGGAAAGAGGACGAGAATGAGTTTCGGAAGGGTTAAGGACGTCTATGATATGCCTAATCTTATTGAGATTCAATTAGATTCCTACAATTGGTTTCTAAGTGAAGGTTTAGATGAGGTTTTTGACGACATTAACCCTATTTCCAACTATGGTGGAAATCTGGTTCTGAAATTCATAGGTTTCCATCTGGACCGCGAGAACATCAAGTATTCCATTGAGGAATGCAAGGAAAGAGATGCTACATACTCAGCACCAATGAAGGTGAAGATCAGGCTTGAGAACATCGAAACCGGTGAGATCAAAGAGCAGGAGGTTTTCATGGGAGAATTCCCTGTGATGACCGAACAAGGAACCTTCATCATCAACGGAGCAGAAAGAGTAATCGTATCACAGCTGGTCAGGTCTCCAGGTGTATATTACAACGAGAGCATAGACAAAAACGGAAAGAAGCTTTATTCCGCAACAGTTATTCCTAATCGTGGTGCTTGGCTGGAGTATGAAACAGATTCCAATGAAGTCATGAATGTACGAATAGACAAGACAAGAAAGCTGCCAATCACAGTTCTTGCTAGAGCTATGGGATTCAGTTCCGATCAGGAGATTCTTGACTATTTTGGTGAGGATGAGCGTTTAAAAGCAACCCTTGAAAAAGATAATACCAATACTCATGAAGAGGGACTACTTGAAGTCTACAAGAGATTAAGACCAGGAGAACCACCAACAGTGGATAGTGCAACATCCCTGATCGATTCTCTGTTCTTCGATGCAAAGAGATATGACCTGTCCAAGGTCGGTCGTTACAAGTTCAACAAGAAGCTGTCCATTGCAGGCAGACTCTACAATCAGACTGCGGCAGAAGATGTGATCAATGGTGAAACAGGAGAGATCCTGGTATCCAAGGGTGAAAGAATCACGAGAGACATTGCCCATGAAATCATGGCTGCAGGAATCAACTTCGTTGATATTCTTGTAGAAGAGCAGGTGGTGCGTGTCATCGGTAACCATTTTGTTCACCTGTCCGATTTTGTATCATTCGATCCAAAAGAGGTTCACATCAAGGAAATGGTGCATTACCCAACATTAAGAGGCATTCTGGATCAGAATCTTCCTGAAGACGAACTGAGGGACGAACTGAAAAAGAATATCCATAACCTGATTCCGAAGCATGTGCTGAAGGATGATATTTTCGCAAGTATCAGCTACGAAATCGGTCTAGGCCATGGCGTAGGACATGTGGATGACATCGATCATCTTGGAAACAGAAGACTGAGATCCGTTGGAGAACTTCTCCAGAATCAGTTCAGAATCGGTCTTTCCAGAATGGAAAGAGTCGTGAAGGAAAGAATGACGATTCAGGATCAGGACAATATCACGCCACAGGCGCTGATCAACATCAGACCTGTAACCGCATCAGTGAAGGAGTTCTTCGGATCTTCCCAGCTGTCACAGTTCATGGACCAGACAAATCCGCTTTCAGAGCTTACGCATAAGAGAAGACTTTCTGCTCTGGGGCCTGGTGGTCTTTCAAGAGAAAGAGCCGGATTTGAAGTCAGAGACGTACATCATTCCCATTATGGAAGAATGTGTCCGATCGAGACGCCTGAAGGTCCGAATATCGGTCTGATCAACTCCCTGTCAACCTATGCGCGTGTCAATGAATATGGATTCATCGAAACACCATACAGACTGGTTGAAAAGGGCACCGGTAGAGTGACGACAGAAGTGAAGTACTTTACTGCGGATGAGGAAGATGAACTGCTGGTTGCTCAGGCCAATGAACTGCTGGATGAAAACTCCACGTTCATCGACGACAGAGTGACAGTAAGATACAGAGAAGATGTGCTGGTTATTCCAAAGGAAGAGGTAGACCTCATGGATATCTCTCCACGTCAGATCGTTTCTGTTGCAACAGCGATGATTCCATTCCTTGAGAATGATGATGCTTCCAGAGCACTGATGGGATCGAACATGCAGCGTCAGGCAGTTCCACTGCTTAAACCTGCTGCTCCTTATGTGGGAACAGGTATCGAGTACAAAGCTGCCTTAGACTCCGGAGTACTGCCAAAAGCAAGAAACGAAGGTACAGTCATCTATGTGAGTGCAAATGAAATCAAGATCAAGAGAGACGACAACGGATCCATTGATCATTATAAATTACTGAAGTTCAAAAGAAGCAACCAGGGTACATGTATCAATCAGAAGCCACTTGTGGTCAAGGGAGAACATGTGGAAAGAGGTTCTCTTCTAGCGGACGGTCCTTCCACAGACCTAGGAGAAATCGCTCTTGGTAAGAATATCAGAATGGGCTTTATCACCTGGGAAGGTTACAACTATGAAGATGCCATGCTGATTTCCGAAGAACTGGTAAGAGACGACGTCTTCACCTCCATCCATATTGAAGAATATGAAGCGGAAGCAAGAGACACGAAGCTCGGGCCTGAAGAAATCACAAGAGATATTCCGAACGTCGGTGAAGATTCACTGAAGGACATCGACGAAAGAGGAATCATCAGAATCGGTGCTGAAGTAAGAGCAGGAGACATTCTTGTCGGTAAGGTCACACCGAAGGGTGAAACAGATCTGACATCTGAAGAAAGACTGCTTCGTGCGATCTTCGGTGAAAAGGCAAGAGAAGTAAGAGATACTTCACTGAGAGTGCCTCATGGTGCCGCTGGTATCATCGTGGACATTAAAATCTTCACACGAGACAATCAGGACGAGCTTCCACCTGGTGTGAATATGCTCGTAAGATGTTACATCGCGCAGAGAAGAAAAATCTCCGTTGGAGATAAGATGGCTGGACGTCATGGTAACAAGGGTGTTATCTCAAGAGTCCTTCCTGAAGAAGATATGCCGTTCCTTCCTGACGGAAGACCACTGCAGATCTGTCTGAATCCACTGGGTGTTCCATCCCGTATGAACATCGGGCAGGTACTTGAAGTCCATCTCGGATGGGCGGCTGCGAAGCTTGGATGGCATGTGGCAACACCGGTATTCGATGGTGCATCTGAAAAGGACATTGAGGATACACTGGAAAGAGCCGGATTCAATAAAAACGGAAAAACCGTTCTCTATGATGGAAGAACCGGTGAGCCATTTGATAATGAAGTTACGGTAGGATACATGTATATCCTGAAGCTTGCGCATCTGGTTGATGACAAGATTCATGCCAGAAGTACAGGACCTTATTCACTGGTAACGCAGCAGCCACTTGGTGGTAAAGCGCAGTTCGGTGGACAGAGATTCGGTGAAATGGAAGTTTGGGCACTGGAAGCTTACGGCTCCGCTCATACGCTCCAGGAAATTCTGACCGTGAAGTCCGATGACGTGGTGGGTAGAGTGAAAACCTACGAATCCATCGTCAAGGGTGAAAACATTCCACAACCTGGAGTGCCAGAATCCTTTAAAGTACTGATCAAGGAACTGCAGGCCCTTTGCCTCAATGTAAAGGTGCTGAACGATGAGCGAGAGGAAATCGAGCTCAAAGAAGATTCCGAGTACGAAGAGGCTTCCATAGAACTCAAGGCCATCAAGATTGACTCCCCAGAGGATACAATCATTGATGTACCTGAAGAAATAACAGAAAAAACCCACGTCATCAAAGACGAGGATGATTTCGAAGAAGTAAGTTCAAACAGTTTCGCTGAAGATTTAGAGTAATTGAAGGGAGGATTACCCTTGATAGAATTAAATAATTTTGATGCCTTGAAGATCGGTCTTGCATCTCCAGATGAGATCCGAAGCTGGTCAAGAGGTGAGGTTAAAAAGCCTGAAACCATTAACTACAGAACACTGAAGCCAGAAAGAGACGGACTCTTCTGTGAGCGTATCTTCGGACCTATGAAGGACTGGGAGTGTCACTGTGGTAAATACAAGAGAGTCAGATATAAGGGAATCGTATGTGATCGTTGCGGTGTTGAAGTAACGAAGTCAAAAGTAAGAAGAGAGAGAATGGGGCACATAGAACTGGCTGCCCCAGTATCCCATATCTGGTATTTCAAAGGAATACCTTCCAGAATGGGTCTGATTCTGGATATGAGTCCAAGATCTCTTGAAAGAATCCTGTATTTCGCTTCCTATGTGGTGCTGGATCCTAAGGAATCCACACTCATGAAGAAGCAGATCCTTTCAGAGAGAGAGTACAGAGAACACATCGAGCAGGAAGGCTACGGCTCTTTCGAAGCGAAGATGGGTGCGGAAGCGGTGAAGGATCTCTTAGCAGAACTTGACCTGGAAGCCATGAGCATTGAACTGAAAGAAGCCCTGAAGACAGCCACCGGTCAGAAGAAGATCAGAATCATCAGAAGACTGGAAGTGGTGGAATCCTTCAGACAATCCGGCAACAGACCGGACTGGATGATCATTGACGTGATCCCTGTCATTCCACCGGATATCAGACCTATGGTTCAGCTGGATGGCGGAAGATTCGCCACATCTGACCTGAATGATCTGTATCGTAGAGTCATCAACAGAAACAACAGACTGAAGAAGCTGTTAGACCTTGGAGCGCCGGACATCATTGTAAGAAATGAGAAAAGAATGCTTCAGGAAGCAGTGGATGCCCTCATAGACAACGGCAGACGTGGCAGACCGGTAACGGGTCCTGGAAACAGACCGCTTAAGTCTCTGTCTGATATGCTGAAGGGTAAGCAGGGACGATTCAGACAGAATCTTCTTGGTAAGAGAGTAGACTACTCCGGACGTTCGGTTATCGTTGTCGGACCGGAGCTTAAGATGTACCAGTGCGGACTGCCTAAGGAAATGGCTCTTGAGCTGTTCAAACCTTTCGTCATGAAGAAGCTGGTGAGAAACGGTACAGCACACAACATCAAGAGTGCAAAGAGAATGGTTGAAAAGATTCAGCCGCAGGTATGGGATATTCTGGAAGAGGTCATCACAGACCATCCGGTACTTCTGAACCGTGCTCCTACACTGCATAGACTCGGTATCCAGGCATTCCAGCCTGTACTCATCGAAGGTAGAGCGATCAAGCTGCATCCTCTGGTATGTACAGCGTACAATGCGGACTTCGACGGTGACCAGATGGCTGTGCACGTTCCACTTTCCATGGAAGCGCAGGCGGAATCAAGATTCCTGATGCTTGCTTCAGGAAACATCCTGAAACCATCTGATGGTAAGCCGGTGGCGGTACCTTCCCAGGATATGGTCCTTGGTGCGTACTACCTGACTATGGAAAAAGAAGTGCCTGAAAACGAGATGAAGATCTTCTCCTCTAAGGAAGAAGCGCTCATGTCCTATCAGCTGAACAATGTGACCCTGCAGGAATCTGTAAAGGTCCGTGTAAGCAAGACAATAGATGGGGAAGTCAAGAAAGCCATCATTCAGACAACACTTGGAAAGCTTCTGTTCAATGAATACATTCCACAGGATCTGGGATTCGTAGACAGAGAAGTTTCTGAGAACGAAATGATGCTGGAAGTGAATTTCCTTGTAGGTAAAAAACAGCTTGAGAAAATCATCAACAGATGCTACATCAAGTATGGCCCAACAAGAACATCCGTGATGCTGGATGAAATCAAGTCTCTTGGTTTCCATTACTCCACCATCGGTGCGGTAACCGTTGCGATCTCAGATATGATCGTACCTGAACAGAAGAAAGAACTTCTTGCTGATGCGGATGCGACAGTCAAGAAGATAGAAAATATGTTCCGAAGAGGACTCATTTCAGAAGATGAAAGATATGAGAGAGTCATCGAAAAATGGACACAGACGACAGATGATGTGGCGGATGCCCTTATGGACTCCCTGGATCAGTACAATCCTATATTCATGATGGCGGATTCCGGAGCGAGAGGTTCCAAGTCCCAGATCAAGCAGCTTGCTGGTATGAGAGGACTTATGGCCAACCCATCAGGTAAGATCGTCGAACTTCCAATCAGAGCTTCCTTCGTGGAAGGCCTGAACATCTCCGAGTACTTCATCTCTACGCATGGAGCCAGAAAGGGTAATGCGGATACAGCGCTTAAGACCGCTGACTCAGGTTACCTTACTAGAAGACTTGTTGACGTATCACAGGACGTTATCGTAAGAGAAGCGGACTGCGGAACAGAAGAAGGAATCTACATCGAAGCCATCCGTGAAGGTTCAGAGATCGTGGAGACTTTAGGAGAAAGACTCACAGGAAGATACGCCCTGGAGGACATCATAAATCCTCAGGATGGAGAAATTCTTGTAAGAAAGAACGAGTACATCGAACCACTCATGGCTGAAAAGATTGATGAAGTCGGTGTGAAACGTGTCTATATCCGTTCTGTATTCACATGCAGAACCAAAGTCGGCGTCTGTGGAAAGTGCTACGGCATGAACATGGCGACCGGACAGAGAATCAACATCGGTGAAGCTGTGGGAATCATAGCTGCACAGAGTATCGGTGAACCTGGAACCCAGCTGACCATGAGAACATTCCATACAGGTGGAGTAGCCGGTTCCGATATCACCCAGGGTCTTCCTAGAGTCGAAGAGCTCTTTGAAGCCAGAAAGCCTAAGGGTCTTGCGGTGGTATCCGATACAAAGGGTACTGTAAGAATAGATGAAACCAAGAAGAAGAGAGTGGTCTATGTCTTATCCGAAGACGGAGAAGAATACACCTATGACATCTCCTTCGGTTCCAGACTGAAAGTACACGACGGAGATAGGGTAGAAGCTGGTGACAGCATCACTGAAGGTTCCATTAATCCCCATGATATCGTGAGAATCAAGGGAATAAAGGGTGTAAGAGAATACCTCCTTGCAGAAGTGCAGAAGGTTTATCGTCTGCAGGGTGTTGATACCAATGACAAGCATATCGAAGTGGTCGTCAGACAGATGACAAGAAAGGTGAAGGTGGCGGAAGCCAACGATACCAATCTGATGCCAGGTGTTCTTGTGGATATCTTCGATTACGAAGAGGAAAACAGGAGAGTAAGAGAACTGGGACTTCAGGAAGCTGAAGGTGAACAGGTTCTACTGGGAATCACCAAGGCATCCCTTGCAACGGATTCATTCCTTTCTGCTGCATCCTTCCAGGAGACTACTAGAGTTCTGACTGATGCGGCCATCAAGGGTAAGATCGATCCGCTGCTTGGACTGAAGGAAAATGTTATTATCGGTAAGCTCATTCCTGCAGGTACAGGTATGAGAAGGTACAACCATATCAAGCTCTCCACCGAAAGAGAAATGGTTGAAATGCCTGAGGTTGATGAAGTTGACCTTTTTGAAGAAGAATAATTTTTCTTTACAATGCCAAAGTATGGTGATAAAATAAACTTTGTGTGATTTTAGCTGACCAGAATCGGACGAGTCCGATTCTGGAGCAGTTTGATCTTTATGCTGAAGACTCTTCACAATAACTTAAAAGTTATTTAAAGACTAATGTTTTCATATGAGGTAAAATATTCAGTGGAATCACAATTGCCGGAACAGATTTTTGTTCCATGTTAAACTGCTATATTAAATGTAATATAGATACACACATCAAAATGGAGGTGAAATGATGCCAACTATTAACCAATTAGTAAGAAAAGGTAGGGAAACAGTTATTTATAAGACTGGTTCACCAGCCCTTAAGGAAGCTCCTCAGAAGAGAGGCGTATGTACTGTAGTTAAGACTACTACTCCTAAGAAGCCAAACTCAGCGCTTAGAAAAGTTGCGAGAGTAAGACTTGTAAACGGATTTGAAGTTACTGCATACATCGGCGGTGTAGGTCATAACCTGCAGGAACATAGTGTTGTTCTGATCAGAGGTGGAAGAGTTAAGGACTTACCAGGTGTAAGATACCATATCGTAAGAGGTGCTCTAGACAGCGCTGGCGTTACTGGTAGAATGCAGAGCAGATCAAAGTATGGTACGAAGAAACCAAAAGTCAAGAAATAGTTGACAATGACATAGTGCTATGTTTAGGATATAGATTGGAAAATAGTAGGTTTTCATTCATATAGAATACACAGAGCGCTTTGCGGTGAGACATCACCGAGTACCGATGAATTAATTTAGTTAAGGAGGGAAGAAAAGTGCCAAGAAAAGGATACATTGCAAAAAGAGAAGTTTTAGCTGATCCAATGTACAACTCCAAGGTTGTAACAAAGCTGATCAACAGCGTAATGGAGGATGGCAAGAAGGGTGTAGCGCAGAAGATAGTTTATGAAGCATTCGGCATCATAAACGAGAAGACAGGAAACGATCCTGTTGAAGTATTCGAAGCAGCTATGAACAACATCATGCCATTACTCGAAGTCAAGTCAAGAAGAATAGGTGGTTCCAACTACCAGGTTCCAATTGAAGTAAGACCAGAGAGAAGACAGACACTTGGTATCAGATGGCTACTTATAGCAGTTGAAAAGAGATCTGAAAAGTATGCAAGAGAGAGATTAGCTGGAGAGCTGATGGACGCTGCAAACAACACAGGTTCAGCTGTTAAGAAGAGAGAAGATACACATAGAATGGCAGAAGCTAACAAAGCGTTTGCTCATTACAGATATTAATTTTGAGCATAGAACTGTTTTGGCGTTGCTGAAACAGTTCTATGCAATATAATCACGAGAGGAGGAGTCCGTGTGGCAAGAGAGTTCCCTTTAGAAATGTTTCGTAATATAGGGATTATGGCACATATCGACGCAGGTAAAACAACCACCACTGAGCGTATACTTTTCTATACAGGAAAGACACATAAAATCGGTGAAACACATACTGGTGAATCACAGATGGACTGGATGGCTCAGGAAAAAGAAAGAGGTATTACAATCACTTCCGCTGCTACAACAGCAAACTGGAAGGGACATGTTATCAATATTATCGACACCCCAGGACACGTAGACTTCACTGTTGAAGTTGAACGTTCCTTAAGAGTGCTTGATGGAGCTGTTACAGTTCTTGATGCCAAGAGCGGTGTTGAACCACAGACTGAAACCGTATGGAGACAGGCTGACAAATACGGAGTTCCAAGAATTGTATACATCAACAAGATGGATGCAACTGGAGCTGACTTTTTCAAGTCCGTTGAAACAATCAAGGACAGACTGAAGTGCAACGCAGTTCCAATTCAGGTTCCAATCGGAGCTGAACAGGGATTCAAGGGCGTAGTTGACCTTGTAACAATGGAAGGAATCGTTCATCTTGATGACCTCGGAAAAGAGATCGAAGTTGGACCAATTCCAGAAAGCGTACAGGCTAGAGCAGATGAATACAGAGCGATTCTTGTAGAAGCAGTGGCGGATCTTGATGAAGATCTTACAATGAAGTACCTGGAAGGGGAAGAAATCACTGTTGAAGAAATGAAGGCAGCGCTAAGAAAAGGAACCATCAACAACGAAATCGTTCCTGTAATCTGCGGTTCTTCATACAAGAACAAAGGCGTTCAGGAAATGATCGATGCTGCAGTGGATTACCTTCCATCACCAGTGGACATTCCACCTATCGCAGGTGTGACTCCAGACGGTGAAGAAGATTCAAGACCTGCAGATGATAATGCGCCTATGTCCGCACTTGCATTCAAGATTGCGACAGACCCATTCATCGGTAGACTTGCATTCACAAGAATCTACTCCGGTGTCATGACTTCCGGTTCCTATGTAATCAACTCTACAAAGGGCAAGAAGGAAAGAGTCGGTAGACTAGTTAAGATGCACGCCAACCACAGACAGGAAGTCGAAGAGCTGAGAGCCGGAGAAATCGGAGCGGTTGTTGGTCTTAAGGATACTACTACAGGAGATACTCTTTGTGTAGATTCAGACCAGATCATCCTTGAATCCATGGTATTCCCAGAGCCGGTTATTTCTGTAGCCATCGAGCCTAAGACCAAAGCTGGTCAGGAAAAGATGGGTATAGCGCTGGCAAAGCTTGCTGAAGAAGATCCAACCTTCAAGACATTCACTGACCAGGATACTGGACAGGTAATCATTGCAGGTATGGGTGAGCTTCATCTTGAAATCATCGTAGACAGACTGCAGAGAGAATTCAAAGTAGAATGTAATGTCGGTGCTCCTCAGGTTGCTTACAAAGAAACCATCAAGAAGGCTGTTAAGGCTGAAGGTAAATTCGTAAGACAGTCCGGTGGACGTGGACAGTACGGTCATGCTGTAATCGAACTGATTCCAGTTGATGAAGATTATTCATTCGAAAATGCCATCGTTGGTGGTGTTGTTCCAAGAGAATATATCCCAGCAGTTGATCAGGGTATCAGAGAAGCATCCCAGGCGGGTGTTATCGGTGGTTACCCAACCATCAACTTCAAGGCAAGAATTGTAGACGGATCTTATCATGATGTCGACTCCAATGAAATGGCCTTTAAAGTAGCTGGTTCCATGGCGTTTAAGAATGCTATGGCTAAGGCGGACCCAGTAATTCTTGAACCAATGATGAAGGTTGAAGTCATCGTCCCAGAAGACTACATGGGAGACGTAATTGGTGACATCAACTCCAGAAGAGGTAGAATCGAAGGTATGAGCGACAGAGCAGGAGCTAAGGTTGTTACATCATTCGTACCACTTTCAGAAATGTTCGGATATGCGACTACGCTAAGATCCAAAACTCAGGGTAGAGGCGTTTACTCCATGGAATTTGATCACTATGAACCAGTTCCAAAGAGCATTCAGGAAGAAATCGCAGGAAAGAAGAACGCTTAATTAGAGTTTTAAGGAGGAGAAAATAATGGCAAAAGCAAAATTTGAGAGAAGCAAGCCACACGTCAACATCGGAACCATCGGACACGTTGACCACGGTAAA
>NZ_JBINJW010000042.1:0-9397 GCF_043951855.1 Proteiniclasticum sp. C24MP
GATATCCGGATACCATATGGTATCCGGATATCGCTTCTCGCTATTTACTTTACAGAGAGATTGATCACTTCTCTGTTTTCAAATGAAGCTCTGATGGCTTTTATGATATCTCCGTGTGCATCGTTGAGACTCATGGTCGCTGATGCTGTAACATCTGCAAGCATGGCTTTCTCTTCATCACTTAAAGCATCATATTTCGCCTTGTCTTCCGCATCTTCGGAACCGTCCTTCAGAGCACGTCCGTTTCTGTCAGAAGTGTACTTGTCAAACCATTCTTCGATTTCTTCCACTGTTTTACCGATGAACACTTCTTCATACCCATCCATCTGCTCTTCCCATGTGCTGATGCCCATCTTGTAGTCTTTTCCTCTTGCTCTCTTGGTCATCCAGGATTCGATTTCACTGAAGAAGTTTTCTTCTGTATCTTCGGTCATACCATCAACTTTTTCATCATGATCTTCATCATAGTTATATCCACCCTGACCTGGGAATCCGCTGAAATGAGGCATTCCATCACCATCATAGTTCGGTGTTGCCACTTCAAGCTGATCCACATGGATTGCAACCACTCTACCTTCTGAGTCAAATAAGGTGTTTGCAAATACCTGATTCAGGCTATAGACTGGAACATCCTGATCGTCTTTTCCAGGTCCGACTCTCGGCATGAAGGACACGCCGAATCCAGCTGCTTCCGCCTCTGTGATTTCAAGACCCATTCTGTTTTCATATGCGTTTCTGATGGCTGCAATGATGTTCCCATGGGAGTCATTGAGACTCATGGTTGCTGATGTGGTCACATCTGCAAGCATTGCCTTGTCTTCATCGCTCAGGGCATCATATTTCGCCTTGTCTTCCGCATCTTCGGAACCATCCTTCAGAGGACGTCCATTTCTGTCGGATGTATATTTCTCGAACCATTCTTCGATTTCTTCTATAGTCATTCCAACGAAGGTCTCTTCATAAGCATCCATCTGCTTTGTCCAGGTGCTGATGCCCATTTTATAGTCATCGCCTCTTTCACGCTTGGTCTGCCATAATTCCACTTCCGCCAGGAAATTCTCTTCTGTATCTTCTGTTACACCATCCACCTTCTCATCATGGTCTTCGTCGATGTTGTATCCGCCCTGTCCAGGCCATCCGCTGAAATGAGGCATTCCTTCTCCATCGTAGTTTGGCGTTGCCACTTCCACCTGATCTACATTCAGATGCAGGATTTTGCCTTCTCCGTCAAAGAGAACACTTGCAAGAACTTCATTGATGCTCCATACCTGTGTTTCCTTATCATCTGCTCCTGGTCCCTTTCTACCCATGCTGGCAATTCCGAAACCAAGCAGGACATCGGATGCTTCCACATTGGAAGGATCCTCTTCCTCTTCCACGATCGGCCATGGATTCGCATCTGGGTCCAGTGCGTTTTTCATGGCATAGATCAGCCCTCTGCTTGTAACAGTTGCTCCAGCTATGACATCCACGTCTGCTGAATTGGCTTCCACAAATTTATCAGGAAGCTGTTCCAGTGCTGGTGTTCCAACACCTTGTGTTTCATCCGGACCTTCTGCTGTGACCTTTGTTATTTCATCTCCAATCTTTGTGACTGTTACGGTGACTTCTCCACCATATCCTTCACCAGTACCGGTGAGTGTCTCTTCCTCTCCTGGTGTTTCAGATGGAGTTTCCGGTGTCTCAGGTGTTTCCGAGTCTGTGTTTCCACATGCCGCAAGTCCTAGAACCATAGTCGCTGTAAGTAGCAATGATAAGATTTTTTTCATGTCTTCCCCTCCATTAATATATAAGTTTTTCCCCGTTTAATGAATATGTTTATTTTGTTTGATATTTCACTAACACATATATCTTATAATGAATTTCGGAAGGTTTCAAGCGTTTTTGTACTATTTCTGCGCAATATTCAGATAAAGATTCTTTTCAATCTGCTAAATATATGAGCCTCAACAGTTAACATCGATAATGAATATCGTATGTATTTCATCTGTTGAAGCCCTTATAGTGTATGTTTACTGATATTTCTATATTATATATCAGAATTCATCAGAATTCCTCCTTGAGACTTCTGATGAAAAGACTGTTCAGCGTTTCTCCCGGATCCTTGCCGTGGAAAAGCACATCATAGACCGCTCTGCAGATGGGCAGGTCCACATGATGCTCTTCTGAGATTTTCATGATGGCTTCCACGGTATAGTACCCTTCTGCAAGAGAACTGTATTCTTCTCCTCTTACATAGCTCTCCCCGAATTTTCTGTTATGGCTGTACTGGGAGAAGACCGTGGCTTCATAATCACCTAGATGGCATAGACCATAGGCTGAGAGTACATTCCCGCCCATAGCTTCCATGAGTCTTGAGATCTCTCTGGTGCCTCTGGACATAAGGGCACCTTTCAGAGAAGACAGCCCCAGTCCATCGAGCATGCCAGCGGCAATGCCGATGATGTTCTTGGTCGCTCCTCCGATTTCATTTCCGATGAGATCATTTCCATAATAAAATCGGATCAGATCCGAAGAAAAGGATTCAATGAGCATCTCTTTCACTTTTTCGTCACTGGAATCAATGACCATGCAGTTGGGGATGCCTCTGTAGAATTCCTGAACATGTCCTGGTCCCAGCCATACAGCAACAGCGGAAGAACTGTCCATATATTCTTCCACCACCTCTGTGAGTCTCTTGCCGGTGGAAATCTCCATGCCTTTCATGCAGAGCACAAAAGTCCTGTTTCGGACTTCCAGGGATTCCATCTCCTGCATCAGTGCCCTGAGCCCCTGAGAGTTTATGGAAATGATGATCACTTCCGATTCCAGCGCCTTATTCAGTTCTGTTTCAAGCCTGACAGTTTCCGGAAGCGTGATCAGGCCATTGGTTCTTTCCTCCTTGAAACGCTTCAGATGCCGAGAAGATTCTCTTCCGTAAAGCGTCACCTCATGTTCTCTCCGATCCAGATACCAGGCAATGAAGGAACCCCACCTGCCGCATCCGATTACACTTATCTTCATCTTTTTCTCTCCAATCTCTTAAATGAATTCAGTTGCTTCTTATTTTGGCAGAACTCTGCCCTAACTTCTATTCTAGCCGCTTCCCTGTTCCAGTTCAAAAAGTGCATCAAACTTTCACTCTTATTTAAGAAAAAATGAGGTCTAACCAGTCAATACTGGATAAACCTCATCTCATCTGTCTTCTTTTCTTTTTAACGATCCACTACGATGGAATAGTAGTCCGTATCGATGATCATGGCGGAATAGTAGAACTGTCGCTCGATTTCGCTGGAAATCGATCTTCTGTATTCATCCTTTTCCTCATCTGTCATGGTGACGCCTTCATTCAATGTGAACTCTTTCGTCACAGAATTGTATTTTCCTTTATTCGTGATGAAGCTTCTGTTGTTGAAGATGATCAGCGGATCACTGTCAGAGAACATATCGATGCCCATCATGAGTCTGGAATCGTATTCCAGTCCCATGAGATTGGAGATGGTCGGTATGATATCAAGGCTGGATACGGGACGGTCTATGACCTCAGGTTCCATTCCCTTTGCATATAATATGAAGCTGGATTTATACAGCTCAAAATTGGATTCCACTTCATGCCCTGCCAGATCACTGATTTCGTTCATCTCAAGCCCATATGGGTAGTGATCCGCACTAATGGCTATGAGCGTTTTATCAGCCACTCCCGCTTCTTCCAGTTTGTTGAGCAGATGTTCCATGGCACGGTCCAGCTCGATCTGCGTGGCCATATAGGCTTTACCAGCCTCTGTATAGGGAAGGTCCTGCACAAGCTCCTTGTTTTTGCTTGCTATGAAGTTTCCGGAGAAGGAATATCTCATGTGTCCTGACACCGTCATGTAGTAGGTATGGAAAGGCACATCGTTCATGTATTCCTCTGTGGTCAGCTCCATCATTTCAAGGTCTGATTCCGGCCAGGTCGCTCTCACATCAAGTCCGTTTCCAAGTCCTTTGTATTCATAACCCAGATTCGGATGGGAAATATCACGGTTGTAGTAATCATAGGTATGATTATGATAGGCCATGGTCTTATAGCCTAGTTCTCTCAGCTGATTGCCCATGGTGAACGGCATGGAGATGGAACCTGATTTGTACATGCTCCATACTCCGCTTTTAGGGATGAGTCCTGTTGTGGCCACATACTCTCCATCGGAGGTACTGACGCCCCAGATGGGATTATAAAAGTTTGTGAAGTTGAATCCTTCATTCTGCATCTTGTATAAAGTAGGTGTGACCTCTTCATCCACAGCATAGTGAGAATAACCTTCTGCTGTGATGAGAATCAGATTGTAATCTTCGAATCTTCCGGTATACTCATTCTGCATGGTGGGTTTTCTTGTACTGTAGTAGATATGCATATTTTTCAGATCTTCACTTGCAGTCTCATTGATGATGGCTTCATAATCAATGTCCATCACATTCTCTTCATAGACCACTGGAGTTTCCTCCACCGGTGTTTCTTCTTCTCCAGGTGTTTCAGTAGGATTCTCTTCCGGCTCTTCAGGATTCTCCGGCTCCTCAGGCACTTCGACCAGCGGTGGTGGTGCAAGAGTCGGCTCAAATCCAAAGACCGTTCTCTGAAGGTCTATTCTCATGCTTGTCATAAGACCAAGCTGATTCACGGAAGCCACCGGATAATTGTTTCTGTAGTACATATCATAAGCCGAGTTCACTTCCTTATCTCCCAGATGGATTCCTCCAAGAGCTCCCCCGAAGAAGATCACAAGTGTGAGCGTCAGCATGCCTCTTTCTTTCCAGCTGGATGCATAATTGGACTGATCGCCTTTCTTGATAAGAACCGCGAATACAATCAGCGGAAGGAAGAGAAGAACCAGCCAGAGCGCGTTCTTGCCCATGGCGAAGAAAATATCATTGATGAATTCCAGCACCTGGGCACCGTTTCCTGCTGAATACACCGTATAGAACGTTTTAAAGATTTTGTAGTAAATCAGCTGCGATGAAAAAAGCAGCGTCAGAAGGATCAGCGCAGCACTGATAACAGCTGTTCTTCCACTTCCTTTAAAGAATCCTGCAATCAGATAGATTAAAATGGAAGCCGCACCTGAAAAGAGAACGGAATAAAGAAGCCCTGCGTTGAAGAAGATCGCTTCCGTGTTCACTCTTAAAATCAGTTCCATAAATAAAATTGCACCAAATAGAAACAGCAGCAGGTTCAGTCCTTCAAGATACGACTTGTATCTCTGTCTCTTTCTTCTAATCATTCGAGTCTCACTCATGTCTGTTATCTCTCCTCTATAATAAGGGTTCCCCCTAGATCGACTTTGTCAGTTCTTCCAGCAGCATCACTCTGAAAAGCTGATGCGGATAGGTCATGCTGCCAAAGGATATTCTTCTGTGCGCCATGGACAGCACTTCTTCGGAAATACCCAGACTGCCTCCGATGATGAACTGGATTTTCTGACCGTCCAGAAGATCGTCTGTAAGCATTTTCCGCAGTGCGTCGCTGGTGGTCTTTTTTCCCCTGAGATCCATGGCTACAATCTTTCCTCTGGAATCAAGATACTTCAGTATGCTTTTCCCTTCAAGATTCTTGACTCGCTCCAGTTCTTTCTCAGAAGCTCCTTCTTTTGTCTTTTCGTCCTTTATCTCAATCACGCTGATTCTGGCTCGATGATTCAGTTCCTTCAGAAAACTTTCCTGTGCGTTCCTAAGGTAGCTTTCTTTGAGCTTTCCTACAGCAATTATATCAATTTCCGCTCTCGTCATTTTCCACCTCATGATACTTCACGGATTCTATAATCCTCTCGTAATAGGATGCATTGTTCTCGATATTCTCTGTGAAACTCCACAAAATCACCTGGACAAACTCCTTCTCATTCTCCAGAACAAGAAAAACATACGTCACTGAAACATCATCGATGTTTCCGCTCACATGAAATTTTCTGCCTTCAAGACCATTCGACGCCACAGCTTCCCTCTCCGTGACCGTGGCTTCTTTCAGGTCCTTCATGGCAGATGCTGCAATGAGTTCACTGTAGTGGTCCATGTCCATATCATCCGAAAATGCGGCTTTATCATCTGTCAGTGTGATCAGGTAGGACTGATACGCTTCATTATATAAGGAAAGATCCGATTCCTTGTGCAGCGTCTTGTCCTCTTGCCAGAGTTCCGTCGCCAGAATGGACAGATCCCCTGAAGTACTGGTGAATTCCTTATATCTTTCCTTCTCTTCCTGCGCTCCGTTCTGATTCAAAGGACTTTCAGGTATCTCCTCCACATCATTCCCACAGGCACTGAAGAGGATTGCAGCAAGAAAGAGAATGCTTGCCAGTGTTGTTTTTTTCCGGATACTCTCCGCCATCATTGCCTGTCATCATCTCCTTCGTTGCATCATTACATAACATGATACGCTTTCCAAAGATTCAAATGGTATCAAAAAAGAAAAAAGAAGTTTATCTTTAGAAAAACTTAAGAAAAAGGAAAAGACTTCGTTCCACAAGTCACGAAGTCTTCCAAATCATATCATACGCATTCCGAGAGGAACTAAGAAACCTTACCGCAGCACTTCTTGTATTTCTTGCCGCTTCCACATGGACATGGATCGTTTCTTCCAATCTTGTTTTCATTTCTTACAGTTCTGGAATCTTTCAGTTCCTTCTGAATCTCTTCTCTTTTTTCTTCAGTCAGGATATTTTCCCATGCTGGAATCTCATACAGATAATCCGCTTTCGCATCCAGCATATTGTAATACAGTTTTTCCAGATTGATATCCAGTGTGATTTCATCGTCTGCACCGATATTCTCGAGGTCCAGCTGTGTATTCAGAGAATCATTGACTCCATCTGTAAATCCCATAACGAACTCGTTGGTTGTCTTCATTTCTTTCGCAAGATCACTGATCTTATAAGTGAATTTCTCCTCAGGATTTTCAAGAATTCTTGTGTAAATCCCGCCCTCTACCTTGGAGTACTCCTCCCAGAAAGCTTTTTCTCCTTTTGTCTTCACATAGTCTACAACCATGTCATTCCAGCTTTTGTATAAATTCATATTTATATTCTCCTTCAAACTTAGTAATTATGCTTTGTCATTATACCATGTCATCGCTAGGATCCGCTACATCTTCTGTCTTTCTCAGACGATAGGCAGACTTTTCCTTGCAGTAGTCACATATATGTTCCTCATCCTTTTCTATTACAGGAAAAGTTTCATATTCTATAATGAAATCATCTATTGCCATATCGTAATCATCAAGACAGCTGTAAATTATCTTCATGTCACACCTCCGTATAACTTGAGGGTCTGATTCTGCTTGCCAGGGCAAGATCCACATCCATTCCTGGTCCTATGGATAGTTTCTCTTCAAGGAAGATGTTCTCCACGGTTTTAAAAGCAAGTTCCGGAACATTATTGGTTCCGGAAAGATGGCCTAAGACGATTTTCTTTTTTCCATATTTCAGAATTTCCAGCGCAGCTTTACCGGCATCCACATTGGAGAGATGCCCGACTTCACTCAGTACTCTTCTTTTCAGGTCATAGGGATAGGGACCGAATTTCAGCATTTCAACATCATGATTGCTCTCCAGAAGAACCAGGTCGGACTCCAGAATACTGTTTCTGATTTCTTCCGTAAATACACCTATGTCTGTGGCGATGCTGATTTTCTTTCCGCCCTGCGTAACGGTATATCCTCTACAGGCAACCGCATCATGGGGAACTCTGAAGGAAGAGATTTCCATATCTCTTATGGTGAAATCCTTCTCCACAATCTTTATGTTATGAGGTTTGATCTTTCCCAGACATTTCTCCATGGCAACCCATGTTTTTTCATTGGCATAGATCGGGAGATCAAACTTTCTTGAAAGTATGCCTGCGCCTTTCACATGATCGCTATGTTCATGGGTGATCAGAATCCCGTTCAGTTCAGTGGGATTTTCACCTATATTTTCCAGCGCACTGATAATACTTTTCCCAGTCAGTCCCGCATCCACAAGTATCTTCGTTTTATCCGAACCGATAAAAATACTGTTTCCACTGGAACCGCTGTACAATGAGCAAAAAACCATATTTACACTTCCTAGCACTTTTCGACGGAAATTTCAGCGCCTAACTCCTTGAACTTCTGTTCAATATTCGGATATCCTCTATAGATATGTTCGATGTCACTGATTTCTGTCTTTCCTTCTGCAATAAGGCCTGCAATAACCATGGCGGCTCCCGCTCTCAGATCCGTAGCTCTGACATTGGCACCGGAAAGCTTTTCCACGCCTTCGATGATTGCCGTTCTTCCTTCAACAAGAACACAGGCACCCATTTTCTTCAGTTCGTCCATATGCTTGAATCTGGATTCCCAGATGCTTTCATTGATGATGCTTCTTCCCTTTGCGATACTCATGAGAACGCCCATGGGCTGCTGAACATCAGTAGGGAATCCTGGATAGGGTGAGGTTTTCACATTACAGGATTTGAGATTCTCCGGATCTGAAATCACCACCAGACTGTCATCATATTCCTTTATGACTACACCCATTTCTTCCAGTTTTGCGGAAATGGATTCCATATGTTTGGGAATGATATTCTTGATGGTCACTTCACCACCACAGGCAGCTGCTGCAATCATATAGGTTCCCGCTTCAATCTGATCCGGGATTACGCTGTATGTACAGCCGTTGAGCTCCTTGACGCCATTGATTCTGATCACATCGGTACCAGCACCCTTGATGTCTGCACCCATGGTGTTCAGAAAGTTAGCCACATCCACCACATGAGGTTCTCTGGCCACATTTTCAAGGACGGTCTGTCCTTCGGCAAGTGTAGCCGCCAGCATTACGTTGATGGTTGCACCCACTGAAACCACATCAAAAAAGATGTTTGCTCCGATGAGTCTGTCCGCTTTTGCGGTGATGGATCCATGGTCCATGGTCACTTTGGCACCCAGCGCTTCAAAACCTTTGATATGCTGGTCCATAGGTCTTACACCGATGGCGCACCCACCAGGAAGTTCCACCTTGGCACTTTTATATCTGCCAAGAAGTGCACCCACCAGATAATAGGAAGCTCTCATCTTTCTGACATCTTCCGTATCTGCGACTACTTTCAGGTCACCTGTACAGTCAACAGAATAGGTGGTACCGCTTTTCACGATCTTCCCACCTACGGATTCTATGATTCTTTCCAGACAATGCACATCGTCAATGTCCGGGATATTTTCTATTTCACTGATTCCATTAGCCACCATGAGTGCCGCTGGAAGTATTGCAACAGCAGCATTTTTGGCACCGCTGATTTCCACTTCTCCATGTAATTTATGACCACCGATTATTACTAATTTTTCCATATATTCCACCTTTATCATTCATACTCTTATTCGGCTATTTACGAGGCACGGGCACCTTCTTATGTTATTTCCAAATCTGATGACATTCAA
>NZ_JBINJW010000043.1:0-8783 GCF_043951855.1 Proteiniclasticum sp. C24MP
CGTTCTGTTGTTCCTGGGGAAGTATGCCTTCACATCCGATCTGTTCTTCTTCTTGAATCTCGGAAATCCGGACTGTTTCCTGAAAAACTTCCTGAAAGCCTTCTCTCCATTCATGATGCTCTGCTTCACAGCTTTGCTGCTGACCTCTCTGATCCACAGGTATTCCGGATTCTCTGGCAGGAATTCGTTGTTTAGCCATTTTGAGAAATCCATTCCGGACAGGAAGCTTTTCTCCGCTTTGTAGATCTCTTTGTTTTCCGCAATATAGAAATGGTAGATGAACCTGCAGACACCGATGGTTCTGTTTATTTTGAGTTTCTGCTTCTCAGTCGGATGTATTTCCGTCTTGTAACTTTTCAGCACCCTGATCATCACCTTTATGCACTATTTCCCTTGAATTTCTTTAAGAAAATTATAGCACATACGTTCTTTTTCAGTAATTGAATATGAAAGAGATATTATTTTATCTGAATTGCACCAAAGCTGGACTGTCATAGCAGAAACAGGTATGAACTCAGAAAGTCCATGAATCATGGGTATATTGCTTCACTTTTGTCCATGATTGTATATATTTTTAAGAATCATTTGCTCCTCCTTTTTGATATTTATTAGTACTATAGTGTAATAATATTAACGTGTCAATGAACGAAGGTAAAGATTGTGTCAATTTTATGGAATCCCTGTCTGATTCTGAATGTCGGTTGGCTTTTCAGTCCTTGAGAAGGGTGCAGTTTCCTGCTAGAGGCATGGAACAATGATCCTGGAAAAGAAAATGAACTGGCTGATACAGCCAGTTCAGATATATAGGAGTGTTTGAAGCTTGCGATTGTTACTGGTTCAGTTCCTTGTACTTCTTGAACCATTCATCCATTTCAGTGAGTCTTCGCACACGATGCTTTGGTTTTCCTGAACGGGAGAGTTCATGGTTTTCGCCCCTGAACATGCAGAGTCTCGAATCCACTCCATGGAATTTCAGGGCAGTGAACATCTGGAGCCCTTCTGTGATCCAGCATCTGTAGTCTTCTTCAGAGTGGATGAACAGAGTAGGGGTCTTCACTTTGTCAGCATACTTCAATGGGGACTGTTCCCACATTTTATCATGGTTTTCCCAAGGCGATGCTGCGGTCTGATCATCTGCAAAATAGTAGCCGATGTCTGTGGTGTTAAACATGGAGATCCAGTTGGAGATGCTCCTCTGAGAAGCGGCTGCTTTAAAACGGTCCGTGTGTCCGATGATCCAGTTGGTCATGAAACCGCCATAGGAACCCCCAGTGACAAAGAGAAGGTCCTCGTCAATGTCCTTATAGGTTTCCAGCGCCAGGTCAGTGAAATTCATGAGGTCTTCGTAATCGATGTCTCCGTATTTTCCTCTGATATCCGAGAAATCATTGCCTTTGCCGTCACTTCCTCTTGGATTGCAGAAGATCACAAAGTAACCGCTGCTGGCGAAATACTGCAGTTCATGATAGAACACGCTTCCATAGACGGTTTTCGGTCCGCCATGAATTTCGAGCAGTGCAGGGTATGGTTTTCCTTCCTCGTAATCTGCAGGTTTCAGCACGAACCCGTCGATGGTTCTTCCGTCTTCCAGAGTATAACTCAGAGGCTCCGGAACCGAAAGCTTCAGTTCGTCTTTGATCCAGTCGTTGAAGCCTGTCAGTTTCACGGATTTTCCGTTTTCCACTTTATAGATTTCCTGTAGGGAAGTGTTCTTCATGCCGATGAAGAGAATGTTTCCGTCCTTCACGCTGATGGCGTCTGCAGAACCTTCTTCTGTCATCACTTCCCTTATATCACCTTCTGCACCGATTTTCATGATGTAGGAATCGGTGCCTTGCGTTGTGGTGAAATAGAGCTCTTCATGATCGATGACTCTTGATTTTCCTCCACCGTATCTTGAATCACTGCCTACAGAACTGTACATGGATATATCCAGGTCTTCCGTGATAAGATTCAGTGCACCGTTTTCCAGATTGTAGGTATAGAACTTGCTGTTTTCATTGATACCGAGAGTTTTCATGTCTGATGCGGTGAGAATCAGCATATTCTCTGACAGGAACTCCGCATAGGATATGGTTAATCCTTTGGTCTCCAGCTTGATCACTGCTGCACCATCGAAGATGGACAATTCATTGTAGAGTTCTTCCTTGTCCATGAAAGTACTGGACAGGATCACTGCCTGATCCTTCTTCTCACTGAGTTTGATGCTTTCGATGTTTGTATATTCTCCCGTAAGATATTTGATGAACTGTCCCTTTTCATCGAAAAGAGATAGGCGGTTTCTCTTCCTTGAGGTGAATCCGTTGCCGTTGGACCAGTATGGAATTTCGTCAAGGACTTCATAGTCCTTTTCTTCCTTGAGTCTTTTCAGTTCATCGCTGAGCTCTTTTTCGTCTAAAGTGAGCTGATCCTTGCTGTTGTTGTCATAGTAGGCGGAAGCGAGAAAAATTCCGTTATGAAGAACTTCATAGGCGCTTACTTTCTTGTTGAAACGAATGTACTTGTCCGCTTCTCCGCCATGAATATTGATTTTATAGACCTGAGTGAATTCTTTCAGGGATTCGCTTTCTTCCTTGTCCTTATCCTCTCGTATGGTTGTGAACAGGATGTTTTCCTCATCAAGCCATTTAAAGCTGGATTCCTTGTTGAATGCTGTAAGCTTTCGGGTCTCGTTGCTGCTTACATCCAGAAGATGCAGGTTGGATAGATACTTGTTTCCTTCCATGTCCACTTCGTGCAGAACAAATGCGGCATGTTTTCCGTCGGGTGAATGCTCGATGCCGGATAGGAACTTGTAATTCTTGAAATCGTCAATGGCTATGTTTCTCATGTTGACCTCCGTAAAGATATTGATAAAATAAATATACAGTAAAATTGACAGATAGTTTTGAATTATAGTCAATTTCTGTATGACAATAAGGTATTCTGTATTATTTCCAGGATTTCGGCGCAAAAAAACCCCGCTGGGGGAACAGCGGGGTTTAAACTATAGGCCAGTAAAATATATATTAATTTGGGGTTTTTACAATCCAGCTATTTTGCTTCCTTGAATAGCTTTGAAACTTCATCCCAGTTCACTACGTTGAACCAGTTTTCAATGTATTCAGGTCTTCTGTTCTGATACTTCAGGTAGTATGCATGTTCCCATACATCCAGCCCTAAGATTGGTTCGTATCCTTCCGATACAGGGTTATCCTGGTTTGGTGTGGACATTACTTCAAGCTTTCCGCCTTTTACCACAAGCCATGCCCAGCCGGATCCGAATCTTGTTGCTGCCGCATCGGAGAAGACTGTCTTGAATTCATCGAAGCTTCCGAATTTTTCGTTGATCGCTTCCAGAAGTTCACCTTCAGGCTTCTGTCCTTCGGCTTTCTTCATTACGGTCCAGAACAGGGAGTGGTTCATATGTCCGCCACCGTTGTTTCTGACAGCGGTTCTGATGTCTTCTGGTACTGCATTAAGGTCTGTCAGCAGTTCCTTCAGGCTCTTTTCCTGCAGTTCCGGATACTTCTCAAGAGCACCGTTCAGCTTGGTTACATACCCGTTGTGATGCTTGCTGTAATGGATCTCCATTGTCTGAGCATCCACGTAAGGTTCTAAGGCGTTATAGTCATAAGGTAATTTTGGTAATTCATGTTTCATTATTTAATTCCTCCAAATTCTGTTTTTTCAAATCATTTTTCACTTCTGTAATCAGAAGATTTAATGAACTTATGTGTTTACTATAACCCAAATGATAGTCAAATTCAATAGCATACAATTAAATTTACTGGCCATATGTATTTTGTTAATAGTTAGTTTACAAAGTTCACTGGAATGATTTCTTTAGACAATGAAATAAAGGAATTCTATATGTCATATATTTGAAATCCGATGAAAAAAGAGGAGGTCATCCCAGATGCCTCCTCTTGCGAATATTACGAATCCCGTAGTTTACTGATCTGGTCATCAAGTTTCTTTCGACCGTTCACGTAGGTATTTTTAAGTTTATTGAAGATCTCTCTGTTCTTCAGCGGCGTGATATCTGGAAAGGCGTTGAAGATTCTCCGATTCTGATATCGCCCCTTCTGAAGAAGAAGTCTGACTTTTTCCGTGTAGATGGCAGTATCTTCGATTCTGCTCTGGAGCATCTGCTTCAGCTCTTCCAGTCTGATTTCGCCTTCTCTGAGTAGTCTGTCGAATTCTTCCTTTACGAGTGCGATCCGCTTATTAAGCAGGAGCAGATGTCTTACAGTGAAGACAAGGTCGAAAAGAACAGCGAAGAGAACAATCAGGGAGATATAACTCAGCAGAATCATAGGCTGCTGATACAGATAGGATTCTATGGCCGGATGGGCATAATTCACAACCACGACGGACATAGATGCGAAAACAAGTGCTCCAGTGAGATAGACACGTCCATGGACATTGAAAGGTCTTTCTGAATAATCCCACCATCTGGCATGGAAGAATGTTTCCAGAAGTACGGAAGTGACATATTCCACCGTGGTGGTCAGAACCATACTGGAAAGAAAAAGGGGAAGAAACCCTGTTTCCCTTCCATAGAAGACCAGAACGATGAGGATGGCCCCGAAGCCATAGACCGGACAGAGAGGGCCATTTAGAAATCCTCGATTGACCAGTTTTTTTCCGGTGATGGAGCATAGAATGGATTCGTAGACCCATCCTGCCACACTGTAGATTATGAAATAGAGAAACCAGTACATGAGACCCATTGCCATCCCCCATCTTTCTGATCAAGTTAGACCTTTACCATCATTATACAGAAAATGAATAGGGTTTTGACAGCTATCCCAGAATAACTTTTTTATCTGCGACTCTTTCAATGAAGTCTTCATCGTGAGATACCACAATGACAGCCTGATCCTTCTTTATTTTACGGATGATGTCGATGAGAAGAGTCTTGTTTTCCGAATCAAGACTGCTGGTGGGCTCGTCGAAGCACAGCACCAGGGGACGTAGAAGAAGCGCTCTGATGATGGCGATTCTCTGTTTCTGTCCACCGGAGAGTTCGGAAGGGTATGCGGATTTCTTGTCTGAAAGTCCGAACTCCATAAGATAGGCTTCCGCTTTCTTCACCGCTTCCTTTTCCTCGTAGAGTTTATGATAATTCACTGCAATGAGCAGGTTATCCATGACATTCAGGTGCTGAAACAGGCTGGAGGACTGAAAGACAAGTCCAATGCGGATTCTGTTTTTTTCATCTACTTTCACCTCGTTGATGTAAAAGTCTCCGCTGTCCTGCTTCTCCAGCTGTACGATGCACTTCAGAAGGGTGGATTTACCTACTCCGGAAGGACCGACTATGGCAAGCACTTCATTCTTCTCTACCTGAAAGTTCATGTTCTCAAGGACTTTCAGATCTCCATAGGACTTCGATATGTTCTCTGCTCTAAACACTAGATGGTCACCTTCCTCATATTTTTCTCGATTTTCTTCAGCAGTTTTTCAATGATGATGCTCAATGTGAAATAGATCAGTCCCACGATGATGAAGGGCACTGCTGAAACATAGATGTTCGCCAGGGTTCTGGAGACCTTGATCAGCTCACTTAAACCCAGAGCGTAGATCAGTGCAGTATCTTTCAGGAGAACCAGTACTTCATTGGATAGAGAAGGGAAACTGTTTCTCACGGAAAGAGGAAGAAGGATTCTGTAGAATGTATAGGACTTTGAGAATCCCAGTACAAATGCCACATCCTTCTGATCCTGAGGGACACTCTGTATCCCTCCTCTGAGAATCTCAGCGATGTACCCAGTGTAGTTGAAGGTGAAGCCGATGAGTGCTGCAGTCATTCGATCCAGTGTGATTCCGAAATAGGGAAGTCCGAAATAGATGAATATCAGCTGAAGCAGGAGAGGGGTTCCACGCACAATGGAGATGTAGGCGGAGATGAAGGGTCTGATGCGTTTAAACCCGTAAAGGTAAGTCACCAGTACGCCCAGCAGGGATGAGGTGATCAGCGTGATGACGAAATAGAACAATGTCTGACCGAGACCCTGCAGAAGGACCGGATAACTTGACTGGAGCATACTAATCATTGATATACACCTTTTTTATTTCTTCGAAGGTTCCGTCACTGACAATCTCTTCCAGAGTTTCGTTTACTTTATCAAGCAGGGTGGTGTCTGATTTTCTGAAGCCGATTCCGTATTCTTCCTGACCGAAATTATCTTCCAGAATACGATATTCTTCTATGTTTTTGGATAGAAGCACGTATCTTGCGAAAACCTCATCCAGAACGATGGCGTCGCTTCTGCCTGCTTCCAGGTCCAGGAAAAGATCGAGATTGGAATCGAAAGTGATGAGTTCACCGTTTTTGAGATTGGGTACGATTCCCTCTTCACTGGAAACCGCATCGTAGGCACTGGATTCCTTCTGCACGGAAACCACCTTATCCTTCAGATCTTCCTTGGAAGTGATATCGGAGGAGGCCATGGTGATGATGATCTGAGTGTTGTCCATGTATGGATCTGAAAAATTCACTTTCTCTTTTCTTGCATCGGTGATGGTATAGCCATTGAAGATCAGATCGATGTTGCCGCTGTTGAGTTCACTTTCCTTCAGGGACCAGTCGATGGGCTGGAATTTAGGGGTGATACCGATTCTGTCAAAGATTTCCTTGGCAAGGTCCACATCGAATCCTACCAGTTCTCCCTGCTGGTTTCTGAATCCCATAGGCACGAAAGTATCGTCAAGACCCACGACGATTTCACCTTTTTCCATTAAGGCGTCAAATGTGTCTTCGTTCTTGTCTGAAGGGTTGCTGCACCCTGCAAGTAGTAATAGTCCCATTAGTAGTGTGATGATTTTTTTCATTTCTTTTTCCTCCTTTTTTTATTTAACTGCATGAAATTCAAATAAAAAAGTCCTTAGTCTTATATAGACTAAGGACGATATCATTCGTGGTTCCACCTTATTTCATCAGCTCCTCACGGAAACTGACCTCTTCGAGTACAATCATACTCTAGTCTTGATAACGGATGACAAGGATTCCCGGTACTCACTACTCTTCTTCATTTTGCAAGTACAGCTCAAAGATGTGTTCCCCCATGCTCCACTGTTTTTTCACACCAACCAAAAACTCTCTGGAAGTTTTGCATAAGATACTATTTCTTTTCAACGCAATTAAATTATTGAACCTATCTTACCTCAGGAGAAAAAGAAAAGCAATAATTTCCTGAAATTTTACGATAATTACAATGGCAAGGTTTACAAAAAGAGGCTGTTTGCCTGAAAAAGACAGATGTTTTATGAAATCCTGAATTTCAGATGCGGAATCTGGGGAAGGATCTGAAGATAAACCGTAAAATTTCTGTGAATAGAGCAGGCTCATTCCCGGATGATAATGAAAGAGTAAAGCGCATACACTGAGATTCAGCCTGTTCAGGCGTTTCGTGAATCATTTCACTTTGTCATTTTGGGTATCAAAGGAATTGACAGAAATTTCTGTTGATGATAATGTTTACACAGATATATTATAATTCAAGGAGGAAAATTATGGCTAAAATTTTACTTGTAGGTAGTGTAATGATGGATCTGATTCTTCGCTGCGAGCGAGCCCCAAAACCCAGTGAGAGCGTACTGGGACATGGATACAGCAATGCTCCCGGTGGAAAGGGAAGTAATGCTGCAGTCGCTGCCAGAAGAGCCGGTGCTGAGGTTTCCGCCTATGCGACCATCGGTAAAGACCCCAATGGAGAGTATCTTCTGAACAAATGGACCGAGGCTGGAATCGACACCAAGCATGTCATCGAGAAAGAAGGAGAAAACAGCGGATTCGTTGCCATCACACTGGAAGACAACGGACAGAATCGTCTGATCATTTTCCCTGGAGCAAATATGAAGACACCACCAGATCAGCTGGATGAGGCATTCAAAGATCCTTTTGATGCGGTTCTTCTTCAGTTTGAAATTCCATTTGAAACAAACAAGAGAGCCATTGAGATCGCCAATGAAAAAGGCATCATCACAGTTCTTGATGCGGGTCCGGCCCAGAAGTACGATCTGGAAGGACTGCCACCTGTAACCATTCTTTCTCCTAATGAAACTGAAACAGAAGCTCTTGTAGGAATCTATCCAAAGGATCAGGATACAGCAAGAGAAGCGGCCAAGAAGCTTCAGGAGAGAAATGGTGCCAAGTATGTGGTGCTTAAGATGGGAGAAAGAGGATCCTATCTCTATGGAGAAGGGTATGACGAAATGGTTCCACCATTCAAGATCAAAGCAGTGGATCCTACAGCAGCAGGAGACGCGTTCACTGGAGTTCTTGCCAATGCCTTCGTGGATACCGGAGATCTCCGCGAAGCGGCTCGAATCGCCAATGCTGCCGGAGCACTCACTTGCCTGAAACTGGGCGCTCAGCCGTCCCTTCCAACCAAGGAAGAGATTGATGCATTTCTTGCAGAACAGAAATAGTAGAACATAATCAGAAAAGGCCCATCGGAGTGGATTGCAAAACCATCTGATGCGCCTTTCTGATTTTCCGGAAAAAAGAGATAGGGAGGCTGAAGGTCAGAGATATCAATTGAAGAAAGCGCTTCTGAAATGAATCGGAATAAAGCGCACAAAAAAAACCATCTCGAAATGAGATGGTTTTTATGGCGGAGAACGAGGGATTTGAACCCTCGCGCCGGTTACCCGACCTACGCCCTTAGCAGGGGCGCCTCTTCGGCCACTTGAGTAGTTCTCCACGCCGAAGTAAATTATATTAAATTACCACAAAACACATTATATCAATGGGATGGACCAGTGTCAATAGATTTCGACTTTTTGATTGTCTG
>NZ_JBINJW010000044.1:0-6216 GCF_043951855.1 Proteiniclasticum sp. C24MP
AAGAAAAGACTTGGGGGATGATTTAATGAAGATACACAAGAACCAGCTGCAGGTGAAGACCATCAAATCACAGGATTTTTATGAGATTACCGATGAAGTCAGACAGATTGTCACGGAATCCGGTATAAAAGAAGGCATACTTACCGTATTTTCTCCTCATACCACAGGAGCACTCTGCATCAATGAAAACGCGGATTCTGATGTCATTGAAGATATGATTTATGCACTGGACAAAGCCTTTCCTGATGATCGTAAATTCAAGCACATGGAAGGAAATTCTCAGGCGCACCTGAAATCCATAAACCTCGGAAACACCTTGAGCCTCATTGTAAGCAACGGTCTCATCGACATCGGCATCTGGCAGGGGATCTTCTTCTGTGAATTCGATGGCCCTCGCGATCGGACTGTCACCGTACATATAATGGGAGAATAGTTTCCTGATAAAGTGAAAACCGAAGGCAGCCACCTTCGGTTTTTATTTGGACAGAATAAAAAATCCGGATCCTACTCTGTGGTAGGATCCGGATTCTTTTATGGTGGAGATAAAGAGACTCGAACTCTTGGCCCCCTGCGTGCAAGGCAGGTGCTCTCCCAACTGAGCTATACCCCCATATGGTGGACCTTCAGGGACTCGAACCCCGGGCCGACCGGTTATGAGCCGGTTGCTCTAACCAACTGAGCTAAAGATCCAATAACTGGCGACGACCTACTTTCCCACAGGGCCTCCCCTGCAGTATCATGGGCTCTTTTAGGCTTAACCGTCGTGTTCGGAATGGGAACGGGTGTAGCCCTAAAAGATATAGACACCAGATAATTTGTAAATTACGATATACATCGTTAATTTACTATACAAAACGTGCATAACAAGAATATTGTTTTCACGTATTGTTTTCCAAAAATGTATAAATATATTTTCAGAACAATAATTATTATAAGTCCTGCACCCATAACTGTCAACAGATTTTCCTCTTTATTTGTCTGAAATCGCCTTTTATTTCAGAGAGGGAATCTTCTGCAGGGGATTCCCTCTCTCAATCACTGAAGCTCTCAGCTTCCTTCCTGCTCCTTCATGAAAAACCGGATGCTCCTGTCCAGAATGCCGTTCATATGAGCGATGGCAATTCCGTAATTGGTTAAAGGTATACTTTTCTTCAGACTTTTCTCTATGCGACTTTGCATCTCTCTTTCACTGAGCATACATCCTCCACAGTGGATGACAAGGTCAAAGTCTTCCTCGCTGATTTTAAAATCAGTTCCGGAAGAATGGATGAACCTGAAATTCTTACCCGTATAGTTCCGGATCCACTGGGGAAGTTTTACTGTGCCGATGTCATCGCACTGCTTATGATGAGTGCACCCTTCTGAGATGAGAATGGAAGCATCTTCTTCCAGTTCCCTGATCAGATACGCTCCTTTTACCGCCTCATGGAGATTTCCCTTGTATCGGGCCATGAGAATGGAGAAACTGGTCAGTTCAATGTCATCCGGTACAATGTTTTTCACCCCGGAAAAAGCCTGGCTGTCGGTGATCACAAGCTTCGGTTTTCTGTTGATGCTTGAAAGGGCATCTTTCAGCTCCTCCACCTGGACCACAATGGCCTGGGCTCTGGCATCGAGGATTTCTCTTAGCACCTGCTGCTGAGGAAGGATGATTCTCCCCTTGGGTGCTGCAGAATCAATGGGAACTACAAGTATAATGATGTCTTTTGGCAGAATCAGATCCGCTATGATTTTCTTCTCTTTCTTTTCTGTGGACATGACTTTTCCCATGAGCTCTTTCAGATCATGGATATTCTCCATGGTCTTCGCACTGACAGGTAGGACGCTTTCGTTCTTCCTGTCAGTCAAGAGGCGAGGCCGCTCAAGAAGAAGATCCATTTTATTCAGCACGACGATATACGGAACCTTTCTTCCCTTCAGCTCCTCTATCAGTGCTTCATCTTCTTCCTTCATCCCTTCAGATGCATTGACCACAATGAGCGCCAGATCAGACTTATCCAGAACTTCACGGGTTTTCTCTATTCTCTTTCTGCCCAGTTCTCCCTGATCGTCAAGTCCCGGAGTATCCATCATGACCACAGGTCCCAGCGGGAGCAGTTCCATCGCCTTGAAGACCGGGTCTGTGGTTGTTCCTCTCGTTTCTGAAACGATGGACAGCTCCTGTTCTGTGATGGCATTGATGATGCTTGATTTACCTGAATTGATCCGACCGAATATACCGATATGGAGTCTTTCTCCTTTGGGTGTGTTCTGATATCCCATCTGTTTCACCATTTCCTTCTTAAAATCTGAAGTCTCTTATCCCCTCACCTGTATCGATGAGATTCTGAATCGCTCTTTCCTTCACTCTCGGATTCATGATTTTATGCACTTCCTTCTCAATCATCTTCTCACCAAGAATTCTCGTATCTTCGCTGGCGTAGTCCATGAGATATTCCTTCAGCGTGATCAGCGCATTGGGATGACAGCAGTTGATGATCTGTCCGCTTTTCAGAAGCATCATGAAGCGGTCTCCTGTTCTTCCTTCTCTGTAGCACGCAGTGCAGAAACTCGGAACATGTCCCATTTCCATGAGCCATTTCACGATTTCGTCCAGTGTTCTTTTATCGCTCACATCAAATTGTTCTGATTTATCCTCATCCAGCTCCGGAAGGACATATCCGCCCACACTGGTTCTGGAACCCCCGCTGATCTGAGAGACCCCAAGCTTCAGCACTTTTTCCCTGCAGGACTGACTTTCTCTTGTGGAAATGATCATGCCTGTATAGGGAACAGCAATTCTGATGCATGCTACAATCTTCGCAAAAGTCTCATCATCGATGCCGTTTTCGAAGGCATCCGCATCGATGTCATCCGCATGTCTGATTCTCGGTACACTTAAAGTATGGGGTCCGACACCGAAGGTTTCCTCCAGATGCTCCGCATGCATAAGAAGCCCCGTAAACTCGTATTTGAAGCGTTCCAGTCCGAATAGGACACCTAGCCCCACATCGTCGATTCCACCTTCCATGGCACGATCCATGGCTTCTGTATGGTATTTGTAGTTGTGTTTCGGACCAGTGGGATGAAGCGCTTCATAACTCTCCTGATGATAGGTTTCCTGGAAAAGGATATAGGTTCCGATTCCTGCTTCAGCAAGCTTTCTGTAATTCTCCACCGTGGTCGCCGCAATGTTCACATTCACCCTTCTGATGGCTCCATTTCTGTGTTTCACATCATAGATGGTTTTAATGCTTTCCAGAACATATTCAATGGGACTGTTCACTGGATCTTCTCCTGTCTCAAGCGCCAGACGCTTATGCCCCATGTCCTGCAGAGCGATGACCTCTCTTCTGATCTCCTCCTGAGTGAGCTTCTTTCTTGCAATATGCTTGTTCTTGAGATGATAGGGACAGTATACGCATCCGTTGACACAGTAGTTTGAGAGGTACAGTGGCGCAAACATGACGATTCTGTTTCCGTAGAATCTTTCCTTGATCTCTTCCGCCAGGCTGTATATTTCCTCTTTGAGATCTTCAAAGGAGCATTCCAGAAGAACGGCCGCTTCTCTATGGTGCAGTCCTTTGCCAGCTCTTGCCTTTTCAATGATCTCTTTAACCTTCTGATGGTCTTTTGCCTGCTTCGCGGCATATTCCAGTGTCTCCAGGATTTCCTCGTGTGAGATGAATTCTTCCGCGTTTCTCGATTTTACATTATACACTGCGATTACCTTCCTTCTTTATTACTGGGGTATCTGCTGTTTTTCTGGAACTGTGATCCCCTCTGTCCACCACCACCTGAAAGCCCAGATTTCCCATGGATTCTTTCAGAAGATGAAGACTCTCAGCGGCTTCAGACCCTGTATATGCTTTATTGTCATACAGCATATATTTTTTTCTCACATTCATGGGAGAAAGATTGGGCATCACCACATTGGCTCCTGAGAGAATCCCGTTTTCTCTGCCTTTCGCATCGACAGTCCCAAGGGAAGTGGTTGCCGGAATCAACGCTTCCGGCAGCATGATTCGAATGAGTGCGAGCATGAAAAGAGTCAGTTTCACAGAACCGCTGGGAAACTCTCTGAATGTGGATTCTTTATGAGGGATAAAGGGTCCGATACCTACCATTTCAGGTTGAAGCTCATGAATCAGACACATGTCTTTCGCAAGAGAGTGACTGCTCTGATGAGGCGATCCCACCATGAAACCAGTTCCCACCTGATAACCGATTTCCTTCAGAGCATAGAGATGAGCAGTTCTTAAAGCAAGCTCCTCTCCCTCAGGATGAAGCTTCCTGAAATGCTCTTCTTCGGCCGTTTCATGGCGAAGAAGATATCGGTTGGCACCGGCATCGTAGAGCTTCTGATAGCTTTCCCTGCTTCGTTCACCAAGGGACAGCGTAATGGCACAGTCCGGATACGTATTTCTGATTCTTCCGATCATCTTTATCAGAAGCTCGTCTGTGAAATAAGGGTCTTCACCACCTTGAAGAACGAAGGTCCTGAATCCCAGTTCATATCCTGTCCTGCAGCAGGAAAGAACCTCCTCTTCCGTCAGGCGATATCTTTCTGCGTTTCTGTTTCCGCTTCTTATGCCGCAGTAATAACAGTTCCGCTTGCAGTAGCTGGTGAGCTCTATCAGCCCTCTGATGTAGATTTTCTTTCCATAGGATTCTTCCAGAAGATCCCCTGCAAGGGACCTGGCGTATTGAAGTTCTTCTTCCGTATAGCTTTCGATGAGTTCCCTGAACTCTGATTCCTTCAACACACGTTCTCCAGCGAGTTTTCGGATGAGCATTTCATTCCTTGTCATAAGGACACCTTCTTGCTTTTCGCATAGATCGTCTTTGAAGAGACACCTGGGAGCATGCCCAGTTTTCCTGATATTGTACTGATGACATCCATAGGGGCATCCACTGCTACAGAAATGATGTTCATCTCCTTTTCTCGATAGGGAATCCCCATTCTCCCGATGACGTATTCTCCATACTCATGCAGGATACGGTTCAGTTTCTCGGCAGATTCATACTGCTCAATGACGATACCTATGAGTGCTACTCTCTTTTCCATCTTTTCCTCCATAAAAAAATGCGCCACAAGGCGCACAGATACCATACTTTTTTCCTGCGCCTTTTCCATCGGGCTTTCCCTCTGGGTGAGTACCAGTTCTAAATTGAGGTTTGAAGAAAGGAGAACCCTCGCTTCGCACCTTTTCTATCATAACATATTTATTGTTAATTATATATCAATTTATGATTGTTTTCTGCCTCTTTTTCCATAAAAAAATCTCCTTTTCTTCATCAGAAAGGAGATTCAGTCATCGTTATTTTAAATATTCGTCATAGTCGGAAAGCTTCACAAAACTATACCCCATTTCCTGAAGCATTGGCACAACATGCTTTACTCCTTCCGCTATGTTTTTATGCGGCTGATTCATGTGATAGAGAAATATGGATCCCCGTGTTACCCTACCTGCTGATCGGATCATCTGTTCTTTGTTAAAAGTTGCACCAGCGTCACCCAGCACGTCATAATTAACAGCCTTCAGTTCCAGATCTTTCAGAACTTCCAGGGTCACATCATCATAATAGGCAGTACCGGATCTGAAATATCTGGGATTTCTTCCTGTATAGGAGTAAATAAGTTTCTGATTCTGCATGACTTCCTGAAGAACTTCCTTCATACCTTCCGTTCCTCTTATGCCATAGGCAGATCTGCCATCCAGGGACAAAGGTTTATGGGAATAACCGTGATTCTCAATGTCAAACAGTTCATGCTTAGACAATATCTTCATGGTTTCCTCGTTTTCTTCTATCCATCGGCCATTCATGAAAAGAGTGGCTGTAATACGATGGAAGTGATGACACCTTCCATATTCTCTCCAAATGCAGTGACTTCTCTTTCCCTGTATTTATCCTCCATGAAACGAAGAAGCTCATCCTCCTTCATATCACTCACCGTAATGGCCTTAACAACTTCCTCTTCCTGATCAGGATCTTCTTTAATTTCATCCTTCTCTTCTGTCTGCGGCCTTGATTTTTCCACCTTACTCTCTGAATCCTGACTTTCCTCAATAGCAGGAGATGTGTCTGTATGAAGAGTACATCCTGTAAATAGCACTACAAGGGATATTCCAAGCAGCACGTATCTAACTCTTTTCCTGAACATCTTGTTCCTCCGATCAAATATACTGTCAGTACTGTTATCATTTACCTATATAGTACACTTATACATGATTT
>NZ_JBINJW010000045.1:0-5940 GCF_043951855.1 Proteiniclasticum sp. C24MP
CTTTCGGTATGCTTGATTGAAATGATTGTGAATATCCGACCTGCAGCTGAAACTTCGACGAAGTTACTTCCACTGCATATAGGGGCAATACATAGAAAAACAGAACCATGTTGTTAATATTCAGTAAATTCTAATATTTAGACTATTACAATAATACACTGTGGTATAAAATAGAAATATAAATGTGAAACTTGTTAATAAACCTTAATTTATCTCTTAAATTAGTGTAAAATGACTTTATGAGTCAGGAGGTAAGTATGAAGAAAAAAATTGCAGGAGTTGTGGCTACGCTATTAATAACCACATCCGTTAATGTTTTTGCCACAGATACAACGAAATATAAGAATCAGATCGAAGAAAACAACAGCAAGCTCAGTGAGCTTACAGACGAGAAAAAGGAGATTCAGAGCAAGAAAAGCGAGATCAACAGTGAACTGAAAAAAGTCATTGAGGATATTAATGCGCTTTCCAGCGAAGTGAGTCTTTTAAATAGTAGTATTACTGAAAAAGAATCTAATATCACCCAGAAGGTTCTTGATATCCAGGCAATGGAAAGCAAGATCATAGAGCTGGAAGAAGATATCAAAGTCCAGAATGAGGAAATCAGAGGACAGGAAAAAGAGTTGGCCATTCAAGAAGGGATTCTCTCTGATCGTGTAAGAGCTGCATATAAGTTCAATTCATTTGGAAGCATCATCTTCACACTCATTGAATCTACAAGTATCGTGGATTTCACTGAAAGGTTGATGTTCATCGAGAAAATGGCGGCGAAAGACCGAGAGGTCATGGAAATCATTGATAGTATAATTTCAGATCTGGAAGAAAGAAGAACTGAACTGGAAGTGAGCAAACAGGAATCAGAAGATTTCAAGGTGAAACTTGATACCGAAAAAACCGCTTTAGAGAATGAAAAGGCTGCTCTGGTAAATGAAAAGGCAGTAGTTACAGATAAACTTTCTGAACAGAAGTCCTTGGAAGAAGCAAAGAGAACTCTTATTGCGAACATGACTCAGGAAGAACAGGAACTTGCCAACAGCATTGGTGACATCATGGATGAGAACGCAGCTCTGGAAGCAGAAATTCAGAAGGTGATCAGAGAAGCTCAGGAGAGGGCAAGAAGAGAAGAGGAAGCCAAGAAGAAGGCGGAAGCTGCTAACACCAATACAGGAAGCGTTGTATCATCAAGCGGATATGTACGACCTACCTCAGGTAGAATCAGTTCACCATACGGATACAGAATCCATCCGATTTACGGAGTGAGAAGAATGCACACTGGTGTTGACTATGCGGCGTCAAGTGGGACTCCGGTTGTATCAATTAAAAGTGGAACAGTCATTCTTAGAAAGTATAATTCAAGTTATGGCAACTACATCATCGTGGACCATGGCGGTGGAATTTCTTCTCTATATGCTCATCTAAGCGGATTTGCAGTGAGTTATGGGCAGAGTGTGAAACAGGGTCAGACCATCGGTTATGTAGGCTCTACAGGGGCAAGTACAGGACCTCACCTGCATTTTGAGATTCGAATCAACGGACAGCATACAAATCCAGCAAACTATGTAAAATAGAAATCTGAAAGAGAGCGCAAGCTCTCTTTTTTATTGCCGGAAAATCGGAATTTTATTCACATTTTTACAGTATATATTTTTCGTCAATGTTTGATTATTTGTTTAGAATAATTCTGAATCTGATCAGAAATTTATAGAATAGAACTGAGGGACTGATCCTTAAGAAACCAAATATATATTTAATTAAGTTGTAATCAAATTTGAAATGGCAATTAATTATACAAATATATGAAAAGTAAAGTATTATATATTTATATTGATAATATTATAACAATCTTTAAGATTAATATGAAATTTTATTTATTGACCAATGAATTTTAGGAAAATAGCATACGGGTTCAATCCTTTCAATTATGTCGAGTGGTTCTGCTTGTGGAATTCCGTATTTCCCTGTAATTTAAGGGCAGATAGTTAGAAAGGAGATGATTTTTATACATTGTAATGAAGAACTGATTGAAAGAATAAGAAAAGGGGATCGCGTAGCAGAGGAAGAAATCATTGAGAACAACAGAGCACTGATCTACAAGATCATCAAGGATTATTACTATGCCTCGTCCAATCCAACGGATATGGAAGATGTTTTTCAGGCGGGATGTCTGGGGCTCATAAAGGCTGTGAAGAACTTCAAACCTGAAATGGGCAACAAGTTCATCACCTATGCATATTATCTGATCAGAGGTGAAGTGCAGAGAATGTATGAACATCACGCAAAAAGAGAAGTAACGATTTCTTCCATCCAGCTCAGAAATCGTGAGGGATATGTCATGGAATCACAAGAGGAAATTGTGGAATACATAAGGAGTGATAGAGGAGAATCGGAAGATGCCTGGAATCACCAAAAAGATACACACAATAAGATCCTCATTGAAAGTCTATTGGACCAGGTCACACCACTTCAGAAAGAGATCCTGGTCTATAGATACTACGAAGATCTTTCTCAGCAGGAAATCGGAAATCTGATCAATAAATCACAGGTGTTTGTGTCGAGGGAAGAGAAAAGAGCCCGTAAGAAATTACTGACGCTTATGGAAAATAAAGAGTGCATGTATTAGTTCTATCAGTAACGCTCTTTATCGTAAGCCTTTATCTCCTATCTGTTCAGGCATTCTGGCTTTTTGGGGCAGTGCTTCTTTCACTTGTCGTGATGCTAGGCAGACTCAGAAAGGATATGCTCTTGATGATCCTGGTCATGCCGCTACTTGCCGTGATTTCACTTTCGCTTTACTACAGACCTCAAGTTCCTGAAGAAGTCAGAGTGATCAAGGTGTACAGTGGATCCATTGTGGTGCAGAAGGGGTTTAGAAATTATCTGATCAGAGAGACAGTATTTGACTGCAGAGAAGGTGACCTCGTTCAGGGGCAATTTGACGCTGTGTTTCTTTCACCCGATGGAAGCGGATATGCTGGGAATCTTACCGTAGAAAATCCTGTGATTGAAACGGATTCAAGGTCTAGGCTGATTTCTATAAAAAAGGAACTTGCCTCTACACTTGCTGAAGTGTACGGATACGATAGCGGGTCGCTGATGTCATCACTTGTGTTGGGGGTGAAGGATGATATCAGTGAAAAACGAGAAGGAGATATGAAAAGCATGGGTATCATGCACATTCTGTCTATTTCAGGGTTTCATTTCGCCCTACTGGAGAATATGCTGAAGAAACTGAAGCTGGGCAGGAAAAGTATTCTGATCATCGGATTTTATGCGTATTTCATCAGCAGTATTCCTGGATATAGAACACTTCTGACGATTTTATACAGGACAGCAGGTTATTATTTGAGAAGAGACCCAGATCCGGTCACAGGGGTTTTTGTGGCCATGTTCATACAGACTTTTCTCAGTCCCTGCATCATCTTCAAAATCGGATTTCTGCTCACTTATTTATCCACACTTGGTATACTTCTTTTTCATCAGAAAATTCTCAGTGGTATGCATCATCTGCCATCATCCGTTTCCATGTCTTTGTCTCTTACGCTGGCAGCGCTTTCCTTGTCTTTTCCGGTGATTATTTCCTTTAACCCTGAATTTTCTCTTGGAGTATTCATCGGGAATCTGGTGCTGGTTCCACTTTATGCTGTTGTGACATGCCTTTCCTTTATCTGTGTGTGCATTGTTCCATTTGAATGGCTTGTCTTCCTCGTTCTTCCTTTTGCAGAGGCGTTTTCTGAGCTCACATATCATATGGGGCGTTTTATGAGTCAGTATATCCTGACGCTGAATCTTGAGCATATCATCTATCATTATGCGTATTATGTTTTCCTGATTGGAACAGCGTTCAGAAGAGGAGCGCTGAAAAGAGGGATTCTTCTTCTTACTGTCATTTTACTCTTAGGTTTGCCATGGGGTACAACAGTGAAAATTTATAATAATTTCGGTGCTCCTTTTATCAGGATTACACATAATTTTGAGAATTATGATATCATGGATTATAGGATTGCTGAGGCCGGCTACATAACGCTTCGGAAAGAAGAGAAGCTCAATCTTCAATCCATGAATCTCAAGTTCAGACCATCTGAAAACGAACGGGAGATTCCACATATTTTTGTGAATGATAAGGAACTTGCACTGCCAAGAAGAATAGATTATTTTGGGGGTGTGAAAGTCTTGCACAAGTATGTATTCTGGAATGAAAGGGTTATGAAGGTAAAATAGTGGATTACTTGGAGTTAAAGGAAATAGTTAAAAAAGGACAGAAGAGAGCATACTTCATCTTTGCTCAAGATGAACAGCTTATTTTTCAGGTCAGGGATGAGCTTAGAAAGAGAGTTGTACAGGAAGACTCCTTGAGTCATATCAAGTTAGATGGTAACAGGTGTACCTATGAAGAGATACAGAATGCGATTTCTACCTACTCGATGTTCAATGAGGATATTCTGGTGGAGATGTCAAACTGCCATTTCATGGATGGAGGTCAAAGTTCTCCTATGAGAGAGCTGATTGAGGAATACCTTCAGGATCCCAGAGAGGATCTGTATTTTATCGGTTACTACAAATATGAGAATGAGTTGAGCAAGAAGAATTTTTACCTGGACAGGCTAAAGAAGAAAGTGAGCCCCATAACAATCATAGAGGGAATAGATTCTCTCAAACCAAGAGGAATGGTAGGACTGATTGAATCTCTTTTTGAAGAGAGAGGGGTAACTGTAAACAAAAATATTGCGCCTTTCATCAGTGAAGTGTTTAAAGGAAACTCTCTCCAGCTGGAGAAGGAAATCGAAAAGCTCCTTGCCTATACTGCTGGAAGAGAAATCAGAAAAGAGGATATTCTGGCAATAATGGAGATATCCGATGAGCGGCATGTGATGAATCTTCTTGACCTGATCTTTACGGAAAGAGGTCTTGGAAGAAATATTAAAGATATCCTCAATCTGGTGAATGATCTCATATATCGCGGAGAGAAAGCGGAGATGGTCATAGGTCTGATCGGATCTAGGTTGAGACTGCTCTTCAGAATCAAGATACTCAAAGAAAAGAATGCGACGACACAGGATGTCATGAAGCAGCTTAAAACCGGAAGTGCATGGTATGCAGATCGAATGACGAAAATCGCAACCGCCATATCCATCAGCGAATATCATAAGCTTTTCAAAGTGCTGCTGAATCATGAGCTGATACTCAAGACCACTTCAGTGGATACCATGTCTCTTCTGGAGATGCTGATACTTTCCGTGGTGAATGCAAGAGATACAAAATAATCAGTATGGTCTAGTCGTTTTACAGCCAGTGAATCTGGGTGCTGGAACGACTTTTCATTTGGCTTATGCTGATGAGTTCAACAATCTGTAGTGATGATCTGAAGTTGGTTGTGGTTGTTATTGCGCTGCTTTCAGTCTATGAAAAAAGAGCTGAGGTGAAGTCAGTTGATCCGACCTCTCGACAGCCCCGATAAAGGTAAAAACCCGAGCAGTAAATCTCTTTACTCTCGGGTGATGATTATGCTAATTTGTTTAACTTAAGTGTAAGTCTGGACTTCTTTCTAGAAGCAACGTTCTTATGAATTATTCTCTTAGATGCAGCCATATCTATGGACTTAATTGCAGAACCCAGAAGTACCTTAGCTTCATCCGCGTTACCTGCTTCAATTGCAGTTTCGTACTTCTTGATCGAAGTCTTAAGTGCAGATTTCACCATTTTGTTTCTAAGTGTCTTGGTTTGTGTTACCTTGATTCTCTTCTTTGCTGATTTAATATTTGCCACTTTTTCACCCCCTCCAATAATATTTCGATAATGTCATTTTTCAACATTACCTAAAGGGTTAACTCTAGCAATTTGGGGAAATATGCTTGCGAGTCTTTAACATTGGTATTATATCATCATAAACATTTAGTTTCAAGCATTTAAAGTGGAAATCGCAAAAGAAATAATCCAGTATTT
>NZ_JBINJW010000046.1:0-4928 GCF_043951855.1 Proteiniclasticum sp. C24MP
GAAATATTAAGGAATAAAACGAAGTAAAATCCCTGTCATATGATATAATTTTCATTGTAAATAATGAAGAATCGTTCTGTTTCTAGGAGGAAATATGAGAAAGATTTCTAAAATAATAGCACCACTGCTTCTGATTCTTCTGGTTTTAGCCGGTTGTCAGGCTGTACCAAAGGAAGAAGCGAAGGAGAATTTCCGGAAGGATTTTTTCGAATACTTTGATACCGTAACAAGAATCATCGGCTATGCGGATTCTGAAGAGGAATTCAATACTGAGTTCGATGTAATCAAAGCTGAGTTTAAGAGATACCATGAACTGTTCGACATCTATCATACCTATGAAGGTATAAATAACATCAAGACCATAAACGACAATGCCGGAATCAAGCCGGTAGAAGTGGATCAGGAAATCATCGATCTGATTCTCTTTTCCAAAGAGTGGTATGAAAAGACCAACGGGAAAGCGAACATCGCCATGGGAGCTGTCCTTCGTGTCTGGAGCGATTACAGAGAAGAAGGTATGGATTTCCCTGATGAAGCGAAGCTCCCGCCTATGGAGCTTCTAGAGGAGAAGAATGAGCATACCGATATCGAGAAGATCATCGTGGACGATGAGAAGAACACCGTATTTCTTGAAGATGCGGAAATGAGCCTTGATGTAGGAGCTGTGGCGAAAGGTTATGCTACAGAGAGAGTAGCGGATCTCATGAAGGAAAGAGGGTTCACTTCCATCATCATCAGTGCCGGAGGCAATGTCAAAGCGCTGGACAAACCACTGGATGGAGTCAGAGAGAGATGGGGCATCGGAATACAGAATCCGGATGAATCCATTTTCACGGACATGGATAGTCTGGATACAGTGTTCAACACCAACATATCTGTAGTGACCTCCGGAGATTACCAGAGATACTACTATGTGGATGAAGTGAAGTATCATCATCTTATTGATGCCGATACACTGATGCCTGGCGCCTATTTCAAAGCGGTGACGGTTGTGATGGAAGATTCCGGACTTGCGGATTTCATGTCCACCACATTGTTCCTTTCCTCTTTAGAAGAGGGAAAAGAGATGCTCAGTCAGATTGAAGGAGCCCATGCCCTGTGGGTGACCTACGACAATGAAATCATTCTGACCGAAGGCTTTGAGGAAATGCTGAAAAGCGGCGGGGCATCCGGGGCAGATTGATCTCAGAAATGAAATGAAATATCCTTTGGGTTGCAGTAAAATTACAAGAAATTTCCTTTGACTTTTAGACATAAAGAAGTTACAATAATTTATGGCATATCCAAAAGATACAAAATACCGCGGCAAAGTATTTAAATTTTTGGAGGTAAACACAAATGGCAAAAATGATGGGACCACGTTTTAAAACTGCTAGAAGACTAGGACTGAACGTAGTAGGACATCCTAAGGCAATGAACAGATCAAAGAGAGGAACATCCAGAGCGGATAAGAAACTTTCCGAGTATGGAATTCAGCTGCTTGAAAAGCAGAGACTTAGAGCTTACTATGGCGTGCTTGAGAAGCAGTTCGTAAGATACGTAGATAAGGCAATGAAGAGCAAGCAGCAGACAGGTACAATGCTTCTGAACCTGCTTGAGATGAGACTGGATAACATGGTATACAGAATGGGCTTTGCTTCATCTATCAGACAGGCAAGACAGATGGTCAACCATGGACATTTCATGGTTAACGGTAAGAAGATTGACATTCCTTCCTATGGTCTTGCTATCGGAGACGTAGTGGAACTGAAAGAAAAGTCAAGAAAGACAGAAATGTTTGTTGATAACTTCAACAACCTTTCCGCATCACCACTAGGATACATCGAAAAGGATGTAGAAAACTTTAAGGCTACACTCGTAAGAGAGCCACAGAGAGAAGAGCTGCCAATCGAAATCAATGAACAGTTGATTGTTGAGTACTACTCAAAATAATAGGCATCACAAGGGGTCTGATTCTTTATCAGATCCTTTTTTCTATCATTTGCGTGAGTGAGAGCAGTTTGCTATGTCATTTGTGTCTAAAGAAGGATATAATGAAAACAAATTTAGTTTACGGGAGTAAATATGGAAAATATCAGACCAATCAGTGAAAACGGTGCAAGAAACTATAATCCATTATCGCTGGCATTTATAGGGGACAGTGTCTATGAAAATCATGTTCGTGAAAGACTGATTCTCGCCTACCCCAATATGCTGCCGAAGGATCTGCACATCAAAGCGGTTTCCTATGTGAAGGCTTCGAGCCAGAGCAGAATCATCTGCGGTATAGAGGAAAGTCTTCATGATGATGAATTATACATCTATAAAAGAGGACGTAACACCAAATCCCATACAGTGCCTAAGAATGCGGATCTTCTCGATTACAGAAGAGCCAGCGGTTTTGAAGCTCTGGTGGGCTACTTGTATCTCGTTGGCAAAGACAAAAGATTAGAAGAGATCATAGATCTTTCGTTTAAAATCGTAGAAGAAGGAGAAAATCATGGCAAAGAGAGAGAATAAGAGAAAAGTTGAACTGGAGTTCCAGAAGGAAGCAGAGAGACAGAAGAGAAAAGAGAGAGCCATAAAGAAAGCGAAGGAAGTCATAGAAGAGAAGGAAATCAATGAAAACATCATTGAAGGCAGAAATCCCGTCCTGGAAGCTTTTGACAGTAAAATCACCGTGGAGAAGATTCTGGTCTCAAAGGGTGATACCAAGGGTTCGATCATTAAAGTCCTGTCCATCGCGAAAGAGAAGGGAATACCGGTGATTGAAGTGGATCGCAGGAAACTTGATGAGATAGCCAATACGCCGAATCATCAGGGTGTAGTCGCCTATATCACTCCGTATCGTTATGCGGAGGTGGCGGATATCCTTAAGATTGCACAGGACCGCAGCGAAAAACCTTTCGTACTGATTCTGGATGAGATTCAGGACCCTCACAATCTGGGTTCCATCATCCGGACCGCTGAACTGTCCGGAGTACACGGCGTGATCATTCCGAAGAGAAGAAGCATGGGCGTAAACACCACTGTATTCAAGACGTCAGCAGGCGCAGTGAATCATATGGCCATCGCAAAGGTGACAAATATTGCAAGAGTCATCGATGAGCTGAAGGATGCAGGAATCTTTGTTTACGGAGCCGATATGGAAGGGGATTCCAAAAGCTACAATACCAACTTCGAGGGTGGCGTAGGTCTTGTCATCGGAAACGAGGGAAAAGGCATCTCCCGTCTCGTGAGAGAAAAGTGTGATGGAATTGTGAGTATTCCTATGGTCGGGAAAGTCAATTCTCTGAATGCTTCCGTTGCCGCAGGAATCCTGATGTATGAAGTGATGAAGTCCAGAATAACAGGTAAGAAATGAAGATGGGGGAGTGGGGACTTTCGTCCCCATTTTTGATATGAAAAGGGTATTTATAGACGGATATAATGTAATCAATTCCTGGTCGGAGCTGAAGGAGCTTGACCTGGGCTCTGCAAGAGATAAGCTCATAGAGTATATGATAAGCTATGCCAGTTTCTATGATGCGGAAGTCACTGTGGTCTTTGATGCGCATAGGGTATCGGGAAACAGCCAGCATATAGAAAAGAGAACCTCCGTGGAAGTGGTCTATACAAAGGACAAAGAGACGGCGGATGACTATATCGAGCGTTCGGTGGATCTTGTGGGAAGGAAAGTGGAGGTGCTTGTAGTTACCTCGGACAATCTGGAGCAGCAGATCATATTCGGACGAGGGGCACAGAGAATGAGTTCTCTGGAATTCAGGGTGTCATTCAAGGAAGCGGAGAAAAGCATCAGCGAAAAGACCAGAAAGCTCTCGGATACGCATTCCATGAAGCTTTTCGACCATATGGATGACGAATCGAAGGAAAAACTGGAAAAATTACGTAGAAATGGCTGAAAGCTTGACTTTTAGCCATTTTTGATTAATAATTTTAGTAATTTAGGAGTTTTCAAAATCTTTTGGACCATCTGTAAGGAGGAGAAAATTTTGACCAGAGAAGAGCAGAAGTTTAAAGCTTTGAGTGATGAAGAGATTGTTCGTCTTGCGCAGAACGGAGACAAGAACGCCTCTGAATTCATTACGGCCAAATATCTTCCCTATGTGCGAAACAAATCCCGGGCGTATTTTATCGTTGGAGGAGAAGTTGAGGATATCATGCAGGAAGGCCTCATAGGACTCTATGAAGCCATCAAGGACTTCAGCGACAACAAGCAGGCGAGTTTCAGAACTTTCATGGATATCTGTGTTACAAGACAGATCATGACTGCACTGAAAGCGGCATCGAGACAGAAACATATCCCGCTGAATACGTATGTATCCCTCAATAAGCCGGTGTATGTGGAAGACACGAACAAGAGCTACCTGGACATGCTTGTGACAAGCAAGACGGATGATCCGGAATCGCTTTATATTGACGGCGAGAAAACAGAAGAGATTGGAAAAGAAATCCGAAATTCCCTGTCTGACTTTGAATACAGAGTTTTAAGACTCTATCTTCAGGGAGTCAGTTACCTGAAGATCGCGAATGTGCTGAATAAAGAAGAAAAAGCCATAGATAATGCGATTCAGAGAATCAGAAAGAAACTGTCCCGAAACCTTGAGAGTGCTTCTTCATAAGTTTTCTAACTTAACTATTGACATAGTATTAGGTTTTTAGTAAACTTGATGAGGTGAGATTAATGCCCATATAGCTCAGGTGGTAGAGCGTCACCTTGGTAAGGTGGAGGTCAGCGGTTCGAATCCGCTTATGGGCTCCATTTATCCCTTATAGCTTCGGAACACCAGGCTCCGTTGTAGGGACTAGTCATCTAAGTAAAAAAATATTATAATAGAATATGTAATGTTTAGTTATTTAAGGAGGAGAAAGTAATGGCAAAAGCAAAATTTGAGAGAAGCAAGCCACACGTCAACATCGGAACCATCGGACACGTTGACCACGGTAAG
>NZ_JBINJW010000047.1:0-4580 GCF_043951855.1 Proteiniclasticum sp. C24MP
ATGATCAGGCAAAAACCAAGTTTTATCACCATGGAAGACCTGAACGTGAAGGGCATGATGAAGAACAGGCATTTAGCGAAGGCTGTACAAGGCCAGAACTTCTATTCCTTCAGGCTGAAACTTGCTGACAAGTGCAGGAGGAACGGGATAGAGTTAAGAATTGCTGACAGGTGGTATCCCTCAAGCAGGCTGTGCTCGGAATGTGGTTCCATCAGAAAGGATCTGAAGTTATCTGATAGAACCTACAGATGCGATGCGTGCGGCTTCGTCATAGACAGGGACAGGAATGCCAGCATAAATCTTCTGAATGCGAAAGTCTACACGGTAGCACTGTAATGCTATTGTAGATGTGTACCGATGGCTAGTCGGGAATTTACGACTGTGGACTGTACAGGAACTTGTGAGTAGAAGCTCAGGAAACTGAGGCGAAAGCATACAGGAAGAAGCAGTAAAAGTCTCGATATGGATATTTGTCCATATTTTGAGTAGCAGATGAATCATTTGAATAAGGAAATGCTTAAATCCCTGATAGATGGCGCCAGTGGAAAAACGCCCTGCGACCTGATTCTGAAGAACGGAAAGATTCTGGACGTCTTCAGCGGAGAAGTGCTGAATGAATCCATCGCCGTGAAAAACGGCATGATTGTAGGGTTCGGAAATGAGTATCTCGGAACCATAGAAGTGGATCTTCAGGGAGCCTACGTAGCGCCTGGTCTTATAGACTCCCATATCCATATAGAATCCACACTGGCCACCCCAAAGGAATTTTCAAAGGCGGCTGTAAAGCACGGAATCACAACGGTAATCATGGATCCCCATGAAATCGGGAATGTGCTGGGCACGGAAGGGCTCACCTATATGCTGGACGCATCAGAGAACCTCCCAGTGGATTTTCAGATGATGCTTCCATCCTGTGTACCAGCCACAAGACATGAAACATCCGGTGCAGTGCTTTCTGCAGGAGATCTGGCTCCTTTCTATGATCAGGAGCGAGTGAGCGGCCTTGCCGAAGTCATGGATCTTCCCTCTGTAAGAGAAACTGCAGATGACATGATGGAAAAACTTCTGGATGCACAGAAACATCATAAAACCATCGATGGACACGGTTCCGGCTTGTCTTTCATGGACAACAACATTTATCGCACTGCTGGAATCCGAACGGATCACGAATGCACCACACTGGAAGAAGCTAAAGACCGTCTGAAGAAAGGCTTCTATGTGCACATCCGAGAAGGATCCGTCGCGAAGAATTTTGATGCCATCATCCCTCTTGTAAATAAGAACAATCACCGAAGGTTCACCTTCTGCACGGATGACATCTATGTGGATGATCTTTATGATCACGGAAGCATTGATGCCATGGTGAGAAAGGCTATGAGAAACCGTCTCGATCCCATTGATGCTATGAGAATCGCTACGCTCAATGCGGCTGAATGCTACGGACTGATAAGAAAAGGAGCTGTGGCACCAGGATATGAAGCCGATCTTGTGATTCTGGATGATCTCGAAGCGTTCACCATAAGGTCTGTCTACAAAAACGGAAATCTCATATGGGACAAGGATAAACTGGTGTATGCGTACCCTGAAAGTAACCTTCCTGAACCGAAAAATACCATCCGCCTACCTGAATTGGCAAAAGAGCAGCTTACCATCCGTTCCTCCACCGGTGTGCTCCATCTCATTGAAGTTCTGCCGAACAGTCTTCTGACCAATCATCTTACCATGAAGCATAAAATCGGCCTGGATTTCAAAGCGGATCCTTCTTCAGATCTGGCCAGACTCTATGTCATTGAAAGACATGGGAGAAACGGCAGTCTGGGCAAGGGAATCGCCAAGGGCTTCCATATGCAGAAAGGTGCAGTGGCTACAACCATCGCTCATGATTCTCACAATCTGGTGGCGCTGGGTATGAATGAGGATGACCTGATACTTGCTGTGAAGAGAATCGAAGAAATCGGTGGTGGAATCGTCATTGCCGATGAGGGAAAAATACTGGCGGAGCTGAAGCTTGATATCGCAGGACTCATGTCCAGTGAACCTCTGGAAAGAATCAGCGAAAACCTGAAAAAACTTCACGAGGCTTCCACCCTCATTTTTCAGGATATCGTGTTCAACCCCTTCCTCACTCTTTCCTTTCTGACCTTACCTGTGATTCCTCAGCTGAAGATCACGGATCAGGGACTCTACCATATGACGGAAGGCAGATTCATAGGCATCGATGAAGTCCTGTCCGAGAAAAGGATCTGATTGAACATGAAATAAGCCAGGAAAAGCAGTTATGCTGCTTTTCCTGGCTTACTTTCTGAGTTATCTATTCTTTGATGTAGGTCTTGTCTTCTACAGGTTCATTTTCGGGCAGGCTTTTTTCTTCAGCCAGCAGGATTTTCAGTTCATTTTCCATGTACTTGTATAATTTCTCCCAGCTGACTACTTTAAAATTATGCTTGTCATCAATCATGGAGACAGCTGAAAAATCCTCTTTCCCATCGAGTTTTCGAAAGAGTATGTGAACCCCTTTATAATCCAGTGCTAGCACCCGGTCGGCACTCATATAGCCCTGGCTGAGCAGATTATACTCATTGCAGAACTCACAGAGATATTTGATCAGTGTTTCACCCATGCTGTCTATACTGGTGACAGAGTACTTCCCTGTTACCCAGCGATACCAGCCGTCATGCAGGTTCACGAAATTAAAAAACTCATTATGATTCTTAAGCAGACGCCTTAATGATGCAATCTCGATTTTCATTTTTTCTTCAAGCAATTCTCTTCTTTCGTTATCTTTGACTTCCATCCTTTTCACCCCAAGTATTATAATTTTCTAAAAATTCTTATACTTAGTATAACATAATTCAGTGTTTCCTTTAATAACTTTAAGCAAACAATATGTAAAACTATTGCAGGTATTTTCCAGGTAGAGATCATATAATAAAAGTGTATGGAAAAACCATACACCTTATACCTATTCTTTTTTCGCTTTTTCCACTCTGAGACTTTTTCCTTTGATTTTTCTTTCAGACAGTCCCTTTACCGCAATTTCCCCTTTTCCGTTCATGATGTCGATATAGGAGCCCTGTTCCAGCACTTTGATGATGCCGATATCCTCCGGTTCTATTCCATCAATGGCATTCAGTGTCCCTACGATATCAAGGGGTCTGATCTTCTTTTTCTTCCCACCATTGATGTAGATTTTCGTGATGTCTGTATGGGTGATTTTCTTTTTCGGTCTGTTTCTTCTCAGGTTCTTCTGAAACTCTCTGAATCCGTCTTTTCCGCTTCTGTAAGGCTCATAGTCCATATGCGAAAGTTCCCCCAGTGAAGATCCGATATACTGTTCCACTTCGGAAACCTTTCTCATGTCATATTCCGTGATGAAATAGATGGCCAGCCCTTTTTTGAAGTTTCTTCCTGTTCTTCCCTTACGATGAACGTAGCTTTCCTTTTCCACAGGAAAATCGTAGCTTAATGAAATATCCAGATCCGATACATCAATTCCTCTGGAGGCCACATCCGTTGCCACCATATAGGGAATCTCCTTGTTCTTGAATCTTTCCATGGCCTTCAGCCTGTCTTCCTGCATCATTCCTCCATGGATTTTCAGAGCATCGATATTGGCCCCTTCCAGCCTTTTCTGAAGTCTGTCGCATTCATCCTTCGTATTGACGAAGATGATCATGCCCTGCGGCTTTCTGCCGTATATGACCGAAAGCAGGGCTTTCCACTTGTCCTTCACGTCCAGCTCATAATGAAGTGCTTCAATATTCAGTTCTTCATCTTTGGCGGCTTCAACGATTCTGAAATCCGGCGTGATTTTTGATGCCAGTTCTCTTACGCTCTCTGTAATGGTGGCGGAAAACATCATGGTCTGCTTCACTTTCTTCAGATGCCGCACGATCTCCATGACCTCGTCTGTGAAGCCCCGGTCCAGAAGCTCATCCACTTCATCTATGATGAGATTCTCTATGGAGGATACATCAATGGTTCCTCTCTTGATGTGGTCCAGCACTCTTCCTGGCGTTCCGCTGATGGCCTGATGTCTGTTTTTCATGGCACTGATCTGCTCCTGGAAGGGCTGCTTTCCGAATACCGCAACGCAGGACAGCTTCTTGTATCTTCCCAGGGTATCATACTCATTTTTGATCTGCAGTGCCAGTTCTCTGGATGGCGCCAGAATCAGGGTGTTGGCATTGGATTCCTCCCAGGAAGTCCTTTCCAGAATGGGCATGAGAAAAGCGATGGTCTTTCCGCTTCCAGTGGAAGAGGAACCCAGTATGTTTTCTCCTGCCATGGCCAGTGGACCAACCTTCTCCTGTATTTCTGTCAGTTCTCTGAATCCCAGACTTTCAATGGCTTTCAGGATTTCACTGTCTATATTGAGACTTGTAAATTTTTTACTCATATACTCTCCTTGTTTTCTGCGGCCCTGATTTTCTTCTTCTTTCTACACAGCCTGTTTTTGCTGCAAAAAAATATCTCACCAAACGTGAGAACTACCTTCACTTTTTCCAATCTAATCGGGCGCAATGTTTCTACTTATTATATGCTAAGAACCATTCAGTTGCAAATGAAATCCAGAATTA
>NZ_JBINJW010000048.1:0-4505 GCF_043951855.1 Proteiniclasticum sp. C24MP
GAATCTGAAAACTTTATGAAATCCTTGACAAAAAATAACAAGTGTGACAAGATTATTCAGTATATAAGTAATAATAATCAGATGTGAGGGATAGTAAGATGGAATCAAAAGGATTATATTTAATCGATGCAGAACAGGGATATACCATGGAGCAGGCAGTAGCAGAAGCGAAGAGATGTCTGAACTGCAAAAATCCGACCTGTATCACAGGATGTCCCATTGAAAATCATATTCCTGAATTCATTAAGGAAGTATCCAAGGGGAATTTTGGTGAAGCACGGGAAATTCTTGCGAGAAAAACCAATCTTCCTGCAATCTGTGGGAGAGTATGTCCTCATGATCTTCAATGTGAAGGGCACTGTATCCTGGCGAAAGCGGGTAAGGAAATAAAGATTGGAAAACTGGAAAGATTTGTTGCAGACTTTGATCATTCCATGGGACTGATCAATGAGAAGATTCCAAGAAAGACAAGAGGTAAGGTTGCGGTCATAGGTTCGGGTCCGGCAGGACTTACTGTGGCAGGAGACCTGGCAAAAGACGGATTCAATGTTGTGGTTTATGAAGCCCTGCCGGAACCAGGGGGGATTCTGCTCTATGGAATTCCTGATTTCAGACTTCAGAAGGATGTGGTGAGAAGAGAAATTTCGAAAATCGCATCATATGGGGTAACCTTTATGAACAATATGGTTGGTGGCGAAAACTTCACTGTAGATACTCTTTTCGAGAGAGGATTTGATGCTGTATTTATCGGTACAGGCACCAATGTCTCCAATAATCTGGATATTCCAGGAAATGAACTGCATGGAATAGAACTGTCCTCTTATTTTCTCAGGACTTCCATGCTGGCCAATGAAGGGAAACTGAACAGCGAAGAAGTCATTGTCCGGGAAGGTGATCGTGTCATTGTCATCGGTGGCGGGAATGTAGCTATGGATGCGGCAAGGACTGCGGTGAGAATTGGGGCGAAAGAAGTCCGGGTTGTCTACAGAAGAGACGAGGAAGATATGCCTGCATCAAAACTTGAATACGAAGATGCGCTCAGTGAAAATGTGAAGTTCCATTTCAGACATACACCCATTGAGTACGTGGGTAAGGAAGGTAGAGTGATCGGGCTTAAAGTAAAGAACGATGAAGGGGAGAAAATCATCGAAACAGACGTTGTTCTGGTAGCCATCGGCAGCAAGCCTGCCAGAAGAATCGTATCCACAACTGAAGGAATCGAGGTTGACGAGAAAGGATACGTCATCACAAGAGAGAAACCTTATGGTATGTGTACACTGAAAGGTGTGTTTGCAGGAGGTGACGTGGTGCATCAGCCTGCTACGGTTGTATTGGCGATGAAAGAAGCCAAAAAAGTGGCAGAAGGTATTGCAGCCTATGTGGATGCGAAGAAACTTCTGGACTTATAGAATCAGAAAAGAGACTGCCTTCCTTTATGAGGAATGCAGTCTCTTACGATCTCATCTAGAACAGCAGTGAAAAGATTCTGAAGAAGCTTTCTTTAAGATGCGTGAATACACTGCCTTGGTTGTATTCATCAAGCGTGAGCATTCTGCTGACGGCCATGTCATCATAAAAAAGGCCTTCCATTTTAGCGGCAGTCAGTTCATCGTAAATCACAGCATTGACTTCATAATTGTAATAAAGACTTCTTACATCAAAGTTTGCGGTACCTAAGGTGCAGATATTGGTATCAACAACAATGGCCTTGTTATGATAGAAAGCGGTTTTGTCATAGAAATAGAATTCTCCTCCTACATCAAGCAGCTCTTTAATATAGGTCATGGATGCATGACCCACTGGGGGATGGTCATACTGCTCCGGGAATACGATCTTAACGTCGATTCCTGACAAGATCGCCATCTTAAGAGCCTGCGTTAAGGAATCTGATGGAATAAAGTAAGGAGAACTGATATAGATTTTCTCCTTTGCTGAAGTGATCATTTTCAGAAACAGCTGTTCAATGGTTGAATAGGGAGACCCTGGACCATTGTAGATCAGCTGCATGGGCAGATAGTTTGTAACTGTGCTTGTCGGGAAATAATTGCTTAAATCTCCCTCTCTTTTATAGGTCTGTCTCTTCTTATCATATTCCCACTTCTTTGCTTCCTCATTGATGGACAAGACAGAGAAGAAGTCATCAAAGAACAGAGCCTGCAGACCTAGAACGAATTCGCCTTCGATTCTGGAATGGGTATCTCTCCAGTATCCGAATTTCGATTCTCCTCTATATTCGTCTCCGATGTTATTTCCGCCAAGATATCCGATTTTTCCATCGATAATGACGATTTTTCTATGATTACGATAGTTGATGGATGTGTCTACAAATTTGCTTATGCTTGCGAATTGAGCACTATAGGTAACGAGTTCTATACCGCTTTCTCTGATTTTCTTTAGATATTCCTTATCAAAAGTTCGTCCGCCGATTTTATCCATGATGAAACGAACCTTTACGCCTTCTTCGGATTTTTTTATAAGCAGGTCGAATACCTGTCTGCCGATCTTGTCTGATTTCACGATATAGTATTCCATATGGATGTGGTGCTTTGCATTTGCCAGATCTTTTAGCAGTTCCTCAAACTTTTCCACTCCATCTTTAAAGATTTTTATGTCATTATATAGAAACATGGGGCTGCCGTTGCCCATGGTGACCATCTTAGCCATTTCCTGGTGTGGACCTGCATATTCATCAAGGCTTGTCTTGACGAAATCCACCATTTCAGGAGATAGTCTTTCTTTCAGGTTCTTAGATTGCCAGTTTCTCCCGACCAGGAAGTAAAGAATAAGACCTAGAAAAGGAACGAGCATGAAAATGAGAAGCCATCCAATTGACTTTTCAGGCTTTTCTCTATTTCTGAATATAATAGTTAATGAAATAAGAAAATTGATTATGATAACAAGGACTGACATTACATTATAGAAATTCAAACGATTTACCCTCCTATCAGATCATCACATCTATATGGTCTATTATAATATATATTCAGATGACAAAGTCATCTTTACAGTAAGTTATCAATATAATGAATGTCTGCTCATATGGTATGATGATAAAGGATATGTGATCAGTAAAATTCCAGGTCAAATATCAGATTAGCGATTATAATACACATAACAGGAAATGACAAAGAGAAAAGCATGAGCGGATGAATGAATGAGTGAGTGGAAGGAGAGTCGGATATGGAACTGAAGGCAGGTTTTGGAAAGATTTTTCAGGAAAATCCTGAGGGGATTTACTTTGCTCCAGGTAGAGTGAATCTGATTGGCGAGCACACGGATTACAATGGTGGGAATGTCTTTCCCTGTGCTTTGACTATCGGAACATACGGAGCGGTGAAAAAGAGAAGGGATCAGATGGTCAGACTTTTTTCGGAGAACTTCGAGCATAAGGGCGTCATCCAGTTTTCTTTAGATGAACTGGTGTATGACAGAAGGCACGACTGGGCCAATTATCCGAAGGGAGTCATCAAGGTTTTTGTGGAATCAGGATTCAGAATACCTTACGGATTGGATCTTTACTATAGCGGGAACATACCTAATGGAGCAGGGCTCTCCTCTTCGGCATCTATAGAGGTGCTCACTGCGTTTATCCTGAAGGAACTTTTTCAGCTATCTGTCGAAACCATTGAACTCGTCAAGTTATGTCAGAAGGCGGAAAATGAATTTATCGGTGTCAACTCAGGAATTATGGATCAGTTTGCAGTGGCCATGGGTCAGAAAGACAAAGCCATACTGCTCGACACAAACTCACTGAAATACAGATATGCTGATATCAGATTAAAAGATGCCTCTATAATAGTAACCAATACAAATAAAAAAAGAGGACTACAGGATTCAAAATATAATGAGAGAAGAGCTGAGTGTGAGGAAGCTCTCAGGAGACTTCAGAAGAAACTTGACATCAACGCACTTGGTGAACTTACATCTAAAGAACTCATTGAAAATAAACATCTGATTGAAGACCCTGTTCTTATCAAGAGAGCGCTGCATGCTGTAACAGAAAATGAAAGAACACTGCTTGCCGTGAAAGCACTTGAATCTGAAAACATAAGGGAGTTCGGAAAGCTTATGTATGCTTCACATGAATCTCTCAGAGATGACTATGAGGTGACAGGAGCGGAGCTGGATACACTGGTAGAGGCTGCTGGAAAGGTTGATGGAACCATCGGATCCAGAATGACAGGTGCCGGATTTGGTGGATGCACCGTATCCATAGTAAGAAATGATGCTGTGGAGCATTTCATAGAGACTGTGGGGAAAGAGTACAGGAATCGAATCGGCTATGATGCGGACTTCTACGTGGTTTCCATTGGAGAAGGTGTACATAGAATAGAATAGCAGAAAGAAATGACAGATCATGAAGCTGAGCGTATGTGTTTCAGGTGTATACGAAAAAACTTTTTCATCTTATGTTATTGAGTGCCATATGATAACGAAGATGCTGTTTTCATCAGGGCTGGATTTTGAAATATTTTAGTAAAAACCTGTTGACACGTACTTCCAGT
>NZ_JBINJW010000049.1:0-4501 GCF_043951855.1 Proteiniclasticum sp. C24MP
GAAATAATCCAGTTCTGAGTCTCCTTATGGTATAATATATTTTGGGAAAAAGTTATGAGGTGAAAGTAATGCAGAGTGAAAGACAAAAGAAAATTAGAAACTTTTCCATTGTTGCACATATCGACCATGGAAAGTCGACATTAGCGGATAGGCTTATAGAATATACAGGCACATTAACCCATAGGGAAATGGATAAACAAGTGCTGGACAACATGGAACTGGAGCAGGAACGAGGAATCACCATCAAATCGAAAGCTGTAAGACTGGTTTATAGAAGAGAAGATGGAGATTATATTCTTAATCTTATAGATACACCGGGGCATGTGGACTTCAATTATGAGGTTTCCAGAAGTCTACAGGCTTGTGAAGGAGCGATTCTGGTGGTTGACTCCACCCAGGGAGTTCAGGCGCAGACTTTAGCAAACTGTTATCTTGCATTGGATAACGACCTGGAAATACTACCTGTAATAAATAAAATCGACTTGGCTTCCGCACGTGTGGAGGAAGTTGTGAAAGAAATAGAAGATGTCATAGGAATCGAAGCGGAAAACTGTCCAAAGATCTCCGCGAAAACAGGGTTGAATATATTGGATGTTCTTGAAGGGATTGTTGAGCATATTCCAGCACCTGAGGGTGACGAAGATGGAACACTAAGAGCACTGATTTTTGATTCCACTTATGATTCCTACAAAGGTGTAGTATCATTTGTAAGAATCAAAGAGGGCAGCATCCGACCTGGGACGAAAGTGAAATTCATGGCCACTGGGAAAGAATATGAAGTGACTGAAGTTGGAGTATTCGTTCCAGAATATTTGCCTGTAGAAGAACTGAAGGCAGGGGATGTCGGATATATCACCGGTAGCATCAAGAACGTAAGAGATGCACGAGTGGGAGATACCGTGACCACTGCAAAGAATCCGGCAACGGAAGCGCTTCCTGGTTACAAGAAAGCGGTACCCATGGTGTTCTCAGGGATCTATCCTGTAGATGGGGCTGATTATGAAGAGCTGAAGGAAGCCCTGGAAAAACTGCAGATCAACGATGCCGCTTTGAATTTCGAGTATGAATCATCCATCGCACTTGGATTCGGATTCAGATGCGGGTTCCTGGGTCTCCTTCATATGGAAATCATACAGGAGCGAATTGAAAGAGAATTCAACATTCCGATCATCACCACTGCCCCGTCTGTAATCTACAATGTCTACAGAACGGATGGCACATCGGTTCAGATCACTAATCCGACAAATATGCCTGCACCGACAGAAATTGACCGAATGGAAGAACCGGTGGTCAAGGCATCCATTATTACACCTTCAGATTATGTCGGTGCTGTCATGGAGCTCTGCCAGTCGAGAAGAGGGGTCTATGTGAGTATGGAGTATGTGGAGCAGACAAGAGCTGTTGTGACATATAAGATTCCACTCAATGAGATCATTTATGATTTCTTTGACACATTAAAATCAAGGACCAGAGGATATGCATCACTGGATTATGAGCTGGCCGGATATCAGGTGACAAAGCTTGTGAAACTGGATATTATGCTGAATGGCGAGGTCGTGGATGCGCTTTCTATGATTGTTCCTGAAGAAAGAGCATACGTAAAGGGTAGAAACATAGCTGAGAAGCTGAAGGAAGTCATTCCTAGACATATGTTTGAAATTCCGATTCAGGCAGCGGTAGGTTCCAAAGTCATCGCCAGAGAAACTGTAAAGGCTATGCGTAAAGACGTTCTTGCCAAGTGTTATGGTGGTGACATTACCAGAAAGAAGAAGCTGCTAGAAAAGCAGAAAGAAGGAAAGAAACGTATGAGACAGGTAGGATCTGTTGAAGTTCCACAAGAAGCGTTCATGAGTGTGCTGAAGGTTGAGTAGGTGAAAAGTTTGAAGACATACGGATTATACATACATATTCCTTTCTGTGAACAGAAGTGCTACTACTGTGATTTTGCATCCTATTCAGGAAAAGGAGAGTATGTAAAACAGTATCTGAATGCATTGGCTACGGAAATAGCATCCAAGACCCAGGGTAAGACCTTCGATACCGTGTTCATAGGTGGAGGAACGCCTTCCTATTTATCTGCCGAAGAGCTGCGCATCCTTTCGGAAAGTCTCAGGCAAATCCGATTGACGGAGGATCATGAATTCTCCATGGAATGCAATCCTGGAAACCTGACAAAAGAAAAGGCATATGTGATAAAGGAAATGGGCGTCAATAGACTGTCCATAGGCCTACAGTCTTCTGATGATCATATACTTCTGGATATTGGAAGAATTCATACCTTCCATGAATTCAAGGACAATTATCTGATGCTGAGAGAAATGGGCTTTGACAACATCAATGTAGACATTATCTATGGCTTGCCAAATGAAAACAAGAAGATCCTGAAAAAAACACTTGAGGATGTCCTTGCGCTCAAACCGGATCATATTTCATGCTACTCTCTGATCATCGAAGAGTTCACACCATTTTATTTCAGGCACAAGAATAATGAGCTTCACCTTCCGGATGAAGAAACCGAAAGAGAAATGAATACTCTGATTATCTCTACACTGAAAGATCATGGATATGAAAGATATGAGATTTCAAATTATGCCCTTGGGGGAAAAGAGTGCAGACACAATATCAGATATTGGGAAGGCCGGGATTATGTGGGCTGCGGGACTTCTGCGCATGAGTATGTGCATGGGGAACGCCAGGAGAATGTGCGTACCATCGAGGGATATATCAGAATGATTGAAAAAGAGGGGACAGCTGCCATCAGAGAACATCAGAACACCTTTTCAGAAGATGTGGAAGAATATGTTTTCATGGGTATGCGCATGATGAAAGGACTCAGTAAAAGAGACTTTCAGGAGAGATTCCATGTCACCTTGGAGAGTCTCTATAGGGAAAGTATCGATAAGCATGTTCGTGATGGACTGCTTGTGGATACGGCGGAGACTCTTCGCTTCACGGATAAAGGCATTGAGTTTTCCAATCATGTGCTAAGTGATTTTCTCCTGAGCAGCTGACCTGCTCTCTGGTGAATACAAGCGTATTCCCTTCAGAAAGTTCTTCGTTGAATGCGTAGCCGCTGTAGTTGAATCCTTTCAGTTCTTCGACTTTCTGCACATTGTTGACTGCCATGTATCTTGCCATTTCTCCTCGGGCCACTTTTGCGTAATAAGCGACAATCGGATACTTGTCTTTCTTCTTCTCTCTGAATTCAATATCATATACATCCATCCTGATTTCCTTAGGAAGGATGACTTTTGAATATTCGTTGGATGCCAGATTGATGAGGATGTTGTCTTCCGCCTCTTTTTCCAGATAGTTCTTGACTTTATTTCCCCAGAAAGCATAAAGATCCCTGCCACGTTCATTTTCATGTTTCGTGCCCATTTCCAGTCGGTAGGGTTTGATCTCGTCAAGAGGTTTCAAAGCGCCATACAGACCGGATAGAATTCTCAGGTGTTTGTTCAGGTACTGGATTTCAGAATCTTTCAGACTGTCGATATCTATTCCTTTAAATACATCACCTCGGAAAAGGTAAACTGCGGGAAACTTCTTCGCTTTTTCAAATTCCTGGAATCGATTATGATTTAATGTAGCCAGATCAGTACTGATGTCCATGAGCTCTTCCAGGCCGGCGACATCGTACTTTTTCATGTCCTTAGCCAATAGATTCGTGTCTCGGATGAATTTCGGTTTTGTTGTTTCAATTTCCACTTTTTCTTCCTTCATGGTTTTTGAAGGGGATACAACTGCTATCATAAATGACCTCCAATATTATTACTATAATTAAATTGTATCACATTTAATGCGAATTGGTTAGTGCATCAAGGAGCCGAAATCAGATTTTCAAAACGTTCGGAATAAGCTATAATTCTATTATGGATAATAAAAGGGGGAAATCTGATGGATCAACACGTACTAACGACTTATGAAGAGAAAATCAAAAGACTGATCAGGAATCTGAACAACAACAACATGAAAGGTACATACCTGAAAAGTGAAGTAGAGCTGACAGATTATCTGAACGCACAGATTCCGGATGGAAGTCTGGTGTCAGTGGGTGGATCTCAGACCTTGTTTGAGCTTGATCTGATCAGTTATCTGAGAAGCCGAAATATAGAGTTTCTTGACCGCTATAAGGAAGGACTGACGGGGGAAGAGAAGAAAGAGCTTTACAGAAAAAGTTTTTTTGCGGACCACTACTTTTCTTCAGCCAATGCCATCACGGTTGAAGGTCATCTGTACAACGTGGATCATACCGGTAATCGCGTTGCAGCGCTTCTCTATGGGCCTGATAAAGTGTTTGTGATCGTTGGCATCAATAAGATCGTCGACACTGTGGAGGAGGCTATAGCCCGTGTAAGGGCAGTAGCGGCACCTGCGAATAATGTGAGACTGCAGAGAAATACACCCTGTGTCGGTTTTGGCAGCTGTGTGGACTGTAAAGTGGAAGACCGTATCTGCAATGAATACACACTTATAAAGAGACAGGCGGTTAAAGATCGTA
>NZ_JBINJW010000005.1:0-141744 GCF_043951855.1 Proteiniclasticum sp. C24MP
GAGAGAAAGAAACAGATTTGTTAATTTTTTATTGGGGGCGTTAAAATGACGAATGAATTGACTGGAAAGGAAGTTGAGACAGTTCGAGATATAGACTATCTGAAGCTTTTGGCAAGGCAGTATCCAACCATAAGTGATGCAACAACAGAAATCATCAATCTTCAGGCGATTCTGGATCTGCCCAAAGGGACAGAGCATTACATCTCTGATGTGCATGGAGAATTCGAATCTTTCCGGCATGTGCTGAAGAACGCATCGGGGGTCATCCGCAACAAGATCAATGATCTTTACGGGAATACGCTGAGAGAATCCGAGAAGAAAGCACTGGCTACACTGATCTATTATCCCGCAGAGAAGCTGGATATGCTGGACATCAATGACAGGGAGATTGACGACTGGTATAGAATCCATCTTTTCAGGCTCATCGAAGTCTGCAAGAGAGTCTCTTCGAAATACACCCGATCCAAGGTGAGAAAAGCCTTTCCGAAGGAATTCGCCTATATTCTGGACGAACTCCTGAATGAGAACGAGGACCGGATCAATAAGTACGACTACTACAATAAGATCATAGAAACCATCATAGATCTGGATCGTGCAAGATCGTTCATCATCGCCATATCCAACCTGATTCAGCGTTTTGCCGTGGATCGGCTTCATATCATCGGGGACATCTATGACCGAGGACCTGGAGCGGACATCATCATGGACATGCTGAAGGAGTATCACTCTCTGGACATTCAGTGGGGAAATCACGACATGATCTGGATGGGTGCCTGTGCCGGAAGTGAAGCGCTCATCGCAAATGTGGTGAGAATCACAGCCAGATACAATCATCTGGAGCTTCTGGAAGACCGCTACGGCATCAATCTTCTGCCCCTGGCCACTTTTGCCATGGACACCTATGGCAGTGACGAACTCACCAAGTTCATGCCTAAAGGAGTGGAAGTCACGGAGAAGAACCAGAAGGAGCTGGAACTCATCGCGAAAATACACAAAGCGATTTTTCTGATTCAGATGAAGCTGGAAGCGGAAATCATATACAAGCATCCGGAATATGGCATGAACGACCGGATGCTGCTGGACATGATCGATTATGAAAAAGGAACCATCCTGGTAGATGGTATGGAATATGAACTGAATTCCACGGAGTTTCCCACAGTGGATCAAAAGAATCCTTTCATCCTTACAGAGGCGGAAAAGGACATCATGGAAAGACTGAAGCGATCCTTCATGAATTCCATGAGACTCAATGATCATATGAAGCTTCTCTTTTCCAAGGGAAGCATGTACAAAGTCTTCAACGGGAACCTGCTTCTTCATGGCTGCATGCCCATGGATGAGGATGGCGTATTCATGGAGATCATGATCGGTGGAGACAAGTACAAAGGGAAGGCGGCACTGGATGAGCTGGACAGGCTTGCAAGGCAGGGGTATTTCAACAATGATCCTGTGCTCAAGGAACAGGGCCTGGATGCCATGTGGTATCTATGGTGCGGACCTGCATCTCCCCTTTTCGGCAAGAGAAAGATGGCCACCTTCGAAAGGTATTACATTGAGGACAAAACACCGCACGCGGAAGAAAAGAATCCGTACTACAGAGACAGGGAAAGACCGGATCGTATTGAAATGATCCTGGAAGAGTTCGGACTGGACAAAGATCATGCTCACCTTGTAAATGGGCATGTACCGGTGAAGGTCACAAAGGGAGAAAGTCCCATCAAGGCGGACGGAAAGCTTCTGGTCATTGATGGCGGATTCGCCAAGGCTTATCAGAAGGAGACAGGTATCGCAGGATATACGCTGATCTACAATTCCCATGGTCTGAATCTTGTGAGTCATGAACCCTTTGAATCCACCCAGAAAGCCATTCTGGAGGAAAAGGACATTGTGTCCACGGTGATGGTTCTTGAAAGTGTGAGAAGCCGAAGAAGAGTGGCGGATACGGACACCGGTCTGGAACTGAAGTCTCAGGTGGCGGACCTTCTTCAGCTTGTGAATGCCTACAGAAAAGGATACATCAAGGAAATCATACAGACCGCTTACGAAAACAAATAGACAAGGTAAAACCCCGAAGAACGAATTCTTCGGGGTTCATCTATGTTGAAATATACAAAAAAGAGAAAGTATATTTCAAGTAGGAGGAAGCGGGGTCTAGATCTATTTAAAGAGACTTATAAAAAGCCCCGATAAACCTTATATAGGATATTGTTCGGGTCCCGGTTCTCCACCATATCCGTATCCTGACCATAGATCTCTTCAAAGACTGATGGATCAAGATGAATGCTGAAGTGGTGAATCCCTGGGTAACCGTCCTGTTTCATGGCTGGGTTTCCCTGAAGCCACATGTTCATCCCGATATGGTGATGATAGCCGTCTCTTGAAAAGAATCCGGCCTTAGGATAATCCAGTGTCTTCTCAAGTCCCAGCGTTTTGTTGTAGTGCAGATCCGATGCGTCCAGATCCTTCACATGCAGGTGGATATGTCCCATGTCCGTTCCCTCAGGGAATCCGGAAAAGGAGTCGGTGGTTCTGGATTCCAGAACTCCATCCACATCCATGGTATCTGTGGTCATATGGATTCTGTTCTTGTTTTTCCAGATATTCTCGGGCTTGTCCCAATAGACTTCTATGCCATTTCCTTCAGGGTCTGTAAGATAGATGGCTTCCGACACATGATGGTCGGAAAATCCTGTTACAGGGATCCTGCTTGCTGCCAGATGGTAAAGGAAATTACCCAGATCCTTTCTTTCAGGAACTCGTATTGCCAAATGGTACAGGCCCACTTCATGTCGTCTTGTCTGTCTTGTGGGATGCAGAACAACTAGGGGGATATTCCCTGCCAGAAGCTCCATGGCATCTTCTCGCTCATTTCTTGTGAATCCCAGATTTTCATAATATAGGGTCAGCTGTTCCACGTTTGTTACATTAAGGTGCACCGCGCCTAATTCGATTGTTTTCATAATATCGCCTTCATTTCCATCACATATTTGCATAATTTATCATTTAACTGTTTATTAATTTCAGTTTGCATAATATTATGATACAGGTTTTGTGGAAATGACGTATGAAAACCCTAAGAAATAATTGTGAACAATAAGGGTTTTTCAGCTCATTCAAGGTTTATTGATTCAATCTTTCTGTTTCGGCAAGCAGTTCTTCAGAAAGATTGCCGAAATAGGCTGAAATTAATGAATATACGAGAATTTTCACCCGACTGTCTGAAAGGCCTTCGGAAGCCGTTATTCTGAGATCTTCTGACTGAGAGAGGGTGGCCTTGAAAAGACCATGGAAATCTTCGTAAAGAGTGTAGAGACTCTCTGTTTCCCCTTTGGCGCATTCTTTTGAAATGGGTCCGAGAAGGATCTTGATTTCAGGCAGAGTCAGGGTTCTCTTCAGGATCTGGATGAGGGAGAGCAGCATCAGGTGCTCTCTGGAGTATTTCTTTTTGATGGAGGGGAAAAGAATCTTGTCTTTGGAATAGTTGTTGATCATGGTTTTCGTCAGCGGTTTTTTCGGATAGGATTTTTCCATATAGGTGATGACCTGGTCCATGTATAGACCGAAATCAGGCAGCTGCGAAATTTCAGGAAGTTGAAGCGTCTCCTTGGCTATCATTTCATATCTCCTTTTGCGCCTGAAGTCTTCAGGCGAATGATATTTCTGCTAAATGTAGTTCTAAAAACTAGATAGTATCATATTAATATAAAATTTCTGCAACTTCAATGTTGATTTTATTTTATATTAAGGTATAATATGAACAGGACAACACGTAGTTATAAAAACTACATTAAGGAGAATTCATATGAGAAAAATAAAACTGAGAGAACCTGTCAACTCCATCACCCATCTTGCCGGTGCAATCCTCTTCTTTATCGGCACCATTGTGCTTTTGACCCAGAGGATTCTCATCGAGGCTTCCTTAAAGAGCATCATCGGTGCCCTGATTTTCGGCATCAGCCTGGTACTGCTCTATCTGGCCAGCGGAATCTATCATGGATACAACGGCAGTGAGAAGGGAATCAGAAGACTGAAGAAGCTCGATCACAGCATGATCTATGTACTCATTGCAGGAAGCTATACCCCCATGTGCTTAAGTGTACTGGAAGGGACGCAGAGAAATGTGGTGCTTGTGGTGATCTGGTCCATCGCATTATTCGGCATTCTATCCAAGGTGTTCATAAACAATATGCCAAGAGTCCTCTATACCTTCTTCTACCTCTTCATGGGATGGATGGTCATGTTCTTCATCGGAGATGTCTATAGAAATGTGGACTTCACTGGATTCATGCTCCTGCTTTCCGGCGGCATTCTCTACAGCATAGGCGGGTTCATCTATATGGTAAAGAAGCCTAATATTTCAGAATCCTTCGGATTTCATGAACTCTTTCATCTGTTCATTTTAGGTGGAAGTCTCATGCACTATTTCTTCACATTCTTTTATCTGGCTTAAATTATTTCAGACTTTATGTAAAAGTGATGACGTGGTAGAAGAGTGATATCATGCCGGTTCCCGAGAGTTGTGAAGAACATCTTTAATCAAATGTAAAAATAAATGAAATATCTTCATATTTTCTTCATAAAAAGACTTTAGTATAAGGAAGTCGTAAAAAGTGACATGGAGGAAACAAATGAAGTATTTAAAAAGAATTGTCGCTGGACTGCTTGTGGCGGGGACCATCAGCGGATTTTCAGCTCAGAACGTATATGCCCTGGAAGATAAGAAAGCACTGCTTGGTAATCTGACCAATGAACTGGAAACAGTGAGTGTGCTCAGACAGGAATCAGAAACACAACTGGAAATGAATCTTAAGGAAATCGAGAAACTAAATCGAGATAGAGAAATTTATCGCATCAGAGCGGAGTATTTAAGAAGCAACATTGAAGAGACAATGAAAAAAGGTGAAATGCTGGACGAGAAGAATCCGAATATCATTCAGGCGGCGCTTCTGACCCTTACCAATGGGTATCTGGAAATGGAACTGGCAGATATTCTCATTGCAATTCATTCTTCAGCGGAAGAATTTGAGCAGTATCAGGAAAAAGAGATACGAAAAGACGACAAGGAAGCCATAAGAGAAGGACTTCAGGAAAAGCTCAGCAAGCTGGAAGAAGATCTTGCTCAGGTGGAAGAGATTCTGTCAAACGGAGCATCAAGATCTACAGAGCTTCTGACCTTCAACGGAGAACTGAGTGTGAAGATCACTGAGGTGGAAACACAGTCAGAGACCTTAAGTGCTCAGAAGACTAAAGTGGAAGAAGAAATCAGAGTGGAAGAGGAAAAGCGCAAGCAGCAGGAGCTGGAGAGAAAAAGAGCGACAACGTTCATCAGACCAGCCAGTGGAAGACTCACAAGCGGGTATGGAAACAGAATCCATCCTGTAACCAGAAGAAGAGCATTCCATGCGGGGATTGATATCGCCAATTCCAGAGGAACCAGTATTCTGGCTTCCAGAAACGGTAAAGTCACATTTGCCGGATACAAAGGAACCTACGGAAAACTGATCATCGTGAATCACGGAAACGGAATCGAGACAGCCTATGCACACTTAAGCTCCATCAATGTAAAAGTCGGGCAGAGTGTAACGCAAGGAAATGTCATCGGAAAGATGGGCAGCACCGGAAGATCCACAGGAAGTCATCTTCATTTTGAGATCAGAATGGGTGGAAGTACAGTAAACCCATCCAAATACATAAAGTAGACAACAAAAGAGAGCCGAAGGGCTCTCTTTTCATATTCTGGTAAAGAATCCGAAACAAAGTTCATTAGGAATACAAAGGTTATGCACAGTATCCACAATATCTTGTGGGTAACTCAAAACTCAAGTCAATATGTAGGAATAATTTTGCGCGATTCTGGGTATATTGACAAAAAAGAATATGTGTTCTATTATTTAGGTAAGATATGGAAGAAGGTGAGCCTATGCTGACATCAAGAAAGTATCCCTGTGAAGTGATCACCTACTGTAAGGACGGCAGGGTCTATCCTCTGAAATTCAGATATTATGCTGTGGATCAGGCCAGATATCTTACGGTGGACGTGGAGAAGATTCTTTATGTTTCCATGAAGGACAAAAACGGACTGAAGGAGATGACCTATCATCTGTATGGAAGACGAAAGAGACTGAAAGAAAGATATACCCTGTATCTGGATCCCAGATACAAGACCTGGTGGGTTCTGTAGGAATCTGAAAAGAGATGTGAATCGAACTATCATCTCTTTTTTCCTTGCAATCTGGTGAATATGGAGGGCGCTGCTGGGAAAAAACTAGTTGACCAAAGCGGGTTTTTCCTATAGAATCATAATGATATAAACGATGAAAAGAACCAGTACGAAAGTCCTGCCTTTACAGAGAGAGGGAAATGGTGGAAGCCCTCAGGGAAAGTTTTCGGAACCTGTCTTGGAGTTTCTCAGAGGACTGAGCGGGGAAAGCCGTTATACTTTAGAGTGGATACACAAGTATCAATTAGGGTGGTACCGCCGGAGAAGATTCGGCCCCTTTGATTGATGCTTTTTTTTTATTTTTAGGGAGGGTAACAAATGAGCAAGAACAGCAATAAGAAACTGGTTGAAGCCATCACACCTATGGATGTGGACTTTGCGCAGTGGTACACGGATATCGTGAAGAAAGCGGAGATGATCGAATACTCCACAGTAAAGGGAGCGGTGATCTTAAGACCTTACGGCTATGCGCTGTGGGAAAACATTCAGGGATATCTTGACAGAAGATTCAAGGAAACCGGCCACGAGAATGTCTACATGCCGATGCTGATTCCAGAGAGTCTTCTTCAGAAAGAGAAGGATCATGTGGAAGGATTTGCACCGGAAGTGGCATGGGTCACCCATGGCGGTTCTGAGGAGCTGGCAGAGAGGCTCTGCATCAGACCTACATCAGAGACGCTTTTCTGCGAGCATTTCTCCAACATCGTCCAGTCCTACAATGATCTTCCAAAACTGTACAATCAGTGGTGCAGCGTCATCCGCTGGGAAAAGACCACAAGACCTTTCCTGAGAACTTCCGAATTCTTATGGCAGGAAGGTCATACCATCCATGCCACAGCAGAAGAAGCGCAGGATGAAACCATCAAGATGCTGAATGTCTATGCGGATATGATGAAGAACTTCCTGGCCATTCCAGTGATCAAGGGAAGAAAGACCGACAAGGAGAAGTTTGCAGGAGCCGAGGCGACCTATACTATCGAGGCGCTGATGCACGATGGGAAGGCACTTCAGTCCGGAACCAGTCACAACTTCGGTCAGGGATTTGCGGAAGCCTTCGACATCACCTATACAGGAAAAGACGGTAAGCTTGCCCATGTCCATCAGACCAGTTGGGGTCTTTCCACAAGAGTCATCGGTGCCATCATCATGGTGCATGGGGATGACTCAGGACTCGTGCTTCCTCCAAGAGTGGCACCTACACAGCTTGTGATCATTCCTGTTGCTCAGCACAAGGAAGGCGTTCTTGAAAAAGCGGAAGAGCTGAGAGAAAAACTCTCCAAGGTCGTCAGAGTCAAGGTTGATGCGTCAGACAAGAAGCCAGGCTGGAAATTCAGCGAATATGAAATGAAGGGTGTTCCAGTGAGACTGGAAGTAGGGCCTAAGGATATCGAAAACAACCAGGTGGTACTGGTGAGAAGAGATACAAGAGAGAAGATCTTCGTATCCATGGATGAACTGGAAGAGAAGCTTCCAGCGCTTCTTGATGAAATCCACGATGCACTTTATGAGAAGGCGCTGGATCGCATGACCACCATGACAAGTGAAGCGGTGACTCCAGAAGAGATGAGAGATGCTGCAGACAACAAACCGGGGTTCATCAAGGCCATGTGGTGCGGAAAGCTTTCCTGTGAAGAGCAGATCAAGGAAGAGTATGGACTCTCGTCCAGATGTATGCCTTTTGAACAGGAAGAACTCAGCGATACATGCATCTGCTGTGGTGAAAAGGCAGAGTCACTTGTCTACTGGGGCAAAGCATATTAGAAAAAAATCAAAAATAATGTTGACGATTACAGTTTTATTCGATATAATCATCTCGAAATGAATAAACAAAATTAGACATGTGACTGGTGAAGCAGGCAGGATCTAAAATGACAGATAGTATTATTTGTCATTTTGGGTCCTTTTTTTGTTTTTTCGAAATAATAGCATAAAAGGAGTTATAAATTATGAACTACAAACAGGTTGCACAGAATGTACTTAAGTATGTGGGCGGTAAGGAAAACATTTCTCATTTTGAGCACTGCTCCACAAGACTCAGATTCTCTCTACTTGACAATAAAAAGGCTGACATTGAAAAACTTCAGGCAGTAGAAGGTGTAATGGCTGTCAAGACAGGAGCGCAGTGTCAGGTGGTCATCGGAAATGATGTGGTGGAGGTGTATGATGAAGTAGTGAAACTCATCGGAGATACATCAATGCAGAGCAGGGAAGAAAGACCAGAAGAGAAGAGAAAGATCGGTGCAGTGGTACTTGATTTTATAGTCGGTGTATTTCAGCCGCTGGTACCTGCCATCGCAGGTGGTGGTGTACTAAAGTCCTTACTGCTGTTGTTATCTGTTCTTGGGGTCATGAGTGCGGATTCGCAGTCCTACAAGGTACTGAACCTCATTGGAGATGCTCCGCTTTATTTCCTTCCAATCATGGTAGCGATCACCACTGCAAACAAACTGAAAGTCAATGCGCTGGTAGCCATGTCTGCTGTGGCAGCTCTTATTCTTCCGAATATGACTGCAATGCTTGCTGAAGGGGCTGAACTTTTCGGATTTGGTCTTCAGAATATCGCATATGCCTATCAGGTGTTCCCAGCAATTCTCACAGTGCTGCTATATGCACAACTGGAGAAGTTCTTTACAAAAGTTTCGCCAAAGTCTTTAAGAATTTTCCTGGTGCCAATGCTGTCACTGGTTGTTACAGTTCCAGTAACGCTTCTTCTACTAGGACCCGCAGGGTTTAATTTCGGACAGGGCTTTGCCAGTGTGATCCTCTTTCTCTATGATAAACTCGGTTGGGTTGCAACTGCACTTCTTGCCGCAGCACTACCGTTTATGGTGGCTACCGGCATGCACAAGGCGATGCTTCCATACGCCATTACCACCTTTTCACAGATTGGAAAGGAAATTCTGTATCTTCCAGCTTCCCTTGCACACAATATTGCTGAAGGTGGAGCATGCTTCGGTGTAGCAATCAGAACAAAAGATAAGACTTTGAGAGCGACGGCGATTTCAGCAGGAATCTCAGCAATCTTTGGCATCACAGAGCCTGCACTTTATGGAGTGACGCTGCAGAATAAAAAAGTGTTAGCGAGTGTTGTACTTGGTTCTCTGGTTGGTGGTGCTTTTGTAGGTATCGTGGCATTGGAAGCATTTGCTATCGTGGGACCTGGACTTGCCAGTATCTCCATGTACATCGCTCCGGATGATCCTAGCAATTTAAGAAATGCGGTTTTCGGTCTACTGATTTCCTTCGGAGTGGCATTTGTTGCGGCACTCATTTTTGGAAAAGATCAGGATGCTGTTAAAGAGGTGGTCTTGGAATCAAAAAAGAATACAGCTGAAGAATCATTTTCAAGTCCAGTAGATGGAGAAGTAGTAGCGCTATCTGATGTGAATGATGATGTGTTCTCATCCAAAGCCATGGGTGAAGGTGTAGCAGTAATTCCATCCAATGGAATTCTATATGCACCAGCTGACGGAAAAGTTGAGATGGTTTTTGAAACTGGCCATGCCCTGGCAATGACCACTGAGGGTGGAGCACAGGTGCTGTTCCATGTGGGGATTGACACAGTGAATCTGAACGGAAAGTATTTTGAACCTAAAGTAAAAGTAGGTGATCTGGTTAAAAAAGGAGCGGAGCTTCTTCATTTCAATCTTGAAAAGATTGTGGACGAAAAATTCGATCCGATCACAATTATGGTGGTGACGAATAAGGAAGATTTCAGTATCAGTTTTGCAGAACGAAAGAATGTGACACATAAGGAAGAGCTGATGACCGTTATAGATACAACGATCTAAAAACATGCTTTATAAAGAAGAAATATTATTGGATGAAGAACATCATAACATCCAATAGAAAAAGGAGAATGATATGAGTAAAGGATTTCCGGAGAATTTTCTATGGGGAGGAGCAATAGCGGCCAATCAGGCCGAAGGTGCATGGAACGTGGATGGAAGAGGTCTTTCTGTAGCCGACGTTGCCCAGTACAAGGCGAATGTGGATGTGAAGGACTATAATAAACATGTAGCCATAAGCAGTGAGCTTGTGGAAGCTGCAATGAAGGACCCTGATGATAAAAAATATCCGAAGCGAAGAGGTGTGGACTTCTATCACCATTACAAAGAAGATCTGGCGCTGTTCAAAGAAATGGGATTCAAAGCATTAAGGGTATCTATCGCATGGAGCAGAATCTTTCCAGATGGAGAGGAAACCGAGCCGAATGAAAAGGGGCTGCAGTTTTATGAGGACCTCTTCACAGAGATGAGAAGGCTGGGTATGGAGCCAATCGTAACCTTGTCTCACTATGAGATGCCTTTAGCCCTCAGTGTGAAATATAATGGCTGGGCAGATCGCAGAGTGGTGGACCTTTTTGTGAATTATTCCAGAGTATGTTTTGAACGATACAAGAATCTTGTGAAATACTGGCTCACCTTCAATGAGATCGACAGTATTGTGAGACATCCCTTTACAACTGCAGGAATCATTCCTGACAAGTGTCCGGAGGGAGAGAAAGACAGAACCGTCTATCAGGCACTTCATCATCAGTTCGTGGCCTCTGCGAAGGTAACAAAGGATTGTCATGAAATCATACCAGGAAGCCAGGTAGGATGCATGCTGACCAAGCTCACGACCTATCCGCATACCTGCCATCCACAGGATGTGGAAAAAACACTGAAAAGAAATCTTGATAACTATTTCTACACAGATGTTCAGGTCTTTGGTGAATATCCACCGCTGATTCTCAACAGGTTCAAGAGGAATGGAATTGAAATCGTAATGGAAGAAGAGGATCTGGAAATACTGAAAGCCAATCCTGTGGATTATGTATCCTTCAGTTATTACATGTCACTGACCGAATCTGCAGATGAAGGATTGGAAAAAGCTGCCGGTAACACTATAATGGGAATAAAGAATCCCTATCTTCCTTCCACGGACTGGGGATGGCAGATTGACCCTCAGGGCCTAAAGATATCTCTTCTGGAACTTTATGATCGTTATCAGAAACCGCTGATCATTGTGGAGAACGGAATGGGTGCGGCAGATAAAGTGGAAGAGGATGGAAGTATTCATGATGACTACAGAATATCCTATTTCAGAGAGCATATCAAAGCAATGAAGGAAGCTGTGGAAGAAGGTGTGGATCTGTTTGGCTATACCAGCTGGGGTCCCATCGATATCATCAGTGCCGGTACATCGCAGATGTCAAAACGATACGGATTCATCTATGTGGATCAGGATGATGAAGGAAATGGTACACTGGAAAGAAAGAAAAAGGATTCCTTTTTCTGGTATAAGAAAGTGATTGAATCTAACGCAGAGAAGCTTGACTAGTATATAATATTGCTTGAGAAGAAGGTGAATATGTGAAGACGATAAAAAAAGTGCTGAATTCGAGTGTTGTCCTGGCAGAAGATGAGAAGAAGAATGAGTACGTTCTTTTAGGAAAAGGTATAGGGTATGGAAAAAAGGCTGGGAGCCTGATTCAGGAAGATCTTGCAGATCAGGTGTTCATACCTGTTGACCACACGAAGAAAGAGCATTTCATGGAAATCATCAATGAGATAGATCCTGTCTTTCTGGAACTGACACGAAAAATAGTTCAATATGCGGAAAAGCAGTTGGGCTCTAAGTTGAATCCGGGAATCTATTTTACGCTTATGGATCACATGAACTTTGCTTCTGAAAGAATCAAGAATAATATTGCCATCACAAATCGCCTGTTCTGGGAAGTTAAAAACTACTACAGAGATGAATTCAATATTGGGGTATACGCTGTAGAACTTTTGAATAAGCATCTTGCCATAGAGCTTCCTGAAGAGGAAGCGGCAAATATCGCTTTTCATCTCATTAACGCACAGGGAGAGAAAGAGAATTCAAAGGATGCCATGAAAGCTGCAAAACTTACAGGGAATATCATCAATCTTGTAAGATATACCCTTAATATTAATATGGACACTGAGGATATTCATTACTATAGATTTATAACGCATGTCAAGTTTTTCGTAGAAAGATTTTTCAGCGGGAAAATGCTTGTTTCCAGTGACATGACACTATACGAGCAGATCAGTAAAAGTTATCCTGCTGCTATGAAGGGTGCAAATAAAATTGAGGGCTATATAAAAGACGCCTATGGCAAAGAAATCACTAAAGAGGAACTGCTTTATCTTGCAGTTCATATCCAGAGGCTCCTTTCTCAGAATAAACTATAGCCGAAAGAAAATATAAGATGCAGAGGAAAATCAGAAATGATTTTCCTCTGCATCTTTCTACGTATATTCATAGTGCGTATACTTTTTATTAATGCTGATGGCGTATAATACAGATAAGAACAAGAGTGATGCAATCTGTGTCATGCATCGTGAAAGGAGAGAGAAGTATGCTTCAACTGGAAGATATTCTGAAGGGGGATTACGAGCTGCGTTCTGTGAAGGACCGTGACGGAGATAAGGACTACTTCATCGATAACTACGGGAAGCCTTTGATTTTGAGGTATAAGGTGGAGATGGAGTTCTTTCAGGTTTCCACCATTCTGATCCGAATCGGTCAGGGAGATGTTTTCTCTGTCCATTTTCTCATGGACAGAGATCTTCTTTCAGCCATGGCCTTCCTTGAACTGGATGCGAGAGATCACTTCATTGACTACACCATAGATGAGGTCAACAGCAGGCTGCTCATCAGGCAGAAGGAGAATGCTTCCCGGAATATCTAGAAATCACATCGGTCTGTGAAACCGGCCGGAGGGACACCCAGAGCGCTGATCAGTCTGGCCCAGTAGTTCACCTGAGCGGCGGTGCTTGCCAGGATGACGATTTCGCGCTCTGTGAATTCCGCCTTGATCTCTTCCATGAAGGCATCTGTGATCATGACGGGCGTCTTTGAGATGAGCTGGGTGTAAGTAACAGCCAGACGCTCTTTCTTTGAGAACGTATGGACTTCATCCATGGAAGTCCTTCCCGTAAGGGCATTGATTTCCTCTTCGGAGATGGCGCTTTTCTCATATTCGAAGGAATTCATGTCGATGCAGAAGGGACAGGAGGGGAGAATGGATGCCTGCATCCGCACGAGCTTTAGCATTCGTGGCGAGAGGTCTTTTTTTCCATGGGCGACCAGTGACTCCAGCACACCGGAACTGATGGCGACCTTCGGGTACCAGGCGAGAAGCTTTGGCACCAGAAGGTCTTTCTTTGTCACTTTTTTCGAGATCATGAGACCAAGCTTTATGTAGAATGGAATCTTTTCCGGTGGTCTGATATAGGCCTTCTCTTTCATATGGAATCCCTCCTATGGATCGTGTTCTATAAAGTTCTTCTACACTCATCTTACCATCAGTGAAGTCAGATGCATATGGCTGAGAGAATCACCTCGAATGAAAAAGCCACAGTGAAAAGCACGCAGATTTCCGAGTGCATTCACTGTGGCTCTGATCATCTGAGAAACGTCATAGTTCCTCTGACTGGACGGGTTCCTTAACGGTGCTGGCTTTGATGGCAAGCAAGGCCAGACCGAAGAGCAGTGCGAAAATCATTTTTTTCTTATTCAGCTTCATGATAGACCCTCCCGGTTATTATTTCTGTTCCTGTATTTCGATGGTGATCATGTACTCCATGTTCTCATGGGGTACGGACTGCTTCACCAGCTTGAATTTCATGCCCTTGGACTTCATGGCGATGATCATGTAGGCAAGAGCGATACCCATATCGATCTTGTTGAGCGAGGTGAAGAACTTGCTCTTGATGAATCCGAGCTTCACTCTCATGAGATGGATCCTGTTTCCGTCCACGCTGAAGCGCCAGGGCTGTGTGTTGAAAGAGGAAGGGGCAAGTCTTACCGCTTCCAGGATGAACTTGTATTTTCTCTTTACAGGTCCCTGTATGATGATGTCTTTCAGCGGACGCCTTTTATAATAGTCCGCCTTCGGATACAGTTCCAGAGGATTCTCCGGATTTCCGAAAGCGATGAAGAGAACGGGTTCATGCTCCTCTTCCAGCTGTGTGTATTTTTCAATGACGGTTTTATCCACACCCGGATACGTGATGCAGGTGGCAATGCCCAGGTCATTCATGGATAAGATCACATGCGCCATGGAGTAGCCTACTGCCTGACGGAAGCCGGACTGGGTTTTTGAAGTGACCACGATGAAGTGCGGAGCCTTCACCTTGGTGTATGCACCGATGATGCCGGTGGCTTTCTCAGAAAATCCGCTGCCGTCCTTGATGATATGATAATGCACCTTGAGTCCTTCAAAGAGATTCGGCGCGCGATCAAGAATATCTGAAACCCTAAGAAGAGAAGCTTCATCTAATATGTCCATATTGAAGTTTCTGGTGGATTTCCTTCTGGAGATGTTGTCATATAATGCTTCCATGTGCCTCTCCTCCTAAGTGATATCTGCTAATAACGTCTGTCTATGAGTACAACCACCTGAGAGGAAATGCCTTCCTTTGTTCCAGTGAAACCAAGGCCCTCTTCGGTAGTTGCTTTGATGTTCAGGTGATCCATATCCATGCCCAGTATTTCGCAGAGAATCTTCTTCATCTCCGGTATATGGGGCTTCATTTTGGGCTCCTGTGCAATGATGACACCGTCAATGTTGATGATTTTGAAGTTTCTTTCCTTCAGCATGGCCTTGACGCGTCTCAAAAGATCCAGACTGTCGGATCCTTTGTATGCATCATCCGTATCGGGAAAGTGTGTGCCGATGTCACCAAGGGCTGCTGCTCCAAGGAGCGCATCCATGATGGCATGGGTCAGGACATCCGCATCGGAATGACCGAGCAGTCCTTTCTCATGGGGAATTCTGACACCTCCTATGATGAGGTCCCTTCCTTCCACTAATCTATGTACATCATAACCGATTCCAACTCTCATATATTCCTCCTAAATCAAGAAGTTTTGCTTTTTCTTTCTTCTATTATAGCATGCAGTGGTAAAAACGAAATCAATAATCTGATTCGTTATATTTTAATTCGATTTATGAAAATCTCAATGAGAAAATCAGGCAAGGAACCCTGTAGGATTATCTTTTTGTTATAGACATCTGTATTTCACAATTAGATTGTTAGTAAATTCAGGAAAAGTTAACAAATTAACAGCTGAAATATGGGTTGTTAAAATATAACAGCATCTTTGATAATATAATAATAAACAGCTGAAAAGGATTAAATTGTCAGGTTGATAATAAATGGAACGTTTATCGTGCAAAATTCGTTAAAATGGTGCCAATCCAAAAGCATATTCTGTTTAAATATTTTTGTTTTATGTTATAATTATTCAGGAACTTAATAAGAATGACATAAATTATCGGGAGTTAAAACATTCTTAGTTTAAATCTTAACGAAAATCAGAAAGGTCGGGTGAACAGTATGTCAATATTAATTGGCCCTATGAAGCTTCATTTAAATGGGCACAAAGAATTGACGAGCTACGGGGAAGTAAAGAATATCGTCGCGGGGAAGAAGGTCTACATACCACTTCAGGCGTGCACGGATATTCTGGTCAATGCTGGAGATTATGTGAAAAAGGGAACCATAATCGCCAAAAGGAATGATCATTTTGTCGTACCAATTTTCTCTTCTGTGTGTGGAAAGGTTCTGGGTATAGAAGAAGTGGAACTGAAACACAATGTAGGGATGAAAATCGATCATCTTGTGGTGGAAAACGACGGATGTGAAGAATTTGAAAGACCATTTGAACCACTGGATGCGGAAAAAGCATCTGTGGAGGAACTGGTGACTTTCATGATGAATGCCGGAATCGTAGGTTGCGGCGGAGCCGGATTCCCATCCTATGTGAAATACAGAGGAGCAAAGGGAATTCATACATTAGTGATCAATGCGGTGGAATGTGAACCGTTCATTACTGCAGACTATAGAATCATGAACAATCAGGTGGAGGATCTTCTTTACGGTACAAAAGCCATGCTGAAAATGTCTGGCGGAAAAGAAGCGCTCATTGCCATCAAGACTACAAAGAAGGACCTGATTGCCAAGGTGAACGAGGCATTGCAGGGTCAGAGTGCCATGAAAGTGGTGGAAGTGCCAGACATGTATCCCATGGGCTGGGAAAGAACACTTATATATGAAATCTTCAAGAAAAGATATGACAGGCTTCCTGGAGAAATCGGGGTCATCGTCAATAACGCGACCACTGCAATTTCCTTTGCAGAAGCGCTGAAACAGGGAAAGCCGATTATAGAGAAGCTCATCACAGTCAGTGGTGACGGGGTGAAGAATCCAAGCAACGTCCGTGTTCCGGTAGGCGTCTCCGTGGGAGAAATCGTGAAGCAGATCGGCGGATATGCGCAGGATGAAGTGAGAGTCATTGCAGGTGGACCTATGATGGGTAAAACCGCAACGTCCGATGAAATGGTCATCACTACAGCATCCAATGCCATCACGATACTGAAGCCGGATCCTGTGGACACCATCGCGTGCCTGAGATGCGGAAGATGCAATGACCACTGTCCTGCAGGAATTCTTCCTGTAAGAATCAATAATGCCGAAGAAGCTGGCGATGTGAAGCTCCTGGCGAAGCTGAGAGCGGACCAGTGTATCGAGTGCGGAATGTGCACGTACGTGTGCCCTTCCAAGATTGAAGTTACTGAAGGCGTTAGACGCGGTAAAGCTCTTCTCAGAGCTGCAACGCAGAAGTAGGGGGGACAGATAGAATGAAATTTATTACAAAAGTGTCTCCGAACAATCGAGACAAGGACCACAGCACCCATGGCATCATGGCGGAGCTTGCAGTTGGCCTTATGGTCGTATTCGTGTTCTCCATGGTCTTCTATTTCCAGGAATATGGAATGGACTACGTCATTCATGGCGTCGGCCTCATGGCGGTATCCATCATCACGGCACTGGTGACAGAAGCGGGTTTCGCTCTAGCCACCAGGAAGAAAGTGGGATATCATATCAAGAACTCCTTCCCGCTTGTGACGGCAATCATACTTACGTTAACAGTTCCAATGTCTACAAGCTTCTTTGCCATCGGAGTTGCATCTTTCTTTGCAATCTTCTTCGGTAAGCTTGTATTCGGCGGATTCGGACATAACATCTTCAATCCTGCAGGGGTGGGTAGAATGGTCATATTCTCCTCTCTGGTAGGATCTACTGTGGCAGATGTCACAACCAGCGCAACGCCAGTCTCCTCCATGGCAAATGCAGGATGGCTGATCAAGGATGCCGCTGTAACAGAGCAGTTCCTGGAGCAGTTCGGCGGACTGACGAATCTTCTTCTGGGATGGTATCCAGGCGCACTTGGTGAAACCAGTGCACTGCTCATCATCCTTGTGGGCATCTATCTTGCCTACAGAAAAGTGCTGGACTGGAAAGTGCCAGTGGTCTATGTGGGAGCCGTATTCATCTTCACTGCCGTCATAGCGCTGGCTAACGGTGTGGGCATGTGGTATCCTTCCTTCCATGTTCTTTCCGGAGGGCTTATGTTCGGTGCCGTATTCATGGCAACGGACCCGGTTACAAATCCGACGACCATCACTGGAAGAATCATCTATGCCATCGGACTTGCAGTACTTACCGTAGTCATCAGACTACAGTCCAGTCTGCCTGGTGGTGTGGTATACGCAATCCTCATCATGAATATGGTATCTCCTCTGCTTGATAAACTTACAGACGGATGGTCCATTTATGCACTGAAGAAATACAACATATCCATTGCTGCAGCCTTTGTCCTTGGACTTGTGCTTACATTCTTTGCTGGAAACGGTCTGGAACCCAAAGCCATTGAATTCCCTGGAGAGGATGGAGGTCTGAAGATATTCTCTGATTCCACCACAGATCTTCCTGAAGTGCTGGAAGAGACGGAAGACGGCTCCATCGTGACATTCGTTCTGTCTGCACCAGGCTACTATGCACAGGAAGGCGGAGACAACAATAAGATTGAAGTGAAGATCAATAAAGACACCAATGCAGTGGAAAGTGTGGCGATTCTTGAAGTGAATGACACTCCGGGTCTTGGAGACAGGATTGATGATCCATCCTTCCTGGACCAGTTCAAAGGCATCACCTCTGAAGATGAGAATGCCTCAGTGGATGCAGTCAGCGGAGCAACAATTTCTTCAACTTCTGTAACCAAAGCGGTCAGAATCGCATTTGAAGAACTGAATAAGTAAGGAGGAAGAGAGTATGAAAAGTACAAAGAGTTTACTCGTTCTATTGGTTGCTGTTCTCCTTACAGGGGGAATCCTCATTTTTGCCGACAGCCAGCTCAGACCCATCATAGATGCGGCTGGTGGTTCAGAAGACAAAGCGGTACTGGAAAGCCTGTTCGAAGGTCAGACGGAATTCACAGCTGTGGAATTCACAGATGAGACAGGGCTTGTGAAGAAAGCCTATGAAGCCGGAGATGCAGGATATGCATATATCATCGAAAATCAGGGATACGCGGATGTGATCACATTTGCCCTGGCTTTCGACAAGGACGGAAACATCACAGGATATGAAGTGATCAGTCTCAACGATACCGACGGAATCGGCACACAGGTAAGAGATGAATCATTCGTAAGCTCCGTGGTGGGCAAGACCTCCACAGATGCCTTTGCCACTATTTCAGGAGCCACAGTCAGCTCAAAGGCTGTTGTGGACGGAATCGATGCGGCCAAAGCCATCTATAATGAATCCATGGGTATCGTGGATGACGGAACAGCAGAGCCTGCAGAACCAGAGGAACCTGCAGTGCAGCCCATCGAGTTCGGTGCGAAGATTTCTCTTTTCAGAGAAGTGGCGGAAAGCAAGGCCGGAATCATCACCGATACAGTAGAAGAAGGCGATCTTGTGACCTACACCGTTGAAGTGGCAGGATACGCCAAGCAGGAAGGTTATGGTGATACACCAAACGTCCTGAAGATCGTCATAAACAAAGCGGAACAGACCATAGAGAGTGTGGAAGTGCTGGAAGCAAGTGATACACCAAACCTGGGTACAAAGATCGAGCATCCGGATTTCCTGGCTCAGTTTGAAGGCCTGTCCTATGCGGATGAAAGTGCGGAAGTGGATGCCATCTCTGCAGCGACAGTCTCATCCACATCTGTAGTCAATGCGATACTCGCTGCCATAGAAGAAAGCAAGTAGGAGGGGAAGAGAATGAATAGATTGGAAAACACAAAAATCGGATTCCTCGGCAATAATCCAGTGCTTGGATTAGCCCTTGGTCTTACCACCGCTCTTGCAGTAACCACAAGTATGACCAGTGCAGTGGGGATCGGGATCCTCACATTCGTACTCGTACTTCTGGCTGCAGTTCTAGGCGGCATCGTCAAGATGGTTGCACCGAAGGAAGCGCTGCTTCCCGTGAACATTGTGCTGGTGGCGTTCCTTGCGAAAATGGGAGAGCTTCTCGTTCTCGCCTATGCACCATCCCTTGCATCCAGTGTGGGAATTTTCCTTCCGCTGCTTGCAGTGAATTCACTGATTCTGTTTGCCACAGGGGCATTCCTGCCGGAAGCTTCCTTCGGGAAGGGACTGGGCGATGCGGTCAAGGCTGGCGCAGCCTATACAGTAGCCCTTCTGGTAGTGTCCTTTGTGCGTGAAGTGCTTGGAACAGGCGGCATAGCCCTTTCGAATCCATTAAGTGGAGCGGAAATCGCAAGTTTCAGCCTGCTTCCGTCTGAATATACACTGAGTCTTTTCACTCAGCCTGCAGGAGCCCTTTTGGTTCTTGCCATGGTGGCGGCGCTCTTTGCCGCACTGGGTAAAAAAGATGTAGATATGGGAGGTAAATAGCATGGAAAATTTATTTCCGATTCTTTTAGGCACCATACTGATCAACAACCTGGCACTGACGAAGCTTGTGTCTATCGGACAGCTGGCAAACTTCGGTGACAATGAAGATCAGACTTTAACGCTTGGATTATCTGCAGCGGTCATCATGGCTGTTTCAAGTATCCTGTCCTATGTGGCCTTCACCTTCATCCTGGATCCTTTAGGGGTTACGGTATTGAACCTTCTGGTTTATGTACTCATAGTCCTTTTGGTCACCATGGCGGTGACGGGATTTGTAAAATCCAGAAAGCCTGAAATGTATGAGGCGGTAGGCAAGGTCCTTCCACTGATTGCTGTGAACTCATCAATCCTTTATCTCATTCTGGATATGATGAATCAGGGTATGGAATTCCTGCCGATGCTTTTCACATCCATTGGAGCACCCATCGGTCTTCTCTTTGCGTTTGTCCTGTACGGGGCAGTAAGAGAAAGACTTGCGGTATCAGATACGCCTAAAGCGTTCAGAGGACTGCCTATTCTACTGATCTACGCGGCTCTGGCTTTAATGGCACTGAGCGGTCTCAATGGGATCATATAGACACTGCCTGTAATTTCAGAACATCAAGGAACCTCCTAACCGATTTTTCCGGTGAGGAGGTTTCTTTTATTATGCTTCTGCGGTTCGGTTCATTCAGAATGGTGCAGGATGTTGAGTGAGATTAAAAAAGAACAGGATTCAATGCGCGTCCACAGAAAAGAAGAGGTTTCTTCCTGTTTTGAACAGACTACTCACAAGAAGAGAACGGAAATGTGGATAAGTCTGTGGATAACTAAGGCGTTTTGTGGAGAGATTCCTGTTATTATTTAACACATCAAGTTATACAGAAGTAAATAACAGGAATTCCACAAGTTATCCACAGGTTTTTGTTAACAATGTGCATAAATGAACAGTTGTGCGGATAATATTCATGGAATATGAATTCGAAGTTAAATTTGAGTAAAGAAAAAACCATTGACGGTTAATCAATGGTTTTACTGGAATCATCCACCAGTTCATTCAGAGTTTTAAGCTCCAATGGCGACAGGTCTCTGTATGTGCCAAGTTTGAGATTTCCTAATCTGATGTTCATGATTCGAATTCTTTTCAGTGTGACAACCCGATAGCCGAGATATTCAGTCATACGACGGATCTGTCTGTTCAGACCCTGAGTCAGAATGATTCTGAAGGTGCGATCGTCTATTTTCTCCACTTTGGATTCACGGGTCATGGTGCCGAGGATGGGAATCCTGCCAGACATTCTTCGGATGAACTCATCCGTGATGGGCTTATTCACCGTGACGATGTATTCCTTCTCATGATTGTTTCTGGCGCGCAGAATCTTGTTTACGATATCCCCGTCGTTGGTCAGGAGGATAAGGCCTTCTGAATCCTTATCCAGCCTGCCCACAGGAAAGATTCTTTCCTTGTGCTTCACAAAATCTATGATGTTTCCTCTGGTCTTGCGATTGGTGGTACATTCGATGCCACGGGGCTTATTGAGGGCTATGTAGACCATAGGCGGCTTATTGCTGATGATTTTTCCATCGATGCGTATTTCATCTTCTTCAGTGACCTTCAGTCCCATGACTGCTTTCTCGCCATTCACTGTGACGCGCCCCTCATCGATGAGACTGTCTGCCGTACGTCTTGAACAGTATCCTGTATCGGATATGGCTTTATTGATTCTCTTTTCTTCCATAAAGCACCTCCTAAGACCCTATTATACATGATAGAGAACCTTTTTGAACAGTATTATTGTGATGGAGACGAAAAGGGATTATGATGGATATAATGATAAATTGAGAGGAGTTTTTAATGGATAGATCGATCTGCCCCTTGTGTGGGGAACCCAATGACTGCTACATGGAAAATGGAAAGGATCCGAATAACTGCTGGTGCAAGGATGTGACTTTTCCTGAGGGACTGCTTCTCCTTGTTCCGGAAGAAGCCAGAAGACAGGCATGCATCTGCAGGTCCTGCGCTCTGAAATACGGCGAAAAAGGTGAGGCGTTTCTTGCTGAATTGTCCAGATAGAATTGGACAAAATGCATTGAATAGGATACAATTGATTTACTGGCATATAGATGCCTGTTATGGAAGCTTTACAATAATGGAGGGATAAGAATGGATAAAAAAGTAGTAATATACACATCCAACACATGTACATACTGTGATCTTGCAAAGGAATATTTCAAGGAGAACAACATTCCTTATGAAGAGAAGAACACATCAGATCCGGTTTTCAGAAAAGAACTTCTGAGCATCGGTGTAAGAAGTGTTCCTACCATCTTTGTGGATGATCAGTATGTGGTGGGATTCGACGAAGGTGCCTTCGAAGAACTCTACAACGCGTAAAACAGAGAAGAATAGCGGAAATGAAGGCAGCCTGACGGTTTCAAGTCAGGCTGCCTATTTCAGTTTACAGGATATATTCCAGCTGACAGTCGAAGGGTTCTTCTGCTGTCAGTTTTTCATTGTATTCCTCCGCTTCCACGCATCCCAGAGTGCGGTAGAAGTTCTGGGTTTCTTCGGAAGAGTGTGCGGAGATGTAGAGCTTTTCTGCGCCTTTTCTGCGTGCATCGAGAATCATCTCCTGAAAGAGTCGTCTTCCGATGCCCATGCTGCGATGCTCATGGGAAACATGAAGGCTGGAGAGCTGAAGATAGGGCAAGCCTTTACCAAAGCGTTCACTTTCCAGGGAAGCGAATCCTACAAGGGTATCCTCTTCAAATGCGCCCAGGACAATGCCGCCGGTGGCAACAGTGTTTTTCAGACACTGTACAAGATAGGCATATTCTTCCGGACCCCAGTCTTCCGTGAAGGGGATGTCCTTCAGTACCCAGCTTCCTTCGTGTTTTCTGTAGCACCGGGTCACTTTCTGGTAGCGGTTGAAGGAGCGGAACAGTCCGGGCTCAAGCTCTGCTTCTGATAAGGGTCTGATTTCCATGGTTGTCATGATACCTCCAGGGTTTTCCTTCCTGCTATTCCACATAGAGGAAGGAACCGTTGTTGTTTATTTTGGCGTTGAGCTGGTAAGAAAGAATCCGGTCGTGGGTTTTTCCGGATTTGAAGAAATCCTCCGGCAGAAATTCTCCGGAAACAAGAATCGTGATTTCCGCTCTTTCCTTTATGGTTTCACTGATGTAAGCCTGTTCGATGATTTCAGCAAGGACCGTATCGATATCCTTCTCCTCGAAGGTCGCTTTCGCAACGTAACTCCGTCCGGCGCCATCGATGCCGATGACATGGATCACATCTCCAAAGGAGTTGAAGTCCATCTTCACCTCTCCTGCAGCTTTCACGATGATGGTCTGAGTGATTCTCCTGGACATGGTGATGTAGACACTGCCAAGTAGCAGCGCAGCCAGTAGAAGCACCAGCAGTGGTTTGAACAGATTCAGCTTCTTTCTTACTTTTCTGCCGGCTGCCACATGACCGGAAGGGGTTTCCTCCACCCGGATTTTCATGAACTGTCCCTGGCTTGTGAGGATGAAAGAGAATCTGCCTTTCCTAAGCAGAGAAAGACCCCGGCTCTTATCCTCTCCGTTTTCATAGGTGTCCTCTCCTGCGCCTTCCTTGTAATGAAGGTATCTTCGGATGAGAGGATACTTATCCTCCTCCAGAAGAAGCGCGTAGGCCAGGATGTGGCTTTCCATCTCCTTCAGTTCAAAGACGGGTTCCTCCACCATTCTTGAGAAGACCTTCAGGGGAATGCGCTTTTCGGATCTCGTCTTCTCCCAGAGCTTCTCTTCCGACAGAAGGATCATGGCCAGGTTCAGCATGAGACTCCGCGTTTTCTTGTCATATCGGGTTTCTGAAAGTTTCATGACAGAGAGATGGAATTCTTTCAGTTCACTTAAATAGGATTCAATCTGGGCTGCTCTGATTTCATTTTCTTCTCTTTGCAGCACTTCCATGGCCGGCTTTTCTAAAAAGACATAACGCTGCTTATCTAAAACTCTTTTCACCATTTCTTCTTACACTCCTGTGTTTTCACTATCTCTATTCTATCATAGGTCTCGTTATGAAGAGGAGAGAAAGGGGAAACTTCTGCAGGTTTCACTTCTAAATCTTTTAAAATTCACGAAAAGAGCTTAAAGGAAGGGCTGGAATCAAGTATACTTAGTACAGAGACAATTACATGGAGTATTAAGCGAAAGGCAGAGGGCGTGGGGACTTGAAAACAAAGGAATCAGGAAAATCGAAATGGATCTATGGAATAGGGAGGATTCTCTTTATTCTTCTTATATTTGCATCGGTAGGAATCTATATCTATGCGGATGATTATTACAGACCCTCCGTGACGGCGCAGAGTGCGCTGCAGTCGGTTCAGGGAATTGAGTTTACGGTTGAGGACGGAGATCTGGTGTTTACACCAGAGAATCCTGTGGGAGGCGTCGTCATTTACCCTGGAGGAAGAGTCTCTGAAAGAGCGTATGGCCTCTTGGGCAGTAAGATCGCCGGAATGGGGTATAAGACAGTCATCATAAAAGCGCCGCTCAAGCTGTCCATTCTATCCAACCAGGCAGCGAAGAAATATGTGGAAGAGGAAGGTCTGTCGGACTGGGTCATCATAGGACATTCCCTGGGTGGCGTTTCAGCAGCAAGGTTTACGGAGAAGAATCCCGATAAGATCAGGGCACTGGTGTTTCTGGCGGCCTATCCTGATGGTGGTACAGACCTAAGGGATGCTCCGTTCAAAGTCTACTCACTTGTGGGCACAAAAGACTCCGTCATCGACATGGAGAATCTGGAGGAAGCAAAGGTCAGGCTGCCTGTCTCCATGATCGAGGTGGATATTCGCGGCGGAAATCATTCCAGCTTCGCAAACTACGGTGTTCAGGATGGAGATACCCTCCCGGATATCGGATACAATGCTCAGCAGAATTTTGTGCTGGATGTTCTGAGAGATGCCTTCAGGTAGGGCTCCCTGCTGAAGTGGACGTGAATGGCAGAAGCGGCATTGTGAGGAACCCTTTTTTCCTTGAATTCTGGGAGGGAGAGAACAGTGAAGAATTTCAGAAGACCCGACCCGCTTTTTTCACTTTGCGGACTGAACTGCGGACTCTGCACCATGTATATCGGAGGATACTGTCCTGGATGTGGTGGTGGAGAAGGGAACCAGGCCTGTGCCATCGCCCGGTGCAGCTTGAACCATGGGGGTGTGGCGTACTGCATCGACTGTGAAGCGTATCCTTGCGAGAAGTATCAGGGCATTGAGCTTGTGGATTCCTTCATTCTGCATCGGAATCAGAGGAAGGACCTTGAGAAGATGAAGACCATTGGGCTGGATGCTTATCAGAAGGAGCTTCATGAAAAGATGGAGCTGCTTTCCCGTCTTCTTTCCGACTACAATGACGGCAGGCGCAAGAGCTTCTACTGTCTTTCTGTGAATCTTCTGGAGATGAACGACCTTGAAGACGTTATGAAGCAGATCGAAGAGAAGACAGGAGAAATGGAGCTGTCAGGCAAGGAAAAGGCGAAGACTGCAGTGGAAGCCTTTGAAAGAAAAGCCCGCAGCAGAGGTATTCTGCTGCGGCTCAACCGGAAAAAGCAGACGCAGGCGGAGATCTGAAAACTGAAAAACAGAAAGGATGCCTTGAAAGCAGAGAAACCATCTGAAGAGATGGTTTCTTCTGCTTTGGGAAATTATTACCACTATGTATCAGTAAAGGGATGTGCAAGGTGAAATATTAACAATAAGAGAAAACATTGACTTCAGTATTTCTTATTATTGATTGTGTCATAGGTATTTTACTGTAATTATGGAAAAATCAGTGGGTAAATTGTTCAGGTTTCTAACAATCTCATAATTTTTTCTGAAAAATGGAATTTCCTTGATAAAAACCTACACAAGTTATTCTTTTTTATGGTATTATATTGTTAGAAATTTAATTAACGATGAGGTGCAATGATGGATAAGAAAAAAGACATTTCCATGGCTGTCATCAAAAGACTGCCAAAATATTACAGACATCTTGCTGAGCTTCTGAGAAATGATGTGGATCGTGTTTCTTCCAAGGAACTAAGTGAAAAGATCGGCTTCACGGCTTCTCAGATCAGACAGGATTTCAACTGCTTTGGTGGCTTCGGTCAGCAGGGTTATGGATACAACGTAAAGGAACTATATAATGAGATCTCTCACATTCTAGGACTGGACAAAAAGTACACCACCGTGATCATCGGTGCCGGTAACATCGGACAGGCCATTGCCAATTATTCAAGATTCGACAAGTTCGGATTTGACCTGAAGGCGATCTTTGATGTGAACCCTAAGCTCATCGGCATGAGAATCAAGGATGTGGAGATATCTGATCTGGATCAGATGGAATCTTTCCTAGGAGAGAACAAGGTGGATATCGGAATCATCTGCGTTCCACAGGCACAGGCGCAGAAAGTGGCGGATCTTCTGGTTGAAAATGGTGTAAAGGGAATATGGAACTTTGCTCCCCTGGATATCCAGGTGCCGGAAAATGTATCCATTGAGAATGTGCATTTGAGTGAAAGTCTGCTGACACTTGTCTATCTCATGAATGACCTGGATAAATAGAGTAATTCACGCAAGGAGACCTGAATAAGGTCTCCTTTCCATTACCTTAAATTCCAGTGGTATCGGTTGAAATAATCCATGAGAATCCGTATACTTATATGGTGATTGAAATAAGTCTTTGAGGCTTAAAGTATTGGGGGAAACAGATGTATAAAATAACGCGTAAAAGGGAACTGGTTGAAAACATATTCCTGATGGATATTGAAGCAAGGCGTGTGGCGAAGTCTGCACTGCCTGGACAGTTTGTCATCATCAAGGTGGATGAGTGGGGAGAAAGAGTCCCACTGACCATCTGCGATTACAGCAGAGAAGAGGGAACTGTGACCATCGTCTTCCAGACGCTGGGCGCTTCCACGAAGAAGCTGGCAGCCCTTTCGGAGGGAGATGAAATCAGAGATTTCGTCGGACCCTTGGGCAATCCTTCCGAGGTGGTCACCGATGAGAAAGAGCATCTTCTGAAGAGGAAGATTGTCTTTGTGGCCGGTGGTGTAGGTACAGCACCGGTCTATCCGCAGGTGAAGATGCTGAAGGAGAAAGGCATCGATGTGGATGTGATCATCGGTACGCGATCAGAAAAGACACTGATCATGGAAGAAGAATTTAAAGAAGTGGCAAAGAACCTGTATGTATGTACGGATGATGGAAGCTACGGATTTCATGGTCTTGTGACAGACAAGCTGAAAGAGCTCATGGAGGTGGAAAAGAAGGAATACGATCTTTGCATCGCCATCGGTCCTATGATCATGATGAAGTTTGTATCACAGCTCACGAAAAACTACGACCTGGAAACCATTGTATCGCTGAATCCCATCATGGTGGATGGAACAGGCATGTGCGGAGCCTGCAGAGTCACAGTGGGAGATGAGGTGAAATTCGCCTGTGTGGACGGACCGGAATTCAATGCGCATCTCATAAACTTCGATGAGGCCATGAGGCGCCAGAGCATGTACAAGACGGTGGAAGGAAAGAAGAACATCATCATGGAGCAGAAGGCGGTTCATGAGCATTCACAGCTGTGCGATTTGGGGGAAATACTGCATGAAGAAAAATAGAGTGCCGGTGAGAGAACAGAAACCGGAAGAGAGAATAAGAAATTTCAAGGAAGTTAGCTATGGGTATGATCTGGAGGAAGCTGTTCTTGAGGCGGAAAGATGCATCCAGTGCAGAAATCCCAGATGTGTGGGCGCCTGCCCGGTGGCCATCGACATTCCGAAATTCATACTGGAGCTGAGAAGCGGCGACATCAGGAGTGCCAGAGACACCATCGGGGAGGCAAGCAATCTGCCTGCGGTCTGCGGAAGAGTCTGCCCTCAGGAAGAACAGTGCGAGGGAAGCTGCATTGTGGGGATCAAGGGAGAACCGGTGAACATCGGTAAGCTGGAGCGCTTCGTGGCAGACTGGGCCATGGAAAACAACTACAGGAACACGGACAGACTGCCTGGAAACGGCAGAAAAGTGGCTGTGGTTGGCAGCGGTCCTGCAGGGCTTACCTGTGCAGGAGACCTGGCGAAACTTGGTTATGAAGTGACGATTTTTGAAGCGCTTCACGAGCCTGGCGGCGTTCTTGTCTACGGCATTCCTGAGTTTCGACTGCCGAAGGAAGGCGTTGTAAGAGAAGAGATCAGTCTGCTGAAGGATCTGGGCGTGAAGATCGAGACCAATGTCATCGTCGGACGAACAGTGACCATTGACAGTCTCATCGAGGATGAGAATTTCGAAGGAATCTTCATCGGTTCCGGAGCAGGTCTGCCCATGTTCATGGGCATCAAGGGAGAAAACGCCAATGGCGTCATGTCTGCCAATGAGTATCTGACCCGTGCCAATCTCATGAAGGCATTCAGAAGTGATTACGATACCCCCATCAGTCATGGAAAGAAAGTTGCTGTGGTGGGTGCGGGCAATGTAGCCATGGATGCGGCAAGAACTGCCGTAAGACTGGGTGCGGAGTCTCGAATCGTCTATAGAAGATCGGAGAAGGAAATCCCGGCAAGGGCGGAAGAGGTGCATCATGCCATCGAAGAGGGGGTCATCATGAACCTTCTGACCAATCCCAAGGAGATTCTTGTGGATGAGAAGGGCTTTGTGAAGGGCATGATCTGTGTGAAGATGCAGCTGGGTGAACCGGATGATTCCGGAAGAAGAAGACCTGTGGAGATTACAGGAAGTGAGTTTGTCATTGACTGCGACAGTGTCATCATGAGCCTAGGAACATCACCGAATCCGCTCATCGCATCCACCACAAAGGGAATCGACACCAACAGAAGAGGATGCATCATCATCAATGAGGAAAGCGGTGAGACCACTCTTAGAGGAATCTTTGCCGGTGGAGATGCTGTAACAGGTTCCGCTACAGTGATTCTTGCCATGAGTGCAGGAAAGAAAGCGGCGAAGGGCATTCATGCCTATCTGGAGAACAAGGGGAAGGCAGACTAAGGAAAGAGGAAGAGATGGACTATAAAGCAGTGGAAATACTGGAGAATGAAATCAGACTGAGGAATGTGAAGAATTTTCATCCGAAGCACATCTTCGAATGCGGACAGTGCTTCCGGTGGAACAGAATAGATGCGGATGATGAGACCAGATTTCAGGGGATAGTCCATGGTAAAGTCATAAGCGTATCTCTGAGAGATACGGATGTGCATCTGGAGAATGTGAACATCGATGAGTTCAATGGTTTCTTCAGAGAGTACTTTGATCTGGGAAGAGAGTATGAAGAGGTGAAGAAGGAGCTTCGCAAGGATCCGCTTCTGAAAGAAGCGGTGAAATTCGGATATGGAATCAGAGTGCTCAATCAGGAACCCTTTGAGACGCTGATCTCCTTTATTCTTTCTTCCAACAATCTGATTCCGAAGATCAAGGAAGGCATCAGAAAAATCAGTGAGAAGTACGGAAAAGAAATAGCATCTGCTGGAGAGAAGCACTACGCCTTTCCTACGCCAGAGGAGCTTTCTCAGGCAACGGAAAAGGAGCTGAGAGACCTTGGAGTAGGCTATCGCGCTAAATACATCTACGAGACGGTGCAGGCCATAAGAAGGGCGGAGATTCTGAGAGAGCAAGAGAAGGCAAGCGTGCTGACAGAGGAAGAGAAGGAAGATCTTCTTTTTGATCTGAAGAGCATATCGATTCTTCCACAGGACCTCTGTCACAAAGCGCTCCAGAGGTATAGCGGTGTGGGTGCCAAGGTGGCGGACTGCGTGATGCTCTTCTCCATGAAGAAAGAGGAAGCTTTTCCTGTGGATGTATGGGTGAAGAAAGCCATGATGCATTTCTACGGTGCAGAAGGGACGAATCTTCCTAAGATCAGAGCATTCGGGCAGAATCAGTTCGGAAAACTGGCCGGCATAGCCCAGCAGTATCTTTTCTACTACGCCAGAGAGAACAAGATCCGGATTGAGTAGGGAAGCGGCGGTTTTTTCGCAGATCAAATACAGAAAAGCAGAGTCTCCTGAAGTTGGTTTCTTCAGGAGACTCTGCTTTTCGAAGTTTTTCTACTCCATTAGGATAAAGTTCTTTCCGGCAAGAATATTCTCGATGGAAGAGACAAAGCTCTCTTCGGCACCCCAGGACCACTTGAAGACAACGCCCTGACCACCACCTGCTCCGATGGCATCCACGATGATGGCGTCATTTTCTGCTGTCACAACCACTGTAAGGCTTGCACGGTTTGAGGAACGCATGTAATACTTTTCGAAAACCATGATATAGACCATGGCGTTTCCGATCTGACGAGTCACGGAATCAATGAGTTCTACGGTCATGCCGCTTCTGCCCATTTCTTCGATGATGAAGTTTACAATCTCTTCTCCATTTCCTTTTCCCTGCATGGATAATTTTGCCATAAATCCTTCTCCTCTCCATATCAATCAGTATTATATATAGATGGTACCATATTGAAAGTTCAGAGGGTAGGGCTGCTAGAGATCTTTCACCGGGAAACTCGGAGTAGTGAGCATGATTCTGGAACAAAGAAAAGGTCCTTCTGAAGTTGTCTTCAGGAGGACCTTCCCATCGGGAGGAGTATGTCAATGAAAATATACTGTTTATAAACCAAGAACCATTCGGTCTTCTATGACCTCAGCATTCTTCTTGAACATGGTGATGACATCCTGCGCTTTGAGATCCGCTTTGTCTTTTCCGCGAAGATCTTCCACGATTCTGCCCTCATGCATCATGAGAAGGCGATTACCATAAGATAGTGCATGGTTCATGTTATGGGTGACCATAAGGGTTGTGATCTCTTCCTGGCTGATGAGCTTCTCCGTGACGCCCATGATGATTTCTGAGGTTCTGGGATCAAGAGCTGCTGTATGCTCATCCAGAAGGAGGAGCTTCGGTTTCTTCATCACAGCCATGAAGAGGGCAACTGCCTGTCTCTGTCCTCCTGAGAGGAGGCCGATCTTTGTATGAAGCTTTGTCTCAAGGCCTAGGCCAAGGGTACCCAGCTGCTCTTTGTAGTAGCTTGTCCTGGAGAGGTCAATGGCCTTCTTCAGGCTGAAACTGTGTCCTTTGGCATCCGCCAGGGACAGGTTTTCAAGAAGCGTCATGTTGGGAGATACGCTGAGCCTCGGGTCCTGATGGACGCGTCCGATGAGGTTCGCTCTCTTATATGCTTTCATAGGGGTAAGGTCCTGTCCGTCCAGAATAATCTGTCCTTCCTCTTCTTCCAGGGTTCCTGCAATGAGGTTCAGAAGGGTGGATTTTCCTGCTCCGTTGGAACCAAGGAGCGTTATGAAGTCCTTTCGATCCACTTTCAGGGAAAGGGCATCGATGACCCTGTTCTCCAGGGGTGTGTCTTTGTTAAAGGTTTTTGACAAGCCTTCGATCTTCAGCATAGGACTCACCTCCTTCAGATGAATTCGCTTTTTTTACGGCTTTCTTCTTGTGCTTGAAAGCGCCTGATGTGAATCCCATGGCTACAATCACCGCTACTGCCGTAGCCAGTTTGAAGTCATTGGGGTCCAGACCGAAGCGAAGTACAAAGACCAGAATGCCCTTATATAGAATCGCGCCTGAAATGGCGATACCGCTCATGGATACATTTAGTTTCTTCAGAAGGGAGAATCCGATGATGACCGCTGCAAGAGCCGTAACGGCGCTTCCTGTACCCATGCCGATATCAGAGAATCCCTGATACTGCGCTGTAAGGGCGCCGGAAAGACCCGCAAGAAAGTTTGCCACCATGAGACCAAGAATCTTGATCTTATGACTGTCCGCACCAAGAGAGGTGAGGATTTCCTCATTGTCTCCCACAGCTCTTAGGAAGAAGCCTGTTTTCGTCTTGAAGAAAAGTTCAAAGAGCACCTTGATCAGCACCACGAAAGCAGTGAGAAGAAGCAGCGTGCTGATGTCTTCTCCAAAGACAGTGACAGCTTTCAGTTCAAATACATTACGTTCGTTGAAGAGGGGAATGTTTGATTTTCCCATGACTCTCAGATTCACAGAGTAGAGACCGAACATCACAAGGATACCAGCCATGAGCCCGTTTATGGACAGTTTCGTATGAATGACTCCTGTGATGAGTCCACCCAGGGAAGCGACCAGTGCGGAGAGCAGTGTGGCTGCCCATGGATTCATTCCACTCAGCAGAAGCACTGCGCAGACAGCTGCGCCCAGAGGATAGGTGCCATCAACAGAAAGATCCGGAAAGTCCATGATCTTATAAGTGATGTAGATCCCCATGACAAGAACTGCAAAAAGCATTCCCTGTTCCAGAATATTGATCAGGATATTCATCAGTTACCTCCTACCAGTTTCGCATCAGCTAAAATCTCCTCCGGAATGGTGATCCCGAGTTTTGAAGCTGTGTCTTCGTTGACCACGATCACTGGATTTTTCATCGTTGAAATAGGGAGGTCCTTGGGGTTTTTGCCTTCGATGATTTCGATGGCGATGAGTCCTGTCTCTCTTCCGAGTTCATAGTAGTCCAGTCCTGCTGAGATGAGTCCGCCTACGTTGACGCCTGCATCTTCTGCGCAGAACACTGGAACGTTCTTTTCTGTGGCCAGTTTTATGATGATGGCATAGGCTGATGCCACGGTATTGTCTGTTGGTGTATAGAGTACATCGATGCCTTCCAGTGCCGTTGGCAGCACGGAGTTCACATCATTGAGGTTTGTGATGCCCACTTCCTTCAGTGTAAATCCCTGCTTTTCGGCTTCTGCCTTCAGCTGATTCACCTGATAGATGGAATTGGCTTCTGAGGTGTTATAGATCACGCCGATGGTCTTTGCCTCGGGCAGCACTTTTTTCAGGATCTCGAGCTGCGGTCCGATGGGGACACCGTCTGATGTGCCTGTGACATTGGTTCCTGATGCTTCAAAAGATTCAGCGATTCCTGCATCCACAGGGTCTGTCACCGCAGTGATGACGATGGGAATCTCTTTTGTGGCATTATAGGATGCCTGAGCACTTGGCGTTGCGATTGCGAAAATCAGATCTTTCTTGCTGTTTGTAAAGTCCTGTGCGATGGTCAGTGCTGTGGGCTGTTCGCCCTGTGCATTCTTATAGTCGATTTCGATGTTCTCGCCTTCAATATAACCGTTCTCCTTGAGTACATCCAGAAATCCCTGTCTTGAAGCATCCAGTGCCTCATGCACGACAAACTGATTGATTCCGATCGTTACGACATCTTCTTTGCTTTCGCAGCCTGCTGCCCCCAGGGCAATAAGCACTGCTGCTGCAGCCATTAGTTTTTTTCCTACCATTCTTCCGTCCTCCTAATACTACAATAATTCATGAATATTTCATGAATTACCTAATTATAAAGAGGAGGAAGTCCCTTTGCAAGGGTTGTTTTTATGAAAATTAGAGAATAGTGTTAAATTTAGAAGAGTTTTCTTGATACTTTGGAAATGAAAATGCTGGTAAATTGTCTGATTGGCACAGAGGGGGAGAATGTAAACAACTACATCTCAATATTCTGAAATTTGGTTAAAAAAGAAACAGGTACCGGAAAACCGATACCTGGTGATGGAACTGTATTCTCTTATCTTGGGGAGAGGGTACGATGTCCGATGCCGATGGCGAATTCATTCAGGTGAAGAAGACCGATGCTCACATAGATGCATACGGCGATATCATCACCCATACGCACAAGACCGATCTTGCCGCCTACATTGAGATTGTTGGATCTTTCCAGAATCTGCATGAGGGCATCTCTTGCTGCGCCCATGACGGCGCCTTCGGCTGCGTATTCCTCAGGGATGAGACCTGCTCTTTTGGACGCCACCAGGGCGCGTTCCAGAATCTTGGCGATGCTTGTGGAGACATTGCCTCCTATATCAACAGCGGCTGCCTGGCCGCCCATGGACTGTATTTTCACGATGAGTTCCTTTTCTTCTTCTCTTGTCGTCAAAGCAAGCCTGACCGCTTCCTTTGGTATATCCAGACTCAAAATCATATCTGCACCTCTTTAAACCGTTTCTTTCATTATATCAGAGATTTTCCTCTACTTTGCACGATTCTCTCTTATGGTTATGCTTTTGCATCATTTTCAGGTTTTCCTGTTCCATATTTCCCAGCCAGGAAGAACAGGAAGGCCGTGATCGCCATGAGGATGAGGATGAGAAACGCCGCATACATAAAGAACCATTCTGGGAGAATCCTGATGACCGGATCGATCCGTGGGTCGAAGATCCAGTAATCATTGCTGAAGGCGATCTCGTGGAAGACCACAAAGGACTTCGAAAAGTCCAGGACAAAAGGAATGCCTAAAATGACCGGAATGAGGAATGTAAGCAGTGCGGTGTATTTCATGTACCGGTAGTCACGTTTCTTTCTTTTCTGGATGAAGATCAGGAGAGAAAGAAGAAGAGTGACCGCAAAAAGGATGAAGATAAGATCGAAGATGACCTTCACCTCATAGAAATGAAATTCACCCTGACTGGACATGGTAAGTCCATCCAGGGAAAGATCTCCTCTGTAGAAGGGATTGAGATAATCGATGAGGATATCATAATTATTCTTGATGAGCCTTCCGGAGTACTCCGGGTTCATGGCCTGAATCCTTGGAATGTTATAATAGTAGAGAAATCGAAGGTTCAGTCCCAGAAGAACAGAACCGGAAATGATCATAAGTGCATTGATTATGGCATATAGGATTTCTTTCGCTTTGTGCATGATCGTTCTACAGAAGAATGATGCTTGTCTACTCTTCCGTATGATTCACCTCTTTCATACTATAGAATATGGGCTAAACTGGTCTAAGCCTCTGAATAATGATATCATGATTTCAGGGGATTTATAAGACGGTAAAAGAGAAAGAGAACGGGCGATTTTTTCAGAGAATCACAGCTAAATGCCTGAAATAAAAGATTTTATGGCATATTTAAGAGATTGGCCGTAAAATAATATTTGAAATAAGAATCAAATAAATTATAATAGGAAATAGGTGTTAGCACTCGACAGTTGAGAGTGCTAATAAAACGAACTTTTAGGAGGAATGTCAAATGATCAGACCTTTAGGGGACAGAGTCGTGCTGAAGAGACTTGAAGCAGAAGAAACAACAAAATCAGGAATCGTTTTAACAGGATCCAGCAAAGAAAAGCCACAGGAAGCGGAAGTCATTGCCGTAGGTCCGGGAGGATTTGTGGAAGGCAATAAAGTGGAGATGGAAGTCAAAGTGGGAGACAAGGTGCTCTTTTCCAAGTATGCGGGTACAGAAGTGAAGCATGAAGGTGAAGAGGTCATCGTCGTCAGACAGAGTGACATCCTTGCAATTGTAGAGTAGGAGGAGTAGAGAGATTATGGCTAAGACAATCATATATGGTGAAGAAGCAAGAAGAGCGATGCAGAAGGGTGTGGACATCCTGGCGGATACCGTCAAGGTGACCTTAGGACCCAAAGGAAGAAATGTGGTTCTGGAGAAGAAATTCGGCGCACCACTGATCACTAATGATGGTGTGACCATCGCAAGAGAAATCGAACTGGAAGATGCCTACGAGAACATGGGCGCCCAGCTGGTCAAAGAAGTTGCCACAAGAACCAATGATGTGGCTGGTGACGGAACAACCACAGCTACCGTACTTGCGCAGGCAATGATCAAGGAAGGGCTTAAGAATGTCACAGCGGGAGCCAATCCCATGTTCATCAGACAGGGAATCAAGATGGCTGTAGACAAGGCTGTGGAAGCGATCAAGGAACAGAGCATCTCCATCAGAGGAAAAGATGACATCGCCAAGGTTGCTGCGGTTTCAGCAGGAGACGAGGAAGTAGGACAGCTGATTTCCGATGCCATGGAGAAAGTGGGCACAGAAGGCGTCATCACTGTAGAGGAATCCAAGAGCTTCGGTACAGAGCTTGAAGTCGTGGAAGGGATGCAGTTTGACAGAGGATATGTTTCCGCCTATATGGCAACCAATACAGAGAAGATGGAAGCGGTTCTTGATGACCCATACATCCTTATTACAGACAAGAAGATTTCAACCATACAGGAAATCCTTCCGATTCTGGAACAGATCGTACAGACCGGCAAAAAGCTTCTTCTGATTGCGGACGACATCGAAAGTGAAGCTGTGGCTACACTGGTGGTCAACAAACTGAGAGGTACCTTCACCTGCGTGGCGGTAAAGGCACCAGGTTTCGGAGACAGAAGAAAGGAAATGCTTCAGGACATCGCCATCCTAACCGGTGGACAGGTGATTTCAGAAGAACTGGGCAGAGAACTGAAGGATGCTACCCTTGATATGCTTGGAAGCGCAGACACAGTCAGAGTCAATAAGGACGAAACGGTTGTGATCAGCGGAAGAGGACATAAGGAAGACATTGAAAACAGAGTCAATGTGCTGAAGAGTCAGATTGAAGAAACCACATCTGAGTTCGACAAGGAAAAGCTCATGGAAAGACTGGCGAAACTGGCCGGTGGCGTTGCAGTCATCAAGGTTGGTGCAGCTTCAGAAACAGAACTGAAGGAAAAGAAACTGAGAATGGAAGATGCACTGGCAGCAACCAAGGCTGCAGTGGAGGAAGGTATCGTTCCTGGTGGTGGAACAGCCTACATCAATGTCATGAACGGCTTAGCTGACCTTACCAGTGAAGATTCAGATATACAGGTCGGAATCAACATCGTGAAGCGTGCGCTGGAAGAGCCTCTTAGACAGATTGCCAAGAACGGTGGTGTAGAAGGATCCGTTGTCATTGAAAAGGTCAAAAGCAGTGAAAAGGGAATCGGATTCAATATCATTTCCCAGGAACTGGTGGATATGGTCAAAGCCGGAATCGTAGATCCTACCAAGGTGACAAGGTCCGCACTTCAGAATGCGGCATCTGTTGCAGCGACCTTCCTAACCACGGAAGCGGCTGTAGTGGACATCAAGGAAGATACACCTGCAATGCCCGCTCCTGATATGGGTGGAATGTACTAGCAGGAATTCAGGAAACAATAGTCAAAAATAGACCGTAGATACTGTTGATTCAGTGTCTACGGTCTTTCTGATTATAGCTATCCGCAGTGTGTTTTAATTTTCGTATGAAACCTATGCTGAAATAATGATACGGTGGTATTCACTAAAAGCGTCATCTCTGAGTGAATTCTATAGTTCTTTATAATTCATCTTTCTTGTACTGAATTATTCGGAATAGGAGTGATAAGATTATAATCACTGTAAACATCAAAGACAAATAGAAGTGGAAAAATCTATCCGCTGATGAGAAAAGAGATGTAGTCATCAACCAAGATGCAGGTATCGCTGGTAGCATGGCGATGCTATTAATCAGCATATAAGTTTTTCTGGGTACCTTGCTTTGCAGAATAGAATTGATTGTGATACTGGATAGTATGACAAATGCCAATATGGTAAAAGGTGAAAGTAAAATGCTGATGTTAGATCACTCCTTATAAGATTGATTTGTGCGTCGCCTGACTCATTTTCTGTATGACAGCTACATCCTATTGTCGTCTTTTGTTCATACTACCTGATTCTATACATCCATCATAAATTCTATCAGTACTGAATGATCATCTGATATATCTGTTAAATACTTAAGTTTAGTATATATCAATAATTATTTATCTACAAGAATGAAAGCGATAATCATAAAATAGTATCATCATTGGATTATATAATATGAAATCATCGTTAGAATTTGAAGTGTTCCTATATGATCATCGTAAGCGTGAATGTCTGGACCGGTCAGTGGGTAAGCATCGGGCTTTTCTGATGTGCATGTTTTGTATATGCACATCATCATGAAGCCAGTTAAAAAAACTGGTAAGAAGTGCTGTTTTGGTGGTAAAATAAAAGAAATCGTAAATAAATGAAAATTAAGGAAAGGTGCATCTTATGCTTCAGACAAGAAGAAAGAAAATACTCGAGATTCTAGAACAGAAGGAATTTGTGAAGGTCACGGAGTTGAGCGAACTTCTGAGCTGCTCAGAAGTCACCATACGCAACGACATCAAGGTTCTTGATGAGCAGGGGCTTCTGCTGAAGACCCACGGAGGAGCCATTCGGGCAGAACAGAATCCGGTTCTATTCAATTCGGAGAAAGTCCACCGGAATGAATCGGAAAAGATTGCCATCTGCAGGGAAGCCTATAAGCTGATCCAGGATGGAGATACCATCATCATAGATGATTCCACCACAAGTTTTTATCTGACGAAGCCAATAAGGGAGAATCGACTGAAGCAGATCACGGTGGTGACAAACTCCATCCTCGTGGCTACTGAGCTTCTCAATGAAAAGCACGTGAATCTTTTCCTCATCGGTGGTCAGGTTTCTTCTGAGATGGCTGCAACCATGGGAGAAACAGCCATGAGCAACATAGAGGGATATCATGTGGATAAGGCGTTCATAGGTGCTCATGGAATCAGCTTCAAAGTGGGCATCACCTCCATAGGAACCATACAGATGCAGGTGAAGAAAGCCATTGTGGAAGCCGCCAAGGAGGTCATTGTACTGGCTGACAGCAGTAAATTCGGAGGAGCGTATCTTTCCATAGTATGCCCCATAGAAAAAGTCAGTCGCGTCATCACAGATAAGCGTATTTCTGAAGAATACAGAAAAGAAGCTAAAAGTCGAAAGATCGTACTTACGATTTCTAGTTACTGATATTATTGCAAAACGATATATAACAAAAAATAACAACATAAAAAGTAATAATATTTTACGAAAACGAAAATAAATGTTGAAAAACAAAAGACGTGTCTGTATCATGGTACATATAAATCAATAAGCTTGAAGCTTTTAGGAGGAATTATGGAAAACAGATACAGACCTATTACAGCACTAACCATGGGGGATCCCGCAGGGATCGGACCTGAAATCGTACTGGAAACAATGCTCAGCGAGGAAGTGCATGAGATTGCGCGGCCTTTTCTCATCGGAGACGAAACGATTCTTCGCCGTGCGATGGATGTCAAAGGGTTGCATCCGAAGATCCATCTGATCAGCGATCCGGATGAAGCGAAATTTGAAAAGGGAACCATCGATCTTCTGACCACCGGGAACTATGATTCCGAATCCATAGAATGGGGGAAGGAACAGGCTCTGGCAGGGCAGATGGCGATGGATTTCATCCTGAAATCCATTGAACTCGGAAAAGAGAAGAAAGTGGATGCGGTATCTACTGCTCCCATCCATAAGGGTGCCATCAAGCTGGTTGGTGTGAAACAGCCTGGACACACAGAAATCTACCAGGATGAAACAGGATCCGAATATGCACTGACCATGTTCAACTGTCACAAGCTGAGGGTGTTCTTTGTCAGCCGGCATATGTCTGTCATAGATGCCTGCAGATATGCCACAAAAGAAAGAGTGGCGGAGAATGTCAGGAACATCGACAAGGAACTGAAGAAAGTCGGCATCGAGAATCCGCTCATCGCAGTGGCGGCCCTGAATCCTCACGGTGGAGATAATGGACTCTTCGGCCGTGAAGAGATCGATGAGCTGATTCCTGCAGTAGAACTTCTGAAATCGGAAGGTTACAATGTGGTGGGACCAGTTCCTGCAGACTCTGTATTCCATATCGGAAAGAAGGGCACCTATGATGCCATATTGTCGCTCTATCATGACCAGGGGCACATCGCCTGCAAAACACTGGACTTTGAGAAGTCCGTTACACTGACATTCGGCCTGCCGTTCATAAGAAGTTCGGTGGACCACGGAACAGCTTTCGACATTGCCGGAAAGAACATTGCGCAGGCTGTAAGTATGATTGAATCCACGAAGGTTGTGGCAGAATATGCTGCCAATATGCATATGAAGTAATAATGGAGGAAAACACCATGTTGAAATACGCTGCCATCGCAGACGATCTGACAGGAGCGACTACTGTAGGTGTTCTTCTTGCCAGATCCGGAATTCGGACTGCCGCTTTGTTCAGCGGCGAAGCTGTTTTCCGGTTCAGAGAAGAACACTACAGTGCTCTTTGCATCAGCACAGACTCAAGAGCACAGCAGAAGCAGGAAGCTTACAGGAATGTGAGAAGTGTGACAGAACACCTGAAAGAAAGAGGTGTGAAACACTTTTCCAAAAGAATCGATACCACGCTTAGAGGTGGAATCGGCACTGAAATAGATGCGATGCTGTCTGTCCTTGATGAAGGGGCAGTGGCCGTCGTCGTACCAGCCATGCCTCAGTCCAGGCGTATCGTGGTGGGAGGATATTCCATCATCGATAACATCCCTCTTTCCAGGACCTCCGTTTCAAAGGATGTCAAAACACCTGTGACTGAAAGTCATGTACCTGACCTGCTTAAGGAACAGACATCTACCAGAGTAGGATCCATTGGTCTGAAATCGGTCCTGAAGGGACCAGAAGCAGTGACAGCGGATCTTCTTCAGGCCATAAGAGAGGGGTATCGGATTATCGTATGCGATGCGGTCACGCTGGAAGATATTGACGTGCTGGCGGAATCCGTGCTGAAGCTTACGAATCCTGTGCTGGCGGTGGACCCGGGTCCGTTCACCACTGCCCTGACGCTCAAAAGAGAGCATAGGACCTCTCCTGTGCGTGAGGAGAAAGCCCTGCTGAGCAAGGAACATCTGAAGACTGTACTTGTTGTGGCAGGAAGTGCCACTCCTGTGACGAGAATGCAGATGGAGAAGCTCAAAGGCAGAGAGAATACCCGATTCGTCATGGTGGATCCGCAGAAACTCATCGGAGATGAGAAAACCCGAAGCAGTGAAAAGGACAGAGTGAAGAAAGAAGCGCAGGAAATGCTGGATGGAACCCGAAGTCCCGGAGCACTGATTCTGGAATCTTCCAACGGAAGCAACCTGAATCTGAATCGGGAAGATCAGAAGCGTGGATATCTTCCAGGCTCCTGTTCCGTGCTTATCAATGATGCCATGGCCGATGTGGCGGCATCCATACTGGAGATGTACGGTGAGGACAGGATAGCTGGTTTCTACACCACAGGTGGAGACACCATGGAGAGTGTATGTAAAAGACTGGGTGTGGAAGCCATAGAAATGGTGGACTATGTCATTCCTCAGGCGGACCTTGGCAGGTTCATAGGACGTTATGAAGGTCTACCCATTGTAGGCAAGGGTGGTCTCACCGGAAATGAGCACACAGCCTGTGAGATTGTGGACCGGATTGCGCTGGAATCGCACAAAAGGGATATCATAGAGGAAAAAGAATAAACGGAAATCCATAAAGAAGGAATCTGAAAGCGCAGTGCTTACGGTTCCTTCTTCTCTTCTTGTAAGAAAGCGCTTTTATGAGGTATCATGGAAACAGAATGAATATCGGGGGGGATTTCCATGAGTGACAGCCTGAATAATCTTGCTAGAATCAGAAATCATTATTATATTTTCAGTCATGCAGAGAAAAAAATAGCGGATTATGTGCTTGAGCATTATAACGAGCTTGGAGACGTCACTGCAGAAGAATTGGGGGAGCTGACTGAAACCAGTGCGGCAACGGTGGTTAGATTTACGAGAACCATCGGATTCAAAGGGATGGTGGAATTTAAAATCTATCTTAGACATGAGGATGCCTATTCGCATGGGGAAATGCTGACGGTTGATTACGAGGAATCGGTGAATGCCATCAAGCAGAAGACTTTCGCATTCAACCGAAGCAGCATGGATGAGACTTTGGCCATACTGGATGATAATTCCTTAAGAGAAGCCGCTCTGGCCATGGAGAATGCCAGGGAAGTGATCATAGTGGGTGAAGGAGGATCGGGCACTTCAGCCAGATCAGCCTTTGATGCGTTTCTCCAGATTGATGTGCCCTGCCAGTTTGTGGAGGATCCGTTTTTTCAGATTCTGGCCATCAATAATGCCAGAGAAGGCAGTGTGGTTCTTGCTTACAATGCCAGCGGGCAGGCAAGAAACACCATAGATGCGGTAAAGGTGGCAAAAGAGAAAGGCCTTACTACCATTGGTCTGGTTGCCATCATTGGTTCTCCTATCACAAAACATCTTGACATTGTACTTTTCACTGGCGTATCCTCTCATAATTTCTTCAGCGACTCTCTGGCATCAAGGATCTGTGAACTGAATGTGACGTCTACACTTCATTCCATCCTGGCCATAAGAAGAAAAGACTCACTGGGAGATTACAGACAGAATGTAAGTGACCTGCTGAGTCTGAAGAGAGTCAGAAGGTAGTAAAATAAGGTATTGTTAAATAAATAACATCTTTTGCGTAATATGCGTAAAAGATGTTTATTTTTTTGTATTGAAAAAAGCGCAAAAATAAATGGAAACGTTGACAATATGATAAGTTGTGCTTCATTTTTGCCTTCATGAAATTTTGAATCATAAAATAGTTAGATGAAACACTGTTTATTTCACAATATTTTATAAAATATGAAATATCATGAAATGAATAAGAATGTATTTCAAACTGAATTCTGTGATTTCATCTACAATATAGATTAAATAATATTGATAAACAATAAATAACGTAAAAATACTTACTATAAAAGAAAGTTCATAGTAAACTCATAAAAATAATAAAAATGAAAGAGATTTCTTGACATGAAAATTGTAAACGGTTAGAATGAAATCAATTCCAAGACTTGTTTCTGTTTTTATCAGACCATCTGATGAAGCAGGTACAAGCAGAACAAAAGAACCATGTGAAGCACAATCATTATATGTATCGTCAGATACAAAAACAGGGGGATATTATGAAAAGAACAAAACTGAACAAGATCTTATCGATGCTGGTGGTTTCTACTGTAGCTTTCTCCATGCTTGCAGGATGCGCATCTGATCCAGAGACACCTGATGCTGCAGAACCTGGTAACGGCGAAGTAACGGAAAACGACGAGGAGTACACTTTCAAGTTAGGATACGGCGGTGCGGTGACAAATGCGAGACATCTGGCTGCAGAACAGTTTGCGGAATATGTGAATGAAGAGACGGACGGACGTGTGACCATCGATCTTTATCCAACAGAAATGCTTGGAACAGACTCTGAAATGGCAGAGATGGCAAGTATGGGTAATCTGGACATGACCATCAACGCTGTGGGTGTCGTAGCGAACTATGAACCTAAGATCGCGATCTTCGAGCTTCCATTCCTCTTTTCATCCTATGAAAAGGTGGACCAGGTTCTAGACAGCGAATTCGGACAGGAGATTCTTGAAAGTCTTCCATCCAAGGGACTCAGAGGACTTGCATACTGGGAAAACGGTATGAGACATGTTACAAACAGCAAGAAGCAGATTCTTCAGCCATCCGATCTGAATGGACTGAAAATCAGAACACCGGAAAACAACATGACTCTTTCCATCTTCAATGCACTGGGTGCGAATCCATCACCACTTGCATTCTCTGAACTGTATCTGGCATTATCCCAGGGATCATTCGATGGACAGGAAAACCCCATTGCAAACATACATGCTTCAAAGCTGTATGAAGTGCAGCCATACCTGACCATGTCAAATCATAAATATGAAGCACTGGTATTCCTTGTAAGTGAAGAAGTGTGGCAGACAATTCCTGCAGACATTCAGGAAGTCATTGCAGCAGGTGCTAAGGAATTCGGACAGGTTCACAGAGACATGGTAAGAAGTGATGAAGATAAGCTCATCGCGGAAATGGAAGCAGAAGGCTTGACCGTAGACAGACCTGACCTGGCAGCTTTCCAGGAAGCCACAAAAGAAGTATATGACGAATATGCAGAAATCTGGGGTCAGGAAGCAATTGATGAAATTGTAGAACGTGCAAAATAGATAGATAAAAATGTAGAGGAATTCAGGTGAATTCCTCTACGATTCAATAGGAGGAAGAATTCATGAGATTACTCTCAAAAATCAGCGATATTCTAGATTATGCCGCATCTACAGTAGCGGGGATCATAACTGTAGTTCTAACAACAATCACCTTGGCAGGAGTCATTTACAGATTCGTTCTGGACAATCCCATTGTATGGGTATACGAGTTTACAGTGGTCTGCTTTGCCTGGATGATTTTCCTCGGTATGTCAATGGCATTTAAAAGAAAAGAGCAGATCTCATTGACATTCTTAAGCGATGCACTTCCTGAGGGTGCCAGAATCTGGCTAAGCAGAGTGATTCTTCTGGTGATCCTGGTTTTTCTTGTGATCAGTACCAAAGAAGGACTGGCAGTTTCAAAGAGCACCTGGTATCAGGTTTATAATACCGTGCCGATTTCGAAAGGACTGTTTTATGCTTCACTTCCTGTATCAGCGGTGATCAGCTTTGTACATATACTGGTGGAATTCCTGGAGACTTTTACAGGCTCAGAGAAAAAAGAAACGGTTCAGTCCGGAGTGGAGGTATAGCATGGAAATTGGAGTAGTACTATTAATTGTTTTCGCGGTCCTGATGATCATAGGCGTGCCCATCGCTGTATCCCTTGCTTTTTCGGCAATTGTAACAGTTTTTGTGACAGACTCATTTGCCATAACGGCCATCATTCATAGAATGATCGGAAGTACAAATTCCTATACGCTTTTGGCTATCCCGTTTTTCATACTGGCAGCGAAGCTGATGAATACGGGCAGTATCACAAAAAGAATTTTCAGAGCGGCAGCAGCCTGGGTAGGACACATTCCAGGAGGACTTGGACATGCCAATATCGTGGCATCCATCATCTTCTCCGGCATGAGCGGTTCTGCTGTGGCAGATGCCGGCGGACTGGGACAGGTGGAAATACAGGCCATGAAGGATGAAGGCTTTGACCCTGAATTTTCAGCGGCAGTCACAGCAGCCTCCGCAACTGTCGGACCCATCATACCACCAAGTGTACCCATGGTCGTGTATGGTATGATGGCTGAGGTTTCCGTAGGGGCACTCTTCATGGGTGGATTCATTCCAGGTCTCATATTAGGTCTTGCGACCATGATTCTTGTGTATATCATCGCAAAGAAGAGAAACTATCCGAAACATGCTTTCAGCTTCAGGGAAGTGGTAGTTTCCACAAAGTCCGCATTTCTTTCTCTGCTGACCCCGGTCATCATTATAGGCGGTATCTGGGGCGGAATCTTCAGTCCTACGGAAGCGGCGGTTGTAGCGGTGGGTTACTCGTTCATTCTAAGTGTCATAGTATATAGAGAACTTACACTGAAGGATGTTTGGAAGGAAATGAAGCAGACTGCTGTGGATTCCGCGGCAATCCTGTTCATCATTGCAGGAGCTGCAGCTTTCTCATGGCTGGTGGCCATGACAGGTGTAACGAACAACCTTGCACAGTTCCTGACATCCATGACAGACAGTAAGGTTGTGATTCTGCTGATCCTCAACATCACATTCCTGATTCTCGGTATGTTCATGGAAGCCCTGTCTGTACTGACCATAACGGTTCCTTTCCTCATTCCGCTGATGGGTGCATATAATATAGATCCGATACATCTTGGAGTTGTAATTGTCCTGAATCTGATGATCGGACTTGTCACTCCACCAGTAGGCACATCTCTCTTCATCTGCGCGAAACAGGCGAAGATATCCATAGAGAGTATGTACAGAGCCATACTGCCGTTCCTGGTTCCTCTGATTATCGTGCTTTTCCTGATCACCTATGTGGAAGAGCTGGTACTGTTTCTACCAGGACTGCTTGGCTAGGATCAGGAATCGGAAACTGACTGAAACCATAGAAAACATACTTCTGAAGTGCTGACTTCAAGGAATCGGAGGACTGCTATGAATTTATATCTGCCAGAAAAAGGAGATGCGGAAGCACTTGATCGCATTCATCATTATATGGGGAGTTTCAGTGAAACAGAGCATAAGATCGCCGAGTATATTCTGCTGCACTCCGCTGAAGTGGAAAATATGACTGCAAGCAATCTGGCCACTTCCAGTGGCGTCAGTGCAGCATCTGTGGTCCGGTTCTGTAAAACCATCGGATTCAAGGGGTTCAATGAACTGAAATACTATCTGAAGAACATGGCGCCGAAAAAATACAGCCTGGAAGAGGATATCACACGTTTTGATGACTTGAAGGCCATTAAAGAGAAGTTTACGAAAATCAATCAGAATGTCATCGAAGAAACCATGCAGATGCTGGATCTCAAAGCACTGGATAGAGCCATTGACAGCATCATTGGGGCGAAAAGAATCCTCATTGCAGGGGAAGGCGGTTCAGGTTCCATCTGTGTCAGTGCCTATAATCTGTTTCTTCAGCTGGGGCTTCCCTGCATGGTGGAGACCGATGCCTTCCTGCAGATCATGGCAGCGACGCACCTTGAAAAGGGAGATGTGCTTCTGGCGATCATCCACAGTGGGAGAACAATCAATACCATTGATTCGATCAGGGCTGCAAAGGAAAACGGAGCGACCGTCATCGGAATTGTAGGTCATGAGAAGTCACCTCTGGCCTCCTTATCGGATATTGTCATCTATTCCACCACAAGAGACACACTGACACTCAGCGATGTGCCTTCGGCAAGAATCAGTGAGCTCAGTATCATCGGGGTGCTGCAGCTGGGGATCTTATCGCGGGACTATCGGAAGTATTCCAGAAAAAATGAGAAATCGAAAAAAGTGTATAAACTGAAACGCGTTAATTATTAAATCTGAAACAGAAGAAATTCAGGAGGGAAAAATCATGAACAATATCAGTATCGCTGAGCTTAAAGAGAAAGCCAAAGAGTTGAGAAAAACAACTCTTACCATGATATACACTGCGCAGTCCGGTCATCCAGGTGGATCACTGTCTGCGGCAGATCTTATGACAGCATTGTATTTCAAGGAGATGAACATCAAACCGGAAGATCCCGCCTGGCCGGACAGAGATCGTTTTGTGCTTTCCAAAGGCCATGTGTGTCCGATACAGTACAGTGCATTGGCACACAAAGGATTTTTCCCCTATGAAGAAATCTATACACTGAGAAAGCACGGGTCCATTCTGCAGGGACATCCTGACATGAAGAAGACACCTGGGATCGATATCTCCACCGGCTCATTGGGTCAGGGGCTCTCGGCAGGTGTAGGCATGGCTCTGGCAGCGAAAATGGATCAGAAGGGATATAGAACGTTTGTCATGGTGGGTGACGGTGAATGCCAGGAAGGACAGATCTGGGAAGCGGCCCAGACTGCTGTGAAATATGAACTGGATAATCTGATCGTCTTTGTGGACGACAACAGACTGCAGTGTGACGGGGTCTGTGAAGATGTCATGCCGACATTGGACCTTGAGAAGAAATTCGAAGCCTTCGGGTTTGACACCATGCGGATTGACGGACACATCATGGAAGACATTGTGGATGCACTGGATAAAGTAAGAGATGAGAAAAACGGAAAGCCGAAGTGCATTGTCCTGAATACCATCAAAGGAAGAGGGGTCTCTTTCATGGAGGATGTAGTGGGATGGCATGGAAAAGCACCGAACAAAGAGCAGTATGAAGATGCGCTCAGGGAAATTGAAGGAGGGCTCAAATAATGGAAGTCAAGAAAAGAGCTACAAGAGAAGCTTTCGGTGAAGAAATCCTGAAGCTGGGTAAAACAGATAAAAACATCTGTGTCATTGATGCGGATATCGGTAACTCCTGCAAGACCACGGCTTTCGCCAAAGAGCTTCCTGCTCAGCATGTGAATGTGGGGATCGCAGAGCAGAATGCGGCAGGCTTAGCCGCCGGACTTGCAACAACAGGGAAGATTCCGTTCATCACCACCTACGCGGTCTTCGGATCTCTGAGAATGGCGGAGCAGATCAGGCAGACCATCTGTTATCCGAACCTGAATGTCAAGATCGCCTGTTCTCATGGAGGACTTACACCTGCCAATGATGGTGCGAGTCATCAGAGCATAGAGGACATGGGCGTACTTCGCACATTCCCTAATATGACGGTGGTCATGGGAGCGGATTTCAACTCCACAAAGAAACTGGTGGAACAGGCTTATAAAATGTATGGTCCCGTATATCTGAGATTCACAAGAGATGCCATTCCAGTGATTTATGATGAAAACGAGACTTTCGAGATCGGAAAAGCGAAGAAGCTCAGTGAAGGAGAAGATGTGGTCATCATCGCCAACGGTGATACGGTGCATCTTGCCATGGAAGCAGTGAAGAAGCTTGGTGAAGAAGGCATAACAGCAAAACTGTTTGACATGCATACAATAAAGCCCATTGATCGCGATGCGATCCTTGAAAGCATCAAAGTGGGGAGAATCGTCACGGTGGAAGATCACAACATCATCAACGGTCTGGGCAGTGCGGTTTCAGAGGTTGTAGCGGAAGAAGGCGGTGCGAAGGTCAGAAGAATCGGCGTCATGGATCAGTTCGGACAGTCCGCACCTTATGAAGTGCTTTTAGAAATCAATGGAATCACAGTGGAGAATATTGTTGCCAAAGCGAAAGAACTAATCGGTGCATAAGGAGTAGAGAGATATGATGGATTTAAACAATAGAGTTGCGATCGTAACAGGCAGCGGCTCACAAAGAGGAATCGGCAGAGAAATTGCGGGGACACTATCTTCCTTAGGTGCTTCCGTGGTCATTGCAGATATGTTTCAGGAAGGTGTAGACAGCGTGGTGAAGGAAATTCAGGACGCAGGTGGAAAAGCCCTTGGCCTGGTGCTTGATGTGACCAGCGAAGCATCGGTGGACCAGCTGGTGTCAAAGACCCTGGCGGAGTTCGGAAGAATCGATATTCTGGTGAATAATGCAGGCATATCACAGAAAGTCACTGTGGAAGATATGACACTGGATGACATGAAGAGAATCTTCAATGTGAACATGTTCGGACTGTTTCTCATCTCAAAGGCGGTTCTGAAGCCTATGAAGGAGCAGGGATATGGCAGAATCATCAGTCTGTCCTCCGTTTCCGGTAAAAGAGGCGGCGGTGTATTCGGTGGGGCTCATTATTCCGCATCCAAGGCGGCGGTGCTGGGTTTCTCGAAAAATCTTGCCAGAGAAGTGGCAAAGGATGGCATCACAGTGAACTGTGTGGCTCCAGGCCTTGTCAACACAGACATCTGGAAGTCCATGCCTGAAGAGATCGCAAAAACTGTCATTGACAGCATTCCCATGGGAAGACCTGGAGAAACCAAGGAAATCGCATCAACCATCGCATTCCTTGCATCAGAAGAGGCTTCCTACATCACAGGTGAGGACATCGACATCAATGGTGGTTCTCATATGGACTAGTTTCAGTCCTTTAAACTGAATTTCTGTGCAGACTTTCCGTGAGGAGAAGGTCTGCACTTTTTCATTGCAGCTCTTTCAGTTTCATAGAGGGTCAGTAGAGAAAAGAGCCGGCAGAGATCAATGTGAAGCATAGTGTTTTTTATGTTACTGTTATAATTATATATAGAATAAAGCGAAAAGATGGGAGGTGCTTATGAAAAAGAAATCAGTATTCTATTTTTTTCTCGGATTTGCGACTTCTATCCTGATTGTTCCTATGCTTGAGAAATCAGATCATCCTGCAATAGAAGCCATGAGAACATTCATTTCTGGAGATCCGGTTATTCTGGTGATTCTGCTTATCCTGGTACTTGTTTCCGTGCGACTCATCACTGAGAGCGGATTTCTGAAAAGAAGAAAGACTGATGAAGCAGATGAAGAATCGAAGCATGAGTAGAATGGCGAAGGATCCTACTTGACTACTAAAATATTGTGTAGTAAAATTAATTATAGTAAAAAATATTTTAGTATTCAGGAGGCAAAAGCAAGATGCAGTACATGGATGTGTTTCTTCAGAAGTTCGGTATAACAAGATATGATGTCCACAAAAGGACAGGAATCTCACAGCAGACCTTATCCAGTGCCAATAAAAAAGACCCGGAGTCCTATTCCGGGAAGATCCTCACCGCACTTTCCCAGGCGACAGGTATCTCTCCAGGAGATGTGCTGGATGCATTGATCCGGATCAGAAACAAGGATGAAGTGTTCATCGTAAGAAACTGGGAGGAGCTGAAGATTGCACTGGAGGCGAAAAAACCGGAGTTTCATGTCATTGGAGAGTTCAGTGAAATCATGAAAGAAGTGCGGTCAGGCCAGCTCTCTGATACGGCAAGGCTAGGAACAGAGCTTGGAAGCGGGGGAACCGTGGGGCTTATAGAGTCTCTCTACTATTTTGTTCACCGTCAGCTCAGCGGCGGAAACAAGGAAGAAGAAAAGATCAAGGACAGAGTCAGTAAGCTCTATCATATCATTCTGCTGGATGAAAATACTGTGACTTTGAGACTGAGGTCTCTAAGCTACTAGAAAGTTCTGGAAGAGGAGGGAAACCTTCTCTTTTTTGCTGCATTGATTTTCTGATGGGTAAAGGAGAATGACAGAAGACAGATCGGAATAATTTTATGAATAATTGAACTCTTTTCTGCATAATTCCTGACTGCTTTTCCATAATAGAGGTATCAAAGGAAAAGGAGGAAAAAATATGAAAACAAGGAAAAAGAAAAGGGGGTTTACACTGGTTGAGCTTCTCATCGTCATTGCCATCTCTGGTGTGCTCATGGCCATGTCTGCACCAAAGTATAAGGGGATTGTGGAGAAGGCTGACGAAATGGAGCAGCGTGCACATGTAAGAGAAGCGCTGAATTACATCGACATCTATAATCTGGATGCGGAAACAGACATTGAAGATACTGAACTCTTTAGCGGAGTAAGCGGTCTTGGACAGGATTTTGATGATGTGCGTGTCAAAGTCGATGCGGATTATAAGAAGTGCACCATCGGTAATCTCAGGCTCTTTGCTGAAGGAAAAGGGATCACCATTCCTGAAACACCGTAGCGGGGAAGGATAAATGCAGATCACAGGCAGCATTCTATTTCCGCTCTTATCCTGCCTCATAGGGACTCGTATCCTTCGGGATACGGTAAAAATCAGAATTCAGCTCCTATTGCCATTTGCGCTGATCCTGACAGGAAGCTCCATCTATTTTTCGTTTTCCACTGCAGAGATTCTCTTCTACTCCGCCTTTCTGGTGGGTGTCATCACGGATGCCCACAGCGGAGAAGTCTATGATTGTTCTCTCTACGTCATGGCGCCTTTCGCGCTTTATCTTTTTTACGGGACAAGAAGCTACATTGCCGCCATCTTCATGCTTCTTATTCCACTATATAAAGGAAACAAAAAGCTTCAGTTCTATTTTGGGGAGGGGGATCTGTGGATCCTTCTCTTCATTTCCATGGCCTATGGACGGAATGTGTTCTACACGCTGTTTTACGCTTCCGGTCTTGGTCTTCTGTTCTCTCTTGTCAGAAAGAAAAAAGAAGTCTACTTTCTTCCTTTTCTGTTCTTAGGTTTACTGATTTCTCAGGTGGAAAAAATCAATAACATCTTCGGTATTTAGATGCGGATTGTTAAGTTGTGAAGGTTATCTTTTATCAAGATGTGAAGAATAACACAATTCCTGCAAAATGCGTTTGACAAGAGGGGTTCGGATAACTATAATTAGATTTAATTTAAAAATAACAGTTACTCGTATAAGCCTCTGATATGGGGGGGCGTTTCTACCGGAAGCCAATGCAATTTCCGCCTATGAGTGACAAGGTGCTCTTTTTAGCATACCCTTGTCACGCATGTGATTTCGGGTATGTTTTTTTATTAGAAGGAGGACAAAAAATGGGTAAAATTCTAAAGACAGCGTATACTTTTGACGACGTGCTGCTGGTGCCGAACAAGTCGGAGGTGCTCCCAAAGGATGTTTCTGTAAAGACCAGACTTACAAAGACCTTAATGCTCAACATTCCGCTGATGAGTGCAAGCATGGATACGGTAACGGAATCCACCATGGCCATCGCCATGGCAAGAGAAGGTGGCATCGGCATCATCCATAAGAACATGTCCATAGAAGAACAGGCCCATGAGGTGGATATCGTCAAGAGACAGGAAAACGGCGTCATCGTGAATCCATTCCATCTGACTCCCGAAAACAGCGTGGCGGAAGCCAATGAACTGATGAAGCGTTACAGAATCAGTGGTGTGCCCATCACAACAGACGGCAAACTGGTTGGTATCGTGACCAACAGAGATCTGGTTTTTGAAACAGATTATGAGAAATCCATTTCTGAAGTGATGACCAGGGAAAATCTCATCACGGCGCTGGAAGGCACCACCATTGATGAGGCAAAGGAAATCCTGAAGACCCATAAGATCGAAAAGCTTCCTCTTGTTGACAAAGACAATAACCTGAAGGGACTCATCACCATCAAGGACATCGAGAAAACAAGACTGTTCCCCAATGCGGCCAAGGATTCCAGAGGAAGACTTCTATGCGGAGCCGGAGTAGGCGTCACAGGAAACATGATGGAAAGAGTGAAGGCCCTTGTGGATGCAGGCGTGGATGTGGTGGTTCTGGATACCGCCCATGGCCACTCCGAAGGGGTCATGGAAGGCGTAAGAAAGATCAAGGCGGCTTATCCTGAGCTTCAGGTCATTGCAGGAAACGTGGCAACCGCTCAAGGTGCACGAGAACTGGCGGAAGCTGGAGCGGATGCAGTGAAGGTGGGCATCGGACCTGGTTCCATCTGCACCACACGAGTGGTATCCGGAGTGGGTGTGCCACAGCTCACAGCAGTCATGGACTGTGTGGAGGAGCTTGAAGGCATGAATGTGCCGGTCATTGCAGACGGAGGTATCAAGTACTCAGGTGACATCGTCAAAGCTCTTGCTGCAGGAGCAGGCGCAGCCATGCTGGGATCCATCCTGGCAGGATGTCATGAATCCCCCGGAGAAATGGAAATCTATCAGGGCAGAAACTACAAGGTCTATCGTGGGATGGGTTCTCTGACCTCCATGAACAAGGGGTCCAGTGACAGATACTTTCAGGAGAATGCCAAGAAGCTGGTTCCTGAGGGTGTAGAGGGAAGAGTCGCATACAAAGGACCTGTGGCAGATACCATCTTCCAGCTTGTAGGTGGAATCCGTTCCGGTATGGGATACCTGGGATCCAAGGATCTGGATACATTAAACGAGACAGCCACTTTCGTGGTTCAGACAGCAAACGGCCTGAAGGAAAGTCATCCTCATGATATCTACATCACCAAAGAAGCACCAAACTACAGTAATAAGGAAGCGTAGGAGAGAATATGGAAGAAAATATGATTCTTGTCATCGATTTTGGTGGTCAGTACAATCAGCTGATCACAAGAAGAGTCAGAGAAGCTGGCATCTACAGCGAACTGATTTCATCCAAGACCCCCATCTCTGAAATCAGAGAAAGAAATCCCATCGGAATCATTCTCACGGGAGGACCCAATTCCGTCTATGATGAAAACTCCATGACCATTTCAGAGGAGATCTTCAATCTTGGTATTCCGGTTCTTGGCATCTGCTACGGACATCAGCTCATGACCCATAAGCTGGGTGGACAGGTGAAGACCGGTACCATCAAGGAATACGGAAAGACGGACATCGAGTTTGATGTGCAGAGCACACTGTTCCAGGGGCTGGATGAAAAGTCCACCGTATGGATGAGCCATCAGGATGAAGTGGTGGCTGTGCCTGAAGGCTTCAGCGTAGTGGCAACCACAAGAGACTGCAAGGTGGCTGCCATGGAGAACAATGAGAGAAAGCTCTATGGTCTTCAGTTCCATCCTGAAGTGAAGCACTCGGTGCTGGGAGAAGAGATTCTGTCGAACTTCATCCATAAAGCCTGTCAGGGCGAAAGAACCTGGGAGATGAAGGACTTCGGAGAGCAGAAGATCGAAGAGATCAGAAAAGTGGCCAACGGAAAGAAAGTGCTGTGCGCTCTTTCCGGCGGGGTGGACTCCTCTGTGGCAGCAGTGCTTGTGCATAAAGCCATCGGAGATGATCTCACCTGTATTTTCGTGGACCATGGTCTTCTGAGAAAGAATGAGGGAGACGATGTGGAGAGAATCTTCAGAGAGCGTTTCAAGATGAATCTTATCCGTGTCAATGCCAAGGACAGATTCCTTGGAAAGCTCAAAGGGGTGGAAGACCCTGAGAGAAAGCGTAAGATCATCGGCGAGGAATTCATCAGAGTATTTGAGGAAGAATCCAATAAACTTGGAAAGATCGATTATCTGGTTCAGGGAACCATTTATCCTGATGTGGTGGAGTCCGGTACAGACACTTCACAGGTGATCAAGAGTCACCATAATGTGGGGGGGCTTCCAGAGGATATCGAATTTGAGCTCATAGAGCCTCTAAGAGAGCTTTTCAAAGATGAGGTAAGAGTACTTGGAGAAGAGCTTGGCATACCTCATGACCTGGTCTACAGGCAGCCATTCCCTGGTCCTGGTCTTGGGATCAGAGTTCTGGGAGAAGTGACGGAAGAAAAGCTTGAAATTGTCAGAGAAGCGGACCATATCTTCAGAGAGGAGATTGCAAAGCACAATCTGGATGAAACCATCTGGCAGTATTTTGCAGCACTTCCTAACGTAAGAAGCGTAGGGGTCATGGGAGATGGCAGAACCTATTCTCATCTAATTGCGCTGCGTGCTGTGAACTCCACGGATGGCATGACTTCCGAATGGTCCAGAATACCTTATGAGGTCCTGGACATCGTTTCAAGAAGAATCGTCAATGAAGTGCCTGGGGTCAATAGAATCGTGTATGACATAACCAGCAAGCCACCCTCAACTATTGAGTGGGAATAGTAAACTAGAAGCGTCAAACCCTTGTGTTTAAAGGGTTTGACGCTTTATTAATCTATATTAATATTGATTTGATATTAAAATAGAAAATATTTCATACTTAACTGAGATTCATTATTGGTTATAGTGGAGATTTTATGAAGTATTCTTTTTTTTGTTTATATATTAGAATATCTGAATCATAAAATTTATATCCCTTATTTTCTAATGTTATTATTTTAGTATGATATAATAGTATAAATTAATATTAAATTGATGAAAGGCGGTATTATTTATGTATTTAAACCAGTCAAGTATTCGTACAACAAAACAACTGCTTAATGACATTGAAGAAAATCAAAAATTTTTTCTAGGTGTTTGTTTAAAAGAAGAAACGTTAGAAATTATAGAACGAAAACTTAATTTTGCTGATATACGCGAAGGGCAGATGATATTTCCAAACCCCTTTAATGGTATTATGTCGGAAAGAAATGCTATAGGAGAATTTATTCCTCAAAAAAGCAAACCCAAAGAAACTGCATATAGATCTCAATCTTGGGAAACTAAAGATTGGGGAGGATATACTCATTCGGGAACATCATATGTTCCATATAAGAGATATCCAAGATTATTTATTGAACCTAAGGAGTTTAAATATGTTGTTATTTCCGATGAAGAAGGCAGGCAGTATTTTATATTGAGTCAGGAATTCGAAAATAATGAAGATAATAATAAAAATATACTATTTGGAGCTAATTTAACATTGGAAATTTTCAATGAAGTGGGTACATTTATCATGGATTCAAATCAAAAAGTTATTAATACGAGTTCATTTGAAATAGTAAATTGGGAAATCATTCCAAAAGGAGAGCAAATTTGGGAATCTTTCAACAATAAAACTATAGAAAATCTTTCTAATAGCGAACAGATATTAATCCAAGAAAGATTTGATTATATTTACTCATTTAAACCAGACTCTGTCCGTCAAGGTATTGGTGGTTATACTGGATATTTAATTTTTGAGTTTAAGGATAAGAATCTCTTTATTTTTGATTCGATATTATATGGTGATGCTATGTATATTTTTAAAGATGATTGGGTTAATGTTTCTAAATTGACTAAAAGAGAGATTGTTCAAAATAATCTCGCTGAGGAAAGAATAATTCATAATGAGTACTGGAAACATAAATTAAATAGGCATCTTAAATAACATAGAAACTAATATTTAGTGGTTTCAGGGGTTGCTTTATCAACAGTTACCAGTAGCTGAATCAGTTTTATCACGATGATAAAAAGTTACACAAGGCTGGAATTACCCCATCAGGCAGATTCTGTGCAATGGAACAGATTGAAATATATTGAATCACAGCTGGAAACATTATACAGTACAAGGGAAGGGTATAATAAGAGAATGAAATGAGGCGAATGAATGTTAACTATTGAAAACACTAAAAAACTGACTGGTGTGACTATTTCAGGGACCCACGATGATTTATATGAACTGTATCATGCAATCGAAAATGTATTGGGTCCTGAAGATCAGGGAGACCTGACATCGCTCAGGATTCTAGCTGTATGCTATGATCTGAGACATTGCTTCATGGGGGATCGGGATATTGAGTTTGTCGATAACGGATATGATGAAGAGCTTCAGAAATATTTCGGAGAGAAGCATCCTGGCACCAATGTGCATTTTAGTGTGGATATCCTGTGGCTGGATGTCATGTTTGCAGCTTTGGCACTGGATGATGCTATAAAACGGTATGCAAATGATCGCACATTCAATCTGATGATGAAAAATGCAGGGATGGAAGAAGATCAGAAGCAGTACTATTTCATGACAAGGTACGAGGATATCGCTCTGGTCAGACTATTTCAGGAAAAAGTATGGAAAGCTTTCCGGGATGCAACAGGAGAGGCAGCCTTCAAGAGACTGTATAAGAAAGCGAAAGAAACAGAATGCTATAATTCTTCTTTCAGATATTCAGGGTTCTGTGCTCATTATATCGATGAGCTCCAGATGAAGTATCTCTACGCCGAGCCGGAGAAACGGAAAAAACTTCTGGCAACCCTCGTGAGAAAAATGATTGTTCTTGGAGAAGATTACTATCAGCTGCATCATGAAGTTTCCTCCTACGCTTTGGAGAATGGTGTCGATCCATCACAAGTAAGATTGAAGGGCGTAGACTACCCGGAACATCTGGAATGGTAAATGTTTGTTGGTTCTGATTAAAATTGGAATTGAAGCATATATTTCATTCAATAATTTCTTTCGCTGTTTTCTGAGCATAGGTATAGAAAAGAGAGTCGCATTTCTGCAACTCTCTTTTTATGAGCGTTTTATTCTTTTATAACTGAGAATATAGAATCTCCTTCTAATGGATCCTTCTATTCAGCCTTATTTTCATCGAGTTCGTTGTCCTTGATCACAAGGCCTGATGTTTCTTTCAGTTTATTCAGTGTATCCTCACCAAGCTCTTTTGTGCTCATCTTGCTGCCGAGATTGCCACCTAGGAATCCTGCTAGCATGGACCTTACATCAAAGCCCAGACCATCAGATAGTCCGGTGGTGACCTGCGTGGTGGCTTTCGTGATGTCTTCCACCATCTTAGCGGTGTTTCCTGAACCGTACATGGTGATGCTGTCCACATTATTCAGTGGGCTTGCAACATTCTTTGCGATTTCAGGTAGAACATCAAAGAACATTTCAAGAATTGCGGCTTCCTTCATTTTAGCCATGGCTACAGCTTTCTTGTCGATACCTTCCGCTTCAGCCAGTCCCTTGGCCTTGATACCTTCGGCTTCAGCCAGGTTGATGGCTTTGATACCGATGGCTTCTTCTTCTCTTGCGACTCTGTCCGCCTTCGCTTTTTCGATCTCGGCTTTCGCCTTGTTCGTTGTTTCATAAAGCTCAGCGTCGGCGATCTTTCCTCTGGCGTAGCTTTCCGCTTCAGCCTTCTTCTTGATCTGTGCATCTAGTCTCTGCTCTTCGATTCGTACTTCTCTTTCCTGAAGTTCGATCTCCTTTTCCTGTCTTGCCAGGTTCGCATTGGCGGATGCGATCTCTATGAGTTTTCGCTGGTTCTCTTTCTGAATTCCATAAGCTGCATCTGCTTCCGCTTTCTTGGTATCCGCGCTTTGCTTCAGTTCCGCGATTTTGATATCCAGTTCATGCTGCTTCTCAGCAATCTCCTGCATGGATTTCACTTCTTCATCGTTGGACTGCTTGTTGGCTTTCGCCTGAGCGATTTTCACATCTCTTTCTGATTCGGCTCTGACAATGGAAGCATCTCTTTTGATTCTGGCGGTGTTCTCCACACCCAGATCCGCGATGATGCCGTTTTCGTCCCAGAAGTTCTGCACATTGAAGGATACGATTTCGATGCCCATCTTCTGCATGTCCGGTACAGCATTCTTCTGCACCTTGTCGGCAAAGGCCTGTCTGTCGGAAATCATGTCACGAAGGGTCATGGTACCGATGATTTCTCTGATGTTACCCTCCAGCACATCCATGACCATATTCATGATGTAATCTTCGTTCTTGTTCAGGAAGTTCTGTGAAGCCAGCTTCACCAGTTCCGGATCGTCTGAAATTTTGGCGACTACAACGGAATCCACTGAAACATCGATGAATTCATTTGTAGGTACAGGTTTTTCGGTTTTGACATCAATCTTCACTACCTGCAGCGTCAGTCTGTCCTTTCTTTCCAGAAACGGGAATTTGATTGTGGCTCTCCCAGTGATATATTTCGGATTTCTCTTATAACCCGAGATGATGATCATCTCGTCGGTACTGGCTTTCACGTAGCCTGTCATCATAATTATGATGAGTATAATGGCTGCTATGATACCAGCGATGAGTTCGAACGGCATGTACAACACTCCTTTGATATTTTATATTTATATCAAATGCAATGGATAATCACATTTTCAATACTGAAGTCATAAAACCAAGTCAATATTCATGAGATACTGACTTGGTTTAGTTTATCTTTTCTAGAATCATATTTAATATTTCATAAATATTTTTATCAGAACATTGTTTATATTATATCAAGATTATCATATAGATACAATCTTTTGAGTCATTTACAAGGTATAGTAATTCTATTTTATTTTGATGCTTTACCGGAGCCATCCTTGAAACAGAGTGTCTGAACAGTGCCATGCATTGAGGCGCTGGCCGGCATCGTAATTGAAGATAAGAGGAAATCTGAATGGAAGAACCACTACCATTTCTTTTCCCAAAACTCACGCTTTGCGACAGTTTCAAAGCCCATCGCATGGTAGAACTCCCTGTTCCCGCCAAAGCAGTAGGTGGCTCCATATTTCACTGTCTTTTTCATGGCTTCCGTGAGGGCGATGGACGCCAGTCCCATTCTTCTGTATTTCGGGTCCGTGGCAAGAGGTTCGAGATAGGCGAAGTCATTGACTCCGTCCACCCACATACCTGCATAGCAAGCATATTCGCCATTGGGTGCCTTGACGATGGTAGTGAGTTCCTTGCTGAAATGAGGACCGCTCTGCATGATTCTGCGGCCATCCAGATCATCATCAGGCTCGTCACCATGGTTGAATCCTTTCCAGAGCACATCGTTTATTTTTCTGAAGTCATTTTCCTCTTCCAGTGTAACCAGTGTGAAACCCTCAGGTAATGGGTTTTCTCGGAATCCTTTGGCATAGTCGAAAACCGTGATTTCTTCCTCATACTTTTTCTCATAGCCTCTTTGGCTGAGATCATGGAGCAGATCCTTTTCGTAGTCGAAGACGAAAACGGCCAGGGTCCTGCTGCCATCCTCGTTCACCTTGCAGAGTTCCTCTTCCGCATAATCAAGGAGCGCCGGTTTGAGGTGCTGGAGATCCGGCCTTGTCATGAGAAGCGCTTCGCCTAGGTTCATTTCATAGCAGGCGACCGCAGCGATTCCATCAGCGTCTTCCCAGAGACCGAATCGATGGGTCAGTTTATGTTCAAAATAGGGATGTGTGTGCGCATACTCGAAGTATGGCTGGGGTACAATGCCGTTTAGCATAGATCTGCCGAAGTTCTTTCGAAGAAACCGGCTGACGGGTTCAAAATCTGAGAGCAGTCTGTAGTTTCGAAAAATCAGGGACATGAATATCACACTCCTTTTATATGATATTATTATATATCTATATTCAGAAAAATGTATTGTTTTATCTCACAGAATACATATTTCTCATGAAGTGTTCCATCGAAGCATCGAAATACGTGATGGGCATCAGAAACTGCAGAGAATTATTGTTTGGATTATGAAGTGAAACTATACTATACATGCTCGAATGATATATAATGATTCTGTAGATACTGATTGGGGGGATAGACATGAAAAAACACAGGAAGAAAATGGTCGCACCAGTCGTGATTACGGTTCTCGTGATCTGTTATTTCATCTTCTATATGTGGATGGGCTGGTCTACCAGAGAAGAAATACCCTTACTTCTGAAGATACTGCTGCTGCTTGTTCCTGCGGGGTTCATTGGGCTGATCTCATATATGCTGCTGGAAAGAATTCGTGAAATTAAAGGGGGAGAAGAAGATGATCTTAGTAAATACTGACTACATAACCGGAAAAGAACTGGAGATGCTCGGCATCGTAAAAGGAAGCACCATTCAGTCGAAAAACCTGGGCAGAGATATTTCTCAAGGTTTTAAGACCCTAGTTGGTGGAGAACTGAAGGCATACAATGAAATGATGAATGACGCCAGGGCTCTGGCTACCAAGAGAATGGTGGAAGAAGCGACGGAGCTGGGTGCAGATGCTGTGGTGAATATCAGGTATTCCTCTGCTGCAGTCATGACAGGGGCAGCTGAAGTCATAGCCTATGGAACAGCTGTGAAATTCAGATAGCTGAAGCTCATCATTGGATCTTTCGTACGGATGAATACTCTGATTATCATGGTGGGAGGTTTCATGAAGTGTTCACTTCATTTACATTGCAAGAGAAAAGTTCTCCGTGCTATGATGATAAAAAATCCATAGCGTAGTGGATTTCGGAAGGAGAGGAGCACAGATGAATGAAAAATGGACCATAAGTCTTGCCTATGGTTCCAATCTGAATGTGGATGATATGAAAAAGAGATGTCCGGATGCTGAAATCATAGGAAGTGGCACTCTTTATGGATATCGTCTTCTCTTTAAGGGAGAAGAGAAAAATGCTTTTCTGACCATTGAAAAGAAAGAAGGCTCCACTGTTCCGGTGGGCCTCTGGAGACTCACTCCCGAGGATGAAGTCTCTTTGGATGAATATGAAGAGTATCCTCTCATGTATGATAAGGTGGACCTGCCGGTGAAGATGGCGGATGGGGAAGTGATGCACGCCATGGCCTATGTCATGAGAAAGGAATATGAGGACAACCGTGAATATAATCTGCCCAGCAGTGACTATCTGCAGACTGTCATTGAAGGCTACAGAAATTTCGGTTTTGACGTGGTTGATCTGCTGGAGGCCCTTGAAAAGAGCATCCGGAATCTTGAGATCTGATAGATCAACCTCTGCTGTCAGTTAGCACAACTAAGTAGTGAACGGATCTCGGTATAGCGGTTACTTGGCCAAGATGATATGGAACTGAATTTCAAATGATTGAAATGTAATAACGTGTTGATGATCCTGGGATGTCTTTTTGAAAGATATTCCAGGATCATTTTAATGTCTCAAAAATCAAATTGGTAAAATTCTATCAAGATGACAAAGATGCTATGAAAACGTTATTGACATCCTAGTATACTAGTGTTACACTTGCAATATCAAAAATTTTGGAGGGATAATATGAAAAAAGTAGTTTCTTTATTAACAGCTGTAATTGTAAGTATGGGGTTATTATCAGCATGTGGCAGCAAGGCATCAGAGGAGGACAAGATATATACACTTAAAATGTCCACTCAGCTGAATGAGACCAGCCCAATGGTAGACGGATTCAAGTTATGGGCTGAAAGTGTCAAGGAAAAGACAGATGGAAAAGTGATTATCGAAGTTTATCCATCAGCACAGCTAGGCAGCGATGAAGATGTCATTGAACAGGCGATTCAGGGTGTGAATGTAGCAGTACTGACTGACGGTGGTAGAATGGCAAATTATGTCAAGGATATCGGAATCATAGGTATGCCCTACATTGCTGATTCATATGAAGATCTGAAAGCAATTACTGAAACTGAAACATTCGGGGCTTGGGAAAAAGAACTGTCTGATGAGAACAATATCAGAGTGCTTGCATTCAACTGGTATGATGGTCCAAGACATTTTCTGACAAATACTCCAGTAGTTACACCAGCAGATCTTAGTGGTGTGAGAGTAAGAACACCAGGTGCACCAGTATGGTCAGAATCAGTGAAAGCTATGGGTGCAACACCTATTGCTATGGGATGGACAGAAACCTATAACGGAGTACAGTCCAAGGCTATTGATGGAGCGGAAGCTCAGCATACAGCTACATATGGACAGAGACTATACGAAGTACTGACTCATATCAACAAGACATCACATTTTCAGCTTGCTAATGGAATCATCGTAGGTGAAAAGTGGTTTGATACACTTCCCGAAGAATATCAGACAATCCTTATTGAAGAATGTAAGATTGCAGCTGCAGACAATGCTGTAGTGGTAAGTGAAGCAGCAGATGAATTTGAAGCGATGATGGTAGAAGAAGGTATGACAGTTGTAGAATCTGACAAAGAAGCGTTCAAAGAGGCGGCAGAAGCTGCATATGAAATTCTTGAATTCAAAGAGCTTCGCGACAAGATTTTTGAAGAAATAGGAAAATAATTGTAGGAAGTGATTATTTTGAAAAAGATATACCGAGCTCTTTGCAAATTTGAAGAAATAGCAGCCAGCGCAATGCTTGTCATTATTACATTGCTTGTGTTCTTATCAGCGGTTGGAAGAGCTCTTCGCTTCCCGCTTAACTGGGCACAGGATATTTCTCTATTGCTCTTTGCGTGGGTGGTGTTTTTTGGTGCAGATACAGCCTTAAGAGATGCAGACTTTGTAAATGTGGATATGTTTCTTTCGATGCTTCCTAAAAAGGTGAGAGAAATACTTTATTACTTCTGGAACACACTGATCGTGCTGTTCCTAGGTTCACTGGCGGTATATGGTATTCCGCTCAGTATCGAAAACTCGAAGAGACTGTTCCAGACTCTGGGAATCAGTTATTCCTGGGCGACCATAAGTGTTCCTGTGGGAGCAGTACTTATGATTATTACAGTAATTATCAGAATGGTTAACAGATACAAGTCAGAAGATTCTATGAATGAGGAGGTGAAAGCTTAATGGGTGCAGTAGTAATAGGTTTCTTAATCATGATTTTTCTAGGCATGCCTGTAGCTTTTGCCATCGGCCTTTCTGGAACACTGTTCTTTTTTGTAACACCTGACCTGCCTTATGCCATTGTGGTTCAGAAAGTAGTCAGTTCTACTCAGAGTTTTACACTACTTGCAATTCCACTTTTCATCTTTGCAGGGAACCTTATGAACAACACCGGCATAACCGAAAAGCTGATAAAGCTTGCCAATGTTCTGACAGGACATATGTATGGAAATCTGGGACAGGTTTCCACTGTATTATCAACACTGATGGGTGGAGTATCCGGATCCGCGAATGCGGATGCAGCAATGCAGTGTAGAGTGCTTGGACCTTCTATGAATGAAAGAGGGTATAAGAAAGGGTATTCTGCAGCCATCAACGGAGTCACATCGCTCATTACCGCCACAATTCCACCCAGCATGGGTCTGATCATCTATGGTTCTGTGGGAGAGGTATCCATTGGCAGGCTCTTTGCAGCGGGGATCATACCAGGACTCATGATGATGGTCGCTTTAATGATTACCGTAAGATATACCGCTCGAAAGAAAGGATATGCTCCGGAATCTTTAAAGAAGCCCACACTGAAAGAAATCGGTGCTGCAAGCATCGATTCCATCTGGGCACTGATGTTTCCTGTAATTCTTCTTGTGGGAATCAGGTTAGGTATACTGACTCCATCAGAGTCCGGCGCATTTGCCGCAGTATATGCGATTTTTGTTGGATTCTTTATCTATAAGAAACTCAATGTGAAGACCTTTGTTAAAACAGTAAAAGACAGTATCAGAGACATTGGTGTGATTATGATTCTCGTGTCCCTGTCAGGTATTTTCGGATATGGAATTGTCTATGACTCAATTCCTCAGAAAATGGCGGAATTCCTCATCGGCGTTACGAGCAATCCACTTATATTACTGTTTATAGTCATACTGCTTCTTGTGTTTGCAGGAATGTTTGTTGAAACAACAGTAGTTGCACTGCTGCTGACTCCAATCCTTCTACCTGTAGTAACACGAGTTGGTATTGACCCAGTTCAGTTCGGAGTTATCATGATGACCATCGTTACAATGGGTATTATGACGCCACCGGTGGGTATCGCACTCTATACCACGTCAAATATTATGGGGTGCAAACCGGAAGAGACAGCAAAAGAATCCGTTCCGTTTCTGATTGCAATCATTGCAGTTGTACTGGTCCTGATTCTGTGGAAAGACCTGGTGCTGTTCTTACCTAATTTACTATTTGGAGCATAACTGGAGGACAAAATGAAAATGATTTTAAGATGGTTTCCCTTCGGAGACGATAGTGTAAGCCTTCAGGAAATCAGACAGATCCCAGGAGTAACCGGAGTGGCTACATGCCTTCCGAAAATTCCTGTGGGAGATGTCTGGCCACTGGAGACACTGGAAGGTCTCAAAAAGGAAATCAATGAAGCCGGCCTTGAGATGGAGGTCATTGAAAGTGTGAATATCCATGAGGATATCAAAAAAGGACTGCCAACAAGAGACCAGTATATAGAAAACTACATCAGCACTTTGGAGAATCTTTCCAAAGTAGGGGTGAAATGTCTCTGCTACAATTTCATGCCCGTCATGGACTGGGCAAGAAGCGATCTGTCTCTGGAACTTCCTGACGGAAGTCAGGTCATGGCCTATCGTCATGAAGAGGTTCTTGAGATGAATCCGAAAGTCATGGCGGATGTCATGGCGAAAAAGGCCAGAGGCTATTCCTTACCAGGATGGGAACCGGAAAGACTGGATGCCATGGCAAAGGATATCGACTTCTATCAGGATATGACCACAGAAACCTACTGGGAGAATATGAAGTATTTTCTGGATAAGGTTGTGCCATATGCTGAAAAGTATGATATAAAAATGGCCATTCATGCGGATGATCCGCCATGGCCGCTATATGGTCTGCCAAAGGTCATCACAAACAGAGAGAATGTCAGAAAGTTTCTTTCTCTGAATGAAAGTCCTTATAACGGGCTGACCTTCTGCACAGGAAGCCTGGGATCAGATCTTAACAATGATCTTCCTGGCATGATCAGAGAGTTCGGAGCACAGGGAAGAATCCATTTTGCACACATCAGAAATGTGAAGCATCTGAATGAGAAGGATTTTGATGAATCCGCACACCTTTCCACCTGTGGAGACATTGATATGTTCGAAGTCATGAAAGCCTACGACGAGGTCGGATTTACAGGCTATGTAAGACCGGACCACGGAAGAATGATCTGGGGTGAAAAAGCAAGGCCAGGATATGGTTTATTTGATAGAGCTCTGGGTGCAAATTATCTGATGGGACTTTGGGAAGCAATCGGTAAGATGAAATAAGCGGATTTGCTTTGTGTATGACGGTGAATCAGTATATAATAATTCAGAAGAACCGTATACTTCTAATGAATGATGATTGTAGGTGCTAATATGATAATCAGAGAAAAAGACCCCAGAGAAAGAGCAAGTGAATTTGCACTGAGAGTACTTCGGGAGAATATTATTATGCTAGAGCTTAAACCAGGTACTTTAGTGAGTGAAAATGAACTGGCGCAGGTAATAGGATTATCTAGAACTCCTATCCGTGAAGCGCTTATTGAACTTAGTAAAGTGGAAATAGTCGAAATTCTACCTCAGAAAGGTGTGTTTATTTCGAATATCAATCAGAGCCTTGTTGAAGAAGCCAGATTCATCAGAACAGTGCTGGAAACTGCTGTAATAAAGGAAGCTGCACAAAAAGCCTCCCCCGAGTACATTATGAAGCTGGAAGAGTGCATCAAACTGCAGAGGTATTATCTAGATAATCATAATCCGGAAAAACTATTAGAACTGGATGATGAATTTCATCAGCTTATTTTCAATTCGGTAGATAAGAATCATACCTATAAGCTGATGTCTTCTATGATGATCCATTTTGACCGGGTTCGAAACCTCAGTCTTCAGACCATCAAGGATATTAGAATTGTAGAGGATCACGAGAGAATTTTTAAAGCGATAAAAGAAAAAGACGTAGTCGAAGCTGTAAAAGGGATTCGGGAGCATCTTGGCAGATATCAGCTAGATAAAAATGAGATCATGGAAAGCTATAAGGAATTATTTTTATAGAAGCAGTAGTCTGATTGAAGATAAACTGCGGAATAAAATAGAACAACAGCGGGATCAGAAGTTGAAATCTGATTCCGCTGTTATTTCTCTTTCTGAGAGGAAAGTTTCATAGCAATGCGGATGCCCCATAAGGCAAATGCCACAGCGCCGATGAAGGCACCGATATATGTGGTGAGTTCATAGCCTTCCATGCCGATGGATTCATAGATGTCAAATCCGCCTAGAAACGTTCCGCCGAGAACCAGTCCGATATATCCGCCTGCAAGAATGCCGATGAGAAATCCGATGGCGCCGCCGAGGATTTTATAGAGAGAATTGGTTTGCATCATCATCCACTCCTTTTCATTATTGTAGCACCATAAGATGAATAACTTTTACTGTATTTATGAATATTATGAAATCCTTCCTGATTCATTCTTAGTGTATCAGATAAAAGAGGACGGCTGATGCGCTGCAGGGAAGAAGATTCGAGCATGGAAAAGGGAGAGGTATGATGCCTCTCCCTGGTTCAGTCTATGAAAAGAGCCCTCTGAAGAAGTCTGCGATGGCTTCCATGATGTTCTTGAAGAAGCCTGTGATTCCGGTCTTCACTTCATCATCCAGACCATCCCATGTGGATTTCACATCATCCAGAAGGTCTCCGCCCTCTTCGATGAGATTCTTTCCGAAATCCTTGATGGCGGTTTTCTGTTCTTCCGTGAATTCAAGTTCAGAAAACTTCTTCATGAGATCGATGAGTCTCTCCTTGTTTTCTTCTGTGAGCACATCACCCAGATTGTAGTTGTTGATGACGGTGTTTACGATGGTGATGATGGTGTCCTGTGAAATCTCACCGTTGCTTTCATCCTTCTTTTTCTGGATCTGTGCTTTGATGTCGGCAATGGCCGCATTGAGCAGGTCATCGGAATATCCTTCCTTACCTTCATTTTCCTCACTGATGTCGGAGGTTTCCTCCAGTTCTTCCTGGGCCACGATGATGTTCTCTTCAGGAAGCTCTGCATTGGCATCACTGAAGGCCTTATAGACACCGGCCAGTGCACCGGAACCATCCACTGCTTTTACGGATGCGATTCTGATGTTGAGATTGACAGCACCGGCTGTGATGGCCGCATTCCGGTACTGTGCCGGTGTGATTTTAGTGATGGTCTGAGGGGTTATGATTTCCACGTTGACACCTTCACTGGCATCTGAAGGTTCTAGGTAGACAGAGGAGTAGACCTGATAGTAGGAATAGTCGTTGTGAAGGATGTCGTTGAGTTCATTGATCTTCACTTCGATTTCCCTTGTATCGTCACCTGTATCAAGCAGATCCGCCGTGGCTGCTTTTTCTTCTGCTGTCAGGCTTTCCCCGTAGGCGAAAACCGGATGAGTGATTTCAGATGCATAGGCTTTTTTCTCTGCAGTGGTGGATAGGGTAAGAACCATGACCATCATCATGGCTAAGAGATAGGTCATTCTGTGTTTATTTCCGTTTCCTTTTTTTCTCATTATATAATACTCCTTTTCTCCATACAGTATGATTGCTGTTTTCTTGGATATGTCAAAGGATATCACAGATTTCTTAAGTTCTGGTGTAGAATGATTTAATATTTTATAAGTGTTATGGACTGCCATGTTCAGAATCTGCAGAGGTGCTCCTGCTTCTGCACCAGATTTTTATCGTACAGACTGTGATGAACCAGTGCGCTTCTGACTGTTTCATGAGATAATAAGGAAAATAAATCTGAAGAAACGAGGTGCTTCATGAATCAGTTCGGTATTATGGTAGGACTGGAGAAAAAAGCGGCTTTTGAAGGCTGGTTCTCCAAAGTGGATGATCAGAAGAATGATCTGATGTTTTCCGTCATCTGGGGGTATACCACCCATAAAGAGACCAGTCATGCTTTTCTTCAGTTCACCAGCAGCCTGGATCAGAAAACATCCTATATCTGGTTCCCTATAGAGGAGCTCTCCTATGAGAAGGATCCCTTCGTTCTTCACATCGGAAAGAACAGACTGACGGAAAAAGGGATGGTGCTGGATTTTCTCATGGATGGAATTCCGGTGAAGGGTGAATTTCTATTCAGTGACTTGACACCCATCAGAAAGTCATTCTTCAGACCCGGCATCATGGGATGGCTTACTCTGTTTCCCAATGAGTGCAACCATTCCATCACCAGCATGGACCATGCAGTGAATGGAGTGCTTCACATCGGGGAAAGGACGTGGTTTGTAGATCAGGCTTCCGGCTATGTGGAGAAGGATTGGGGCACCGGTTTCCCCCGGGAATATGTCTGGGTCCAGGCCAATGACTGGAAAGAGAGTTCCGTGGTCTTCAGCTATGCCACAGTGCCTGTTCTAGGGCAGCACGCCAGAGGATTCTTTCTCGTTCTTCATCATGAGGGAAAGGAATACAGGTTCTCCAGCATTGAAGGGAGCAGAATGCTCCACTTCAAGGTGCGCGGTGATTCCTTTGTGGCGATCCTCGGGAAAGGAAAACACAGGGTGGTCATCAAAGCAAAGCAGGCCCACCCTGTGGCACTGGTCTCTCCGGACCATGGAGAGATGAAGGCGAAGATCAAGGAATCTCTGGATGGAAGGGTGGAGGTTCTGCTTCAAAAAGGAAAGAAGAATCTGGTGCATCTGGAAACTGATCGGGCATCCATCGACGTGCATTATGATCAGCTATGACTCAAGGGCTTTCGCTTATGGAACAAGCGAAAGCCCTGTTATATTTTCACAGGTCATGGATAGTTTTGAAACGTTATGAATATTTTGTCAAAGTTATCTGCTTTTGTGGTTGATAAAACTGAATGGGAGCGATCCTATGCAGTCATTCTGCTTTATAGCAGATCGTTGATTAGATATACTGTAAGTGGAAGAGAACAGAATAATAAGATGGAAAGGAGATTTTCATGAAGAACAAAAACGCTCGTAAGGCAGTGGAGGAAATGACCATGCTGCTTCTCTATCTGACCCGATTCAGTGAGAAAGAAGGAGGATTCACCACGGAAAATCTATCTTGGAAGGGGTACCCTTTTACGGTGCTGAACAGCTTTTCAGATCAGGGATTCATTAGTCAGGGAAAACACCCGTCCAGATCGAAAAGTGTCTGGATCACTCCAGAAGGGGTAGTGTATGCGAGAAAGCTTCTTGAGCAATATGGAATAGAGGAAAGGAAAGAATGATGGAATACCGATGGCAGATTCTGTTTCCGGATCATATTCTGGAAAGAGGACTGGATTATTTTGATAAAGGACATGTAGGGAAGCTTACTATGGAAGAAAATTCCTTATATGCTACAGTACGTGGAACGAAGGTGTATGGGGTGGGAATCGAGTTTGGAGAAAACATCGTGAAGGAGGTCCACTGCAGCTGTCCCTATGCGGAAGAAAGACATATCTGCAAGCATATTGCGGCGGTGCTTTACGCATTTGAAGGTGATGAGAAAGCACAGGAGAAGATGAAGCAATACTGGATCCAGAACAGTCCAGAAAGACTGGTGATGGACGCGGAAGAAAAGGTTGTAAGAGAATTTATTATCCGAGCACTTCATGAGGATGAACGCCTGCTGAGACGATTTAAAGCATACCTTAAGCCTGAATCCGTGAAGAAAGAAGCAGCGAGAACAAGAAGTAGGTTTGAAAAGCACATCAAAGCCTACTTATCGGACCGGGGAACGATACGTTACTACGTCATGGAGGAATTTCTGGACGGACTGAGTGACTTATTCACTGAGGAAGCAAAGCTGCTCATACAAGGCCGGTATTATGCGGAAGTACTGCAGTTGTTTAGGCATCTCATAGATACTGTAGGTGCTGTTGAGATGGATGATTCAGGTGGCAGCATGGGATTGCTTCTGGAGGACTGTGCTGAACTCTGCATGCAGTCCTTGTCGGATGTCACAGTTTCCGCCAAGAAAACCATGTTTTCCTGGATCATCAGAAAGCTTAATGAAGTTTCTGATGAGTATATGAAGGAGATGCTTGAGCATCTCCTTCTGAATGAGTTTAGAGAACCGGAGTTTCTACCCCTGAAACTTCACTATGTAGAAGAGAGGGTCCATAAGCATGAGAGGAAGGGACGGCAGAGATATAATGATCCTGTGCTGGGATACTGGGTGCTGCAGTATGTAGAGATTTTAAGACAAATGGACACAGAGGATGAGCGCTTGAAGAAAATCATTAAAGATTACTGGTATGTTTATGAGGTCAGGAAACAGTGGGTACACAGGTGCATAGAAAGTGAAAAGTATGAAGAGGCAATCTCCATACTGAAAGACAGTATAGGGTTGGAATCTCTTGTCTACAGGTCTGACTTTGAAATGAAAGTCATGCTGAAGGATCTCTATCTGTGGACGGAAAATATGAGAGGATATGCGGAAGTGCTAACGGACCTTGTTATTCAGGACTTCTGGGGAGATCTGGACTATTACAGGGAGCTGAAGAGCTTGTTTGGGGAGAAGAAATGGCAGAAGAAAAGAGATGAGATCTTAAAGCATCTGTCTCAGATGAGATATGTTGATCGGATCTATAAAGAGGAAGGGTTATATGACAGACTCCTGGATTTTGTCATGAACTCTTCTGGGATTGAGGAGCTTGAAAGATATGATGAAGATCTCAGAGAAAGATATCCAAAGGAAATTCTGGAAAAATACACCCATGAAGTGAACCTGCTGGCGATGAAAAGAGGAGGCAGATCTCACTATGAGTACCTCATTACCATATTGGACAAGATGAAAGAACTGCCTGATGGAGAGCTTTGGATCAGGAAGCTTACGGATTCCTGGAAAGCTGCCTTTCCCGGAAGAAAAGTGATGCTAGCGGAAATAAATCACTACATAGAAAATCAACTTAAAAAGTGAAGGGATCAGCTTTGTAGAAACAGGAGTATCATAAGTTGCGCGTGTAATGTATCACTTTCAGGATGAACTTTCTGGCATTGGAAAGGTCCCTGTGATTAGGGTGCCCTTCTGCGGATTTTCCGAGCATATGAAAAATCCTGTTTTTCGAGAAATCCGATGCAGTGAAGGAACCTTTGCAGGCGAAGCTTCCTACGGGGAGAGCACCTTTCTCTTTCAGGTGACGGAATAGTCTTTTGTTATAGAAAGTCATTCCGATGCCGCTGGTGGAGAAGACAAACACTTTCTTCTCCTTCAGTTCCAGATGCTCTAGGAGTCTATAGATCTGTGGAGAAAGGTCTTCTCTGTATACACCAGACCCGAACCCGATGAGATCATAGGAAGAGACGTCATAGTCCACGTCTTTCAGCTGCTTCGTGTTCTTGAATTCTCCCTTGATTTCGGAAGCCATGGCTTGTGCCACTTTCTCTGTATTTGTTCTGTAGTAGGAGCTGTAGAAGATAATTGATCTCATTGGGTCCTCCTTGTCTTTTCGCTGATCGAAGTAGTGTTGATATATCCATTATAACGGACCAGAAGAGAGAATAAACGGGGTGATGAAAAAAACGAATCCCTGTGGAAGAGACGCGGTGAGGATTCCTGGTGGAGAAATTCTGACAATTCAGTTATTATGTATATAAGGGCTGGTCACAGCAATTACGGAACTGGAGGAAACCATGAGAGAGTTTTTTGATTCCATAAATCCACTATATGTCAGAGCGGGAGCATTCATTCTTGCGGCCATCATTCTTTATGTGTCTGCCAAGAGAATTCTGAACCGGTTTTATGCCACGCTTCAGGAGCAGAACAAATGGTATTTCACGAAGAAAATCGTCATGAATACCATCTATCTTGTGATCTTTCTGATCTTCGTATTCACCTTCAGTGACAAATTTCAGGGTCTTTATACAACCTTAGGCCTTGCAGGAGCGGGGATCACCTTCGCGCTGCGTGAAGTCATTGTAAGCTTTGCCGGCTGGTTTGCCATTCTCTTCGGTGACTTCTTCAAGGTGGGCGACCGGGTGCTTCTCGGAGGGATCAAGGGGGATGTCATTGACCTGGGCATTCTTCGAACAACGCTGATGGAAATCGGAGACTGGGTGGACGGTGACCAGTACAACGGAAGAATAGTAAGGGTGGCCAACAGTTTCATCTTTACATCGCCAGTATACAATTACTCAGCGAGCTTTCAGTTTGTATGGGATGAAATCCATATACCCATCCGATTCGGCAGTGACATCAGGCTTGCCAGAAGCATCATCAAAAAAATATCAGATGAGGTCCTCGGAGATGTTTCCGTCAGCGCGAAGGACGCCTGGTTTGAAATGCGGAAGCACTTCAGGCTGGAAGATGCCACCCTTGAAAATCAGATCTTTCTGACCTTTGATGACAACTGGGTCACCTTGTCCCTACGTTATGTGGTGGACATCAAAAAAAGAAGAGTCACAAAAGATGTGCTTTTCACCAGACTTCTGGAGGAGCTGGAACAGCATCACGGGGAGATTGAGCTTGCATCTCAGACCATTGAGATGGTGGATTATAATAAGAATCTATGATCAGGGAAGAGGGAATAGAGATGACTTGGCGTAATTCCATAGAGATACACATGGATTCTGATAAAAATATGGAAATTGAGGAGAATTAAATGGATCAGAAAGAAAGAATGCTGAAAGAGCTGCCTTATAAAGCCTGGATGGATGGACTGGAAGAGGAAAGGATGGTCTGCAGAGAAAAACTTTATGAATTTAATCATCTTCATCCGAGAGAGCATCATAAGCTGCCGGAGATGATGAAGAACATTCTCGGGAAGACTGGAGAAACGGTGAACATACTGCCCCCCTTTCATTGTGATTACGGATATAACATAGAAGTGGGGGAAAATTTCTTTGCCAACTATAATTTTCTTGTGCTGGATGTGGCGAAAGTGAGCATCGGAAACAATGTGCAGGTGGCACCCAATGTGGCCATCTACACAGCCGGGCATCCGCTTCATCCTGAAATGAGAAACACAGGCTATGAGTATGGCATATCCGTCACCATCGGTGATAATGTATGGATCGGTGGAAACACGGTGATTCTTCCTGGCGTCACCATCGGAGACAATGCAGTCATCGGAGCAGGAAGTGTAGTCGGAAAAGATGTGCCTGCCGATATGCTAGCAGTGGGAAATCCCCTGAGGATCATCAGAGAGATCACGGAAGAAGACAGGCCTTACTACTATAAAGAACGTGAATATGATCAGGAGTCCTGGCAGGAAATTCAGGACATGCTGAAGACAAAGGATGTAAGCGACTGAAAAGGCTGTTGGAATTTCCAGATGTTGACCGGGTTCTAGGGGAAGTACATAACATCTAAAATGCAGGGAGTAACTTGAATTATTGTATAAAAACAAGAGAAATGTCTGAAAAATATAGAAGGTGAAAGGATACAGAAATCTTACTGAGTAAGTTTTCTGTATTTTTTCATGTTGAATATAGTCAATGATGAAAAGTTTTGAAAAACGAAGCAACTTTCTGAATCTTACAGGAAATGAGAAACATTGTCTTCAAATATGGCAATGCAGATTCAGATGTAAACGGTATAATTTTCATTTCATGAAATTTCAGGCATACTGACATATTATTATCAAAAGTGTAAACGTTATCCGTTATTAGTATGAAAGGTTAAATATATTGACAGTAAATTAATAAAATGATAATATTCATACAATTATTTAAACGAACAATGAATTTCTGTCATAAGAATTTATCGGGAAATAAATATGAATAAACAGCTGATTCTAAAGAAATATGAATATAAGAAGAAGCTGCAAGCACAAATGTTATATCGAGAAAAGGGTATTATTGTTCGTTATTATATGCGAGAGGGATGGTTCAATGGGGAAGTATGTGCTGAAAAGATTATTACAAATGATTCTGCTGCTGCTGGGGATCACATTCATTGTGTTCACAAGTCTCTACCTTGCACCGGGTGATCCTGCAGAACTGGTTGCTGGAGTGAATGCGACCGCGGATGACGTAGAGAGAATCAGGATATACCTGGGGCTGGATAAACCGTTTCTGATTCAATACTGGAATTATCTCTCCCTTCTGCTTCAGGGAGATTTAGGGACTTCCATCACCACAAGACAGCCGATCATAGATGAAATCGCTGTAAGGCTTCCTTACACCTTGAATCTGGCAGTTGCAGCAATTCTTCTTGCTACCTTCATTGGAATTCCCATAGGAATCTATGCGGCGGTGAGAAAGGACAGCTGGGTGGACCAGCTTCTAACCACTACCTCGCTGGCGGGGATTTCCATTCCGAATTTCTGGCTCGGGAGTATGCTGATTCTTTTGTTCTCGGTGAAGCTCGGATGGTTTTCCACAGGAGGCATGACGGACTTCTTCTGGACGGCGGAAGGGTTCAAGCAGGCAGTTCTACCTGCTTCAGCTTTAGGGATGGCAGTAGCGGCACAGTTCATGAGAATCGGAAGAAACTCGATGATCAGTGTCCTCCAATCTGACTATATAAGAACTGCCAAAGCAAAGGGGCTTAAGAGCAATCGGATTGTCATCATACATGGCCTGAGAAATGCGATGATTCCGATTCTGACCGTTTTTGGAACCAGTTTCGGCGGACTCCTGGGAGGGGCCATTGTTACTGAAAAAGTATTTGTGATCAATGGGGTTGGAACCTATCTTCTCAATTCCATTAATGCAAGAAACTATCCTGCAGTACAGAGTACGGTGCTTGTCATTGCAGCATTGTTTGTGGTTGTGAATCTTGTCGTGGATCTTCTATATGTAGTGGTGGATCCAAGAATCAGTTATGAGTAGGGGGGTGGATTGATGGAAAACAGACGAGGAATAAAAGCGGCTTTTAAAAAGCTGATCAAGAATCCCACAGCCACATTGGCACTGATTCTTATCGTTATCGTGGTTCTTATGGTTGTACTGGCGCCTGTGCTTACATCCTATGGACCAGAGGACCAGGCTGTGAAGGAAAGATTATTACCAGGTTTCTGGGATAAGGAGAATTCCATGGGAAGACTCCTCGGTACGGATCATCTAGGCAGAGATACTTTCTCAAGACTGCTTTATGGGGGAAGAATCACTCTGATTGTCGCATTGGCGGCAACGGCTCTTGGACTTACGGCAGGTGTACTGCTTGGCGTATTGGCGGGGTACTTCCCTAAACTGGACAATCCCATCATGAGACTGATGGATGTGCTCTTCACTTTTCCGGGAATTCTCCTTGCGATGCTGATTGTGGCAATGCTTGGCGTATCAACCCTGAATGCGACCATAGCCATTTCGATCTGGTCCATACCATCCTTTGCAAGAATGGTGAGGTCAAAGGTTCTATCTGTGAAGCAGGAGGAATTCATAGTTGCAACCAGAACGCTGGGGGCCAATGATTTCAGAATCATTCTGTACCATATCTTGCCTAACATCATGGGCACCATCATTGTCATTGCTACCATGAGACTTGCCTCATCCATCATGTCCATTGCCACACTCAGCTTCCTGGGACTAGGCACTCCACCACCGGCACCGGAATGGGGTGGAATGATCGCTACAGCAAAAGAATATATGTGGGATCGGCCGAGTCTCATCATCATACCAGGAATTGTAGTCATGATTCTGGTCATCAGTTTCAACGTACTTGGAGATAAGTTAACGGATCTTTTTGATCCTTCACTAAAAGAAAACGCTTAGGAGGAAATTATTATGAAAAAAACAAGAATCGCCATGGTCCTTGCCCTCAGTGCAGTATTATTTGCAGGCTGCGCCAGTGGAGTCAAAAACGAAGCACCGGAAGCATCGGGGGATAATCCCGGGGCGGAAGCGCCTGCCGTGTCAGCTGACGAGCCTTTCAATATTATCCTGAATGCACAGCCTACAGGATTCAATCCTTTGACTACAAATGATTCCATGTCTTCCGATATCAATATACAGATTTATGATACCCTTTATAACAGAACACAGGACGGAACAAGCTATGAACCGAATCTTGCGCTGGATTTCCCTGAAAGCAGTGAGGATGGACTTTCTGCTACGATCAAGCTGCGTGAGGATGTTTCATTCTCAAATGGTGAAAAATTCAATGCGGAAACAGTGAAATTCACCATAGAAAGAATCAAGGACAAAGAATACGGTTCAGCGAGAGCTTCCATCGCAGCCTCTGTCGAATCGGTGGAAGTCATCGGAGAATATGAGGTGAAACTCAATCTGAGCTATCCTGATGGTGTGCTTGTGGCGAAATTCGCACATATGAACAGTGCGATGATTTCTCCAAACTCTGATGGTGTCGCACTTATGACGGAGCCTGTCGGAACAGGACCCTATGTCATGACCGAAGCTGTTGCGGGCAGTGAGTATGTGCTGGAATACAATGAAAACTACTGGGGCGAAGAGCCGGACATCAAGAAAGTCGTGTTCACAGTTGTAGCAGAAGCCTCTACTGCAATTTCCAGACTGGAAACAGCCGAAGCGGACTTCATGCCTGTAGTACCGCTGACCAACGTGAACAGAGTGAAAAACATACCTGGTGTCAATTTTGTCACCTCTCCGAGCTCACAGATCACTTATCTTGGACTAAGAACAGACACAGCCAAGAACCCTGAGCTGATGAGTAATGAGAAGGTAAGACAGGCCATGCTCATGGCAATCGATAGAGCATCCTATGTTGAAACCTTAGAAGGAAATGCGCTTGGAACCAATTCCATTCTTCCATCCACTGTTTTCGGATATAAGGAAGAAGCGGAGAATTACGGATATGGCTTTGATCTGGAAGCCGCAAAGAAAGCCGTAGCAGAAGCAGGTGTCGAGGATGAACCTGTGGTCATACTGACTTCAACTGTCCAGGCGACCCAGACCGTAGCTGAATACATTCAGGCATCCTTGAAGGAAGCCGGATTCAACAACGTGGAGCTTCTGCCACAGGAATTTGCAACTTACCTTGATACTGCAAAACAGCCAAACGCTTTTGACCTTGTAGTTCTGACTTGGGCAAACGTAACTGGTGATGGAACAGAATTCTTTGATCCGAACCTTCATTCAGTGAATTCCTCACAGCGTGTTCAGTACAAGAATGATGCTTTTGATCAGTTTGTCAATGAAAGCAGAGAAACCATGGATATGGATGTGCGTCTTGATAAACTGGATGCTGCAAATAAGCAGGCACTTACGGATGCTGTAGTGGTTCCACTGTATAATCCATTCAACACTTTTGCCTTCTCAGAGAAGTATGAGAATGTGAGCATTCTGCCTGGAACCTACTTCAAGGTGCAGACATTCAAACTGGCGGAGTAATGAAAAATTCAAATGAAAAGGTGGGGTAATATGGGAAAAGTATTAGATGTCAAGGGATTGACCACCACGTTCACCATCGGGAAAAAAGATTATGAAGTGATTCATAATCTTTCTTTCCATATCGATAAAAATGAGACCTTATGCATAGTAGGAGAATCAGGATGCGGTAAAAGTGTTACAACGCTTTGTCTGATGGACCTTCTCCCGGAAAATGGTCAGGTGACTGGTGGTGAAATGGTTCTGAATGGGAAGAACCTTGGTTTGATGACGGCGAAAGAGAGAAGACTCTCACGGGGCAGCAAGATGGGTATGATTTTTCAGGAACCGATGACGGCACTGAATCCTCTTCTGACCGTGGGATTTCAGATCATAGAAAACATAAGACAACATGACAGAAAAATCAGCAAGAGTGAAGCGAAAAGGCTTGCGGTGGAGGCGCTACGAAAGGTGGATATTCCAGAGCCTGAAAGCCGCATGAAGCAATATCCCTTTCAGCTCTCTGGGGGTCTTCGCCAGCGTGTGATGATCGCCATGACTCTCGCAGCAAAACCGATTCTTCTCATTGCAGACGAACCGACCACTGCACTGGATGTGACCATTCAGAAACAGGTTCTGAAACTGATGAACACGCTGAAGCGTGAAATGGATGCAGGCATCCTTTTCATCACACATGATTTAGGTGTAGTGGGAGAGATAGCTGATCGCGTAGTAGTGTTGTATTCAGGAGACAAAGTGGAAGAAGGGAAGACGGAAGAAATATTCAGCCGTCCGCTTCACCCCTATACACAGGGACTGTTCAAGGCGTATCCGCAGATCGATGCGGAAGATTTTGAACTGAAGCCCATTGACGGCTCGATACCGCTTCTGACAGAACCCGTGTCAGGCTGCAGGTTTCATCCCCGCTGCCCTTATGCTACGGAGAAGTGCGCCCGCCAGCAGCCGAAACAGGTGGAACCCTATGAAGGGCACTTTGTAGCCTGTTTCAAAGTGGAAGAGGAGTTTGGCTTATGAATGAGAAAACACCGTTAATAGAAGTAAGAAAAGTGAAAAAGTACTTCAAAGTGAATAGACGCCAGCAGCTCAAAGCCCTGGATGACATCAGTTTCGTGCTGAACAAGGGTGACCGGTTTGCTGTGGTGGGAGAATCCGGATGTGGGAAGTCAACACTTGGTAAAGTCCTTTTGAGACTTCATGATGCATCATCAGGAGCCATGATCTATCATGGGAAGACGCTGTCTGATCTCAACCCTTCCTATATCATGAAAGAAGTGAAAAAACTGCCCGAATATCAGAAGAAGGCATCCCTGTATTATCAGGAGTCTCTGAAGCATGAGGAGAAACTTCATGCACTTTCGCATCAGCTGGAGGAAACTGATCCAGAAGGAAGCGAAAAAGAATCGAAGAAGCATTCTCAGCTGGAAAAGAAAATACTGAAGCTTGAATACGATATGAAAGAGGCCAGAAAGAATTCATCGAGACAGCTCAGAGAGGGGGCGAAAATCTGCGGTTCACTGATCCTTGTTAAGGAAATCGATGAAATCAGCAGGCTCTATGAAAAAGCGGCAAGAAATCTGGAAAAGGTCTTTCTGCTGAAGCAGGAGCTGAAAAAAGAGCAGGAAGCGAGTCTGGGGATGCCCGAAGGAGAAGCGCTTAGCGCATCCAAGGAGAAAATGAAGGACCTGATGGGCAGAATCACGGAAGCCAAAGCGGAAGGAAACGGATTTCTTGCGGAAGCGGAAAGCTATAAAGGCAAGAACATTCTGCCCATCCATGAACGTGCCCAGTTTGAGCATTATCTGGACAGACTGGAACGACATAAGATTGACAGCATAGACCTGACGAAGCTCACATCAAAGGAAATGAGAATGCAGAGAAAGGACATGCAGATGATTTTCCAGGATCCCGCTGCGTCTCTGGATCCCCGAATGACCATCGGGAAGATCATAGAAGAAGGACTTCTGATTCATACGGATTACAATGCGGCTCAGAGAAAAAAAGTGGCACTGGACCTCATTGAGAAAGTGGGACTTAAATCTGCACATTATGACAGCTATCCCAACACCATCTCAGGTGGTCAGAAACAGAGAGTCGGCATTGCAAAAGCTCTGGCGCTGAATCCGGATTTTCTCATTCTTGATGAATCCGTTTCTGCTCTGGATGTTTCAGTCCAAGCCCAGATTCTGAAACTGCTCACTGACCTTCATGAGGAACTGGATCTGACGTATCTCTTCATCACCCATGACCTGGGTGTCGTGAAGCATTTCTGCGATCGGCTTATGGTGATGTATCTCGGATACAATTTCGAGTACGGCAGTGCGGCGAAAATCTTTGAAAAGCCGATGCACCCGTATACCCAATCCCTGCTTGCTTCTGTTCCAAGGCTCAGAACCAGGGAGGAGGAAAAGGAAGAGGATGTGATCAGAGGAGAAATCCCAAGTCCAATCAATGCTCCATCCGGATGCCCTTTCAACACACGATGTCCTCATGTCATGGAAGTATGCAGAAAGGTGAAACCGAAACTTATTCTGCTGGAGGAAGATCATTCAGTAGCCTGTCATCTGTTCAGCGGACAGGAGAATGAATTCAGCAGGAAGACCATAGATATGTGAGATGAATAATTTACCTGTACAAGGAGGAAATACATGAAATTTGATCCGAACCATCAACCTTATTCCTCCCAGCGACTGACGCTGGGTGCAGCCAACGGAGTGGTAGCCACAGGGAATCCTCTGGCTGCTCAGGCGGGGCTGGATATTCTGAAAAAAGGAGGTAATGCTGTAGATGCAGCCATAGCCACCGCAGCCTGCCTGACTGTGGTGGAACCTACAGCCAATGGCATAGGGGGAGACAACTTTGCCCTGGTCTGGATGAAGGAGAAGCTTTATGGCATGAATTCCAACGGCCCATCTCCAGGGGAAATCTCACTTGAGAAGATCAGCGCTGACCATGAGACCATGCCGGTCCATGGTTGGATTCCAGTCACAGTGCCGGGTGCTCCGAAAGGTTGGGCTACGCTGTCTGAACGGTTTGGAAATCTCACGCTGCTGGAGTGCCTGGAACCTGCTATCCTTTATGCGGAAAAAGGGTTTCCCGTGGCGGCTAATACGGCAAAGATGTGGAAACGCGCCTATGAAAGAAATCTGAAGCTCTATGGAGACAAAGAGGAGTTCAAGGAGTGGTTTCGCACCTTCACCTTCAATGGATTGCCACCAGAACCTTTCCAGATGGTGAAGCTTCCCAACCATGCAGCGACGCTTAGACGCATAGGTGAAAGTGGAGGCGATGCATTCTACAACGGAGAACTGGCCATGGCCATGGAAGAGGATTCCATACTCCACGGAGGATATCTCCGAAAAAAAGACCTGGAAAAATTCAGTTCTCAGTGGGTTACACCTCTTTCAGTGAACTATAGGGGTTATGATGTAGTGGAACTTCCTCCCAGCGGACAGGGCATGGTGGCGCTTATGGCACTGAACATCTTCAGGAACCATGACGTGTCAAAAAATGATGCGTCCTACTATCATCATATGTTCGAAAGCATGAAGATGGCTTTTGCTGACGGCATGCATTACATTACGGACAGCAGTCATATGAAAATGGATCCGAAGCTTCTGTTATCCGAGGCTTACGGCAAGAAGAGACATAGCCAGATCAAGGACGAAGCCGTGCTCCACAGTCATGATGATCCTTCATCCAGTGGAACGGTGTATCTCAATACAGCGGATAAGGATGGAAACATGGTTTCCATGATCCAGTCCAATTACATGGGATTCGGCAGTGGTGTGGTGGTCAAGGGAACAGGCATTTCCCTGCAGAATCGTGGGGCGGATTTCAAACTGGATCCGGAACATGTGAACGTACTTGCACCTGGTAAGAAGACCTATCACACCATCATTCCCGGTATGCTTATAAAGGATGGAAAATGCAAGGTGGTCTTTGGCGTTATGGGGGGATACATGCAGCCCCAGGGCCATTTCCAGGTGGTATCGAACCTTCTGGATTTCAATCTGAACCCTCAGATGGCGCTGGATGCGCCCAGATGGCAGTGGATGAAGGAGAAAACATTCAAGGTGGAGTCCTTCTTTGATGCGGATATTGTTTCAAAGCTCAGAGAAAGGGGTCACGATGTGGAAGTGGAACCCGACAGCACACATTTCGGACGAGGGCAGATCATTGTGAAACTGGAAAACGGGGCTTATGCGGCAGGAACGGAGTCCAGAACAGACAGCAACCTTGCTGTCTACTGATGGTGATGCGATGAAAGAGGAAATCAGATTACGAGAAATATTCATCACTTTTCTGAAAATCAATGCATTCACTTTCGGTGGAGGCTATACCATTGTGCCGGTTATTCGAGATGAGTTCATGAAAAAGAGAAAACTCATCGATGAAGAGGAAATGCTGGGGCTGGTTGCCCTGGCCCAATCCGGACCGGGCGCCATGGCCATCAGCACATCTCTTCTCACCGGGTATAGACTGAGAGGATTCAAGGGAGCACTGACGGCGCTTTTTGCATCGGTTTTGCCCTGCCTTATCATCATCTCCATTCTGTTCTATTTCTATGATGCCTTCTCCAGAAACTTCTGGGTGAAGTCTGCACTCATCGGTATGGGGGGCGTCATCAGTGCAGTCCTTCTTCTGACGGTCTATGACATGGGCAAAGCGGCTATGAAGAAGCACCGGTATTTCAGCCTGACGCTTATGGTCGGCGCCTTTGCCGCAAGTTATTTCGCCAATGTGCATACCATCATCATTATCATTACGCTGGCTGTGATCGGTCTTGCGACCTTCACAATTTTTGATGAAAGGCAGGTGAAGTAGATGGTACTTCTGGAATTATACTGGGTGTTTCTCCAGATCGGAGCCTTTGCTTTTGGCGGTGGTTACGCTGTACTTCCCCTCATACAGAAATTCGTGGTGGAAGACAGGGGATGGATGGATCTGAAGGAAATGACAGATCTCGTTTCCATTTCGCAGATGACACCAGGACCCATCGCCATCAATTCCGCCACTTTTGTAGGAACGAAAGTGGCAGGATTACCTGGTGCTGTTGTGGCAACGCTGGGGAATGTGACCCCACAGTTCATACTCATGACCATTCTTGCGTATTTTATCTTCAGAGACAAGAAAATAGGGTTTCTGGACAAGATGCTGAAGGGTCTCAAGCCTGGCATCGTAGGTCTCATCGCCATCGCAGCCTTATCCATGATGAGCAGTGCGCTGTTTGACGGAGATGTGGCCTTTGCAAACATCAGTGTACTGGCTGTTCTGACTTTCGTTCTAGGATTCGCACTGAAGCTGACCAGACGATTCGATCTGATTGTCATCATCATCATCGGCGCAGTGGCGGGCATTCTCGGGAATCTTATAATTACCGGGATCAGCTGATTGAAAGGAGTTTATATGAAGAACATTGCTACATTTTCCATCATCGGTTTTGACCCGGTTACAGAGGAGCTGGGCATTGCCGTGCAATCTAAGTTCTTAGGAGTCGGTGCAGTGGTTCCGTGGGCAAAAGCGGGTGTAGGTGCCATCGCTACGCAGGCCATGGCCAATCTTCATTATGGTGAATTAGGTCTTGAACTCCTTGAAAGAGGATACACAGCAGAAGAAACGCTCCATGCACTCCTCGCGCTGGACCCGGACCATGAAGAGAGACAGGTGGGGATCGTGGATGCCAGCGGAAACGGAGTATCCTATACCGGGAAGAACTGCTTCAGCTACGCAGGAGGTTTATCCGGTGAGAATTTTGCCTGCCAGGGGAACATTCTCGTCGGTGAAGAGACAGTGACTGCCCTGAAAGAAGTGTTTTTCAATATTTCCGGCACCCTTGCGGAGCGGCTGGTCAGTGCACTGGATGCAGCGCAGCATGCCGGGGGAGACAAAAGGGGAAGACAATCCGCGGCACTTCTGGTGGTCAAAGAGAAAGGCAGCTACGGAGGATACAATGATAGGGCCATCGATCTCAGGGTGGATGATCACCCTCAGCCCATCAGAGAGCTTCAGCGTCTTCTTCAGCTTCATGAGATGTACTTTCAGAAGACGAAAGAGGAAGAGAAACTTCCAGCAGAGCATGAGTATGTAGAAAAGCTTCAGAAATCTCTTGGTAAACTCGGCTACTACAAAGGGTCTATGCACGGCAGGTATGATGAAGAAACAAGGAAAAGCTATGAACAGTTCTGCGGTGTGGAGAACTTCGAAGAAAGAATGATTCCTGGAAACTGGCTGGACAAGAATGTTCTGGATTTTCTAGAGAAGAGGGCTGAGCAGGAATAAGAATAAAGAATTCAGAATCACTCTCCTGTAATGACAGTATGCTAAAGCAGCTGTTCTACATGGAGGGTGATTTTGTATTCCAGAGAAAAGGAAGATTTCATCTTCAGAAATACTGACATCTGTACATCAATGGAAGAAAGTGCAGTTGACAATATCAAGTATCGATATTACAATATCCTTATATGATATCGATACTTGATATTGAAGTGAGGTGTTGAAATTGGCGAAGAAAGCGCTGGATGGTCTGACGGAAAGCATGTTCTATGTGCTCATGGCGTTCCAGAAAGAGGAGATGTGCGGTACCGATGTGGTGGAGTTCATCGAAAACAAGACGAAAAGAAGGGTGGTCATGGGTCCCGGTACCCTTTATACCATCCTGGCAAGGTTTGAAGAGGAAGAGATCATTTCGGAGACAGCGGTGGAAGGCAGAAAACGTACCTACGAGATTACGCTCAAAGGTAAAAGACTCTTTCAGGAGGAGCTCCTTCGGCTTAAAAGGTGCGTCATGGACGGAGAAAGCGAGGTAACGCTATGAAGATGAAAAGGAAAATGATTCCGGTGGATATCTATGACATACCGGCCATGCAGAGCTATCTCAGCGATATGGCGGCGGAGGGACTGTTTCTTAAAAGAATTGCAACCTACGGGCACTTTGAAGAAGGAGAGCCCAAAAGAGTCCTCTACCGGCTGGAACCGCTCATGAGAGAAGAGGAAAAGCCCAGAGAGGACCAGCTGGATGCCTACAAGGCGTATGGATGGGACTATGTATGCACCATCAGGAACGGATTCCATATCTACAGCACGGAAGATAAGGACTTCAGGGAGCTGCATACAGACCCTATGACCCAAAGCTATGCTTTTTCCCATCTTGAAAAGAAGCTGAAGCTGTCAAGCCGCATCTATCTCATATCAGTTCCACTTCTTGCAGTGCTGATTCTACTGCCTGTGTTTCATCAGGAACAGCCGATTCTTTATGCTGTGCGGTACGGAAACGGCTCCTATCAGGTCATGATGCTGATTCTCTATGCATTTCTCTATTATCAGATCCATACAAGCAGAAAGAAACTGAAACTGCTTCAGGACGGTCTGGAGAAGGGGGAAGAATTACCCAGGAAGCGTGTTTACCATAAAAGCTATGCGCCTTATGTCATCAACGGAATTCTGGGATTGTTCGGCGTGATCATGATATTCAACTCTTTTCTTCTGCTGACTAGAGGATGGGAGAAGAATCTTGCAGAGATCAGTGAACCCATTCCCATGATACAGCTTACGGATATTGAGCAGAAGGAAGGCTTCATCAAAGACCAGGACGGGTATAGAGATGAGGAAATCCGTTATGACTGGACAGAACTTGCTCCGGTCATCTATGAACTCCATCAGAGTGGTGAAGTGAAAGGAGAGATGTGGGCAGATGGATCCGGAACCTATTCCCCTTCCCTGAGCAGCGAATACTATGAAGTGCGGTTCGCCTTCCTGGGAAAACGTCTTGTCAAAGAGCTCATGGAAGATACACTGGAATTTTACAGATACAGACCCATCCAGCATCAGGAGCTCTTCATCGAGGGGGTTGATGATGCCATTCTGGTAAAGAGTGAAGATACACAGATGTTCTTCGGGCGAATCGGGAAAAGTGTGCTCTATGTCCGGTATCACGGCTATGAAGACCTCTCTGCTCACCTTGATGAGATCTATGACACCTTGAGAAACTATCAGAAAGAGAAAATGTAACTGCTTCTATCCTATATAAGGAAGCCATGAACTCCGTGATGAAGATCCGGAGTTCTATTTCATGTCTGAGGCTGTTTTACGACGGAATGAATTAGAAGCTATCAGAGGAGAAGAGGCATAATGATGGGAGAAGTCCCATGGTTCTAAGCTCCAGTAACCTGGGACCTTAGGGGTTAAGGAAAACATAAGAATTTCTTTGTTTACAGCAGTATTATATGGTGCTAAAATGAGAAAAGATTTCCGACCGACCGTTCGGTCGGATGATTCCGAGGAGGATTTTACATGTTTTCGAAATACAGCGTAAAAAAACCATATACCGTAGTGGTGGCGGTGATACTCACCATTGTACTTGGTGTGATTTCATTTATGGGCATGAAGACCGATCTTCTGCCCACCATAGATCTGCCTTATGTAGTCGTCATCACGCCCTATCCAGGTGCAAGTCCTGAGAAGGTGGAGCAGCTGGTCACAAGGCCCATGGAGGCGGCACTGGGTACGTCCAGTGGACTGAGCAGCATACAGTCCGTTTCCAGTGAGAACTCCAGCATGATCTTCATGGAGTATGTCCAGGGAACCAACATGGACAGTGCCATGATCGAGCTCTCAGGAAGCATCGACCAGGTGAAAGGATCCATGGACGAAGGCATCGGGTCTCCGATTCTCATGAAGATCAGCCCGGATATGCTGCCTATTTTTGTCGCCAGTGTAGATGTGGAAGGTATGGAGCTGGATGAGCTTTCAGAATTCGCAGAAGAAGTGGTTATGCCTTCCTTTGAAAGACAGGAAGGTGTGGCGGCTGTCACTGGAAGTGGACTTGTAGAATCAAGACTGGAGATTTCACTTGTGCCGGAAAAGATTGCAGCCCTCAATGAAAAAGTGAAAGGCAATATCCAGACGGAACTTGCCAAAGCGGAAAATGAGCTGAAGGATGCACAGGAAGCCCTGGCATCCGGTCAGAAGACTCTGGCAACAGAATCCACGAACCAGAAGGAGCAGATTGCAAAAGCAAGTACCGAACTCAACAGTGCCATGGGGAATCTCAATGCCCTGCTGGCAGAAGAAGCAAGTCTTACCGCGGAAAAAGCGGCGCTGGAAGCGGCGAGAGAACAGCTTGGCAGCATTCTGGACATGAATGCCGTATTTGAAAGCATCTTCCCGGATGGTGCGGAAAACCTCACGCCGGAGGATTTTCAGGCCATTCTCGACAGTATCCAGTCAGGAGTTCCTGAAAATATGGAAGGAATGACTCAGGAAGGAGCTGCGCAGCTTTCAGAACAGGCTGCGGAAGCCATCAAGACGCTGATTGCAGTGGAACTGGATCTTCAGAGCATAAACATCAGGCAGATGACCTTAAATGCCATGAAGCCACAGCTGGAGAGTGGACTGAATGAAGCGAAGAGTGCTTATGAGCAGCTGGAAGCGGGTAAGATCACCATGGCGGTGGAGCTGGCCAAAGCCGAAGTCCAGATGCAGAACGGTATGACGGAACTGGATAAAGGGCTGGCCACTTTTGAAGAATCCAAAGAGGAAGCGCTGAGCAGCGCTGACCTTACCAACATACTGACAGAAGAGATGATCTCCAACATACTGAAGGCGCAGAACTTCAGTATGCCTGCAGGATACATCGCCGAGGGAGATGATCAGATTCTCGTCAAAGTGGGAGACAATTTCGAAGAACCACAGGAAATCGACAGTCTTGTTCTGTTCAGCATGGAGCCCATCGGGGATATCTACCTCAATGAAGTGGCTGAAGTGGGCAAGAAAGACAATTCTGATGAACTTTATACCAAGGTCAATGGAAACAACGGTGTTCTTCTGACATTCCAGAAGCAGAGTACTTCCTCCACGGCGGAGGTCTCCGATGCCATAGAAGCTGAAATCGAGAGACTGGAAGCAGAGAACGAGGGGCTCAGCATCACACCGATGATGGACCAGGGAGACTATATCGACATGATCACAAGCAGCGTCATGCAGAATCTTCTTTTCGGAGGACTTCTTGCGATTCTGGTACTGATCATCTTCTTAAGAGACCTGAAACCGACCTTCGTCATCGCACTGAGTATTCCCATCAGTCTGACCTTTGCAGTGGTGCTGATGTATTTCAGTAATGTTACCCTTAATGTGATCTCCCTGTCGGGTCTTGCCTTGGGAGTAGGTATGCTGGTGGACAACAGTATCGTTGTCATCGAGAACATCTACAGACTCCGTAAAGAGGGGATGCCTGCTGATGAGGCAGCCATTCAGGGTGCGAAAGAAGTTTCCGGAGCGATTTTCGCTTCCACCTTGACAACCATTTCCGTCTTCCTTCCCATCGTATTCACGGAAGGGATTTCAAGGCAGCTCTTCACGGATATGGGGCTGACCATAGCCTATAGCCTGGTAGCCAGCCTTATTGTGGCACTGACACTGGTTCCATCCATGGGTGCCACGCTTCTTCGAAAAACCAGCGAGAAGCCGCACAAGTGGTTTGATGGAACAACACGCGCCTACGAGAAGGCGCTGTCCGTGGCGCTGAGATTCAAGCCCCTGGTGATTCTTTTCGCTGTGGGCATGCTGGGTCTGAGCATTTTCGGGGTCACTCGAATCGGTACAGCATTCATTCCAGAAGTGGATTCCCCTCAGATGTCTGCGACCTATGAAGCGCCGGACGGTCTGAAGACCAGTGAAGTGAATGCGCTGAATGATGAAGTGGTGGAGAAGATTCTATCCATAGAAGCGGTGGAGACTGTTGGCGTCATGCGTGGCGGCGGAGCAGGCTTCATGGGATTCGGCGGAGGCGGAGGAATGCAGGGTGCAGATGCAAGCACATTCTATATTCTTCTGAAGGACGACAGAGAAATGACCAACCGTGACGTGGAAAGAATGATCTATGAAGTGACGGAAGACATGGGTGGAGAAGTCGCCGTATCCGCATCCAATATGGATCTGTCTGCCCTAGGCGGCAGCGGTATTCAGGTGCAGATCAAGGGCTTCGACCTGGACACCATGGCTGACATCGCGAGAGATGCGGCAGCTCTTCTGGAAGAAACGGAAGGAACCGATGAGGTTACTACGGGCCTTGAAGATGCTGGAGAAGAAATCCGAATTGAAGTGAACAAGGACAAAGCCATTGTAGAGGGACTCACCGTGGCACAGGTGTTTGCGGAAGTATCCTCTGCCCTGAGCGAGGAAATCACTGCAACGCAGCTCACAGAGATGGGGACCAGTTACCCTGTGGTGCTTCTGAAGCCAAGTATGGAAGGCCTCTCAAGAGATACCATCGGAGACCTTTCCATGGATGTTACCTTACGAGATGGTACAGAAAAGACCATCATTCTGAAAGACATTGCCGACATTTCCGTGACGGAAAGCGTCATGTCCATAAGAAGAACGAATTCCAGCAGATACATGACGGTATCGGCCTCCATTGCTGACGGCTACAACATCGGCCTTGTGAGCAGAGACTTTGAGGATAAGCTGAGCAGCCTGGAAGTGCCGGAAGGATATGTGGTGACACTGGAAGGAGAGAACGAGACCATCCAGGACACCATGGGAGATCTGATCATCATGATTCTTCTGGCCATTGTGTTCATCTATCTCATCATGGTGGCGCAGTTCCAGAATCTTCTGTCCCCGTTCATTGTACTGTTTACACTGCCACTGGCCTTTACAGGCGGATTCCTCTTGCTGTACATCCTGGGGATGGAGCTTTCGGTCATATCGATGCTCGGATTCCTGGTACTGGCTGGCGTTGTCGTCAACAACGGTATCGTGTTCGTGGATTATGTGAATCAGCTGAGAGAAAGAGGCTATACCAAGCGGGAAGCACTGCTTAAGGCTGGTACCACAAGACTGCGTCCCATTGTCATGACTGCCCTCACCACGGTCCTAGCTATGGCTACACTTGCCATGGGCTACGGAAGCGGTGCGGAAATGATGCAGCCCATGGCCGTGGTTACGGTGGGTGGACTCTCCTATGCGACACTTCTGACACTCTTCATCGTTCCGGTTCTCTATGACATCTTAAACAGAGAAAAAAAGAGAGACATGGAGGAAGAGAACGGACCTGCTCCTAAAGAGGAGGGTACTCATGCATAATACGGAGAAGTACACACAAAAGCAGATCCTGATCTTTGAAGGGGTCATGACCCTTCTTAGAGAAGGAAGACAGATTCACGAATTGAAAGTGGCGGATATCGCAGAATCCTGCGGTATGGGAAAAAGTACAGCCTATGAATATTTTTCAAGCAAGGAAGAGATTATAAGAGAAGCTCTGGGCTATCACCTGAAGCAGAGCTTCATGCAGCTTACGGAGTTTGTGTTCAAGGAAACCACCTTCAAAGGGATGGCAAGAAATGCACTGGACTATCTGGAAAAGAGTCTGGAAGAACGATTCACCGGTATTTTTCTCATGCTGCTTACAGAGAAGCATGAGAAAATGAAAAGCGGATCCTACATGGATGAAAACATGCAAATGAAAATGGAGAGCATTGTTCTCTACCAGATCGAGCGTGCCATGATCCGAGGCAAAGAGGAAGGTCAGATCGGAGAAGAGATGACCCTTGAAGATGTGAGGATGACGACTTTCGGATTCTTCACAGCTTATGTCCATGAACTTGTACAGCTGAAAATGACAGAGTGCAGAGTGCAGAGGCCGGAGCTTACCGAGAGTCAGGCGAGAGAAGAGATTGCTGTCTTAAAGGACAGAACACTGAAGCTTTTATTGAAGACGCTGCACTGATTGAAGCTCTACAGTAAACATAGGAATTCAGATAAAGAGCCCCATCAGAAGATCAGTTACTGGTCTTCTGATGGGGCTCTTTCATGTAATAAAACAGATATTAAAGGTGAGGTTTCATAACAACGAATGTTAGTGCTTTCAGTCCAGTTTCTTCTTGAAATAGAACTTGAAATAATCAATCAGATAATTCTGTGCTGAGGTATAATTAATTCTCTTTCGCCAGAAGAATGATATTTTCCATGGAACAGGTTCTGTAAATGGAGTAGCTTTTATACCTTTCATATTGAACAGATTCTGAATCGCAATGGGGAGGAATGTTATTGTATCCTGATCCTTAATGCTTGCAAAAAGGTAATCCCAGGAGGACGCAGTCAACATGCTTTTGACCTTTACATTGTTTTCAGACAAGTGATTCTGGAAGATATGATGTGCAGAATAGGTATCGTCAACGATGGCTATATCCTTATTCTCCAGATCTGTCCAATGAATTGACTTTTTCGACGCTAGTTCATTATTTCTTGACATGTATAGAGCAAATTCACTAAGATGAATGTCTATAAAATTGAAATGATCATCCTGATACAAGTTTGAATCAACGAGAATAGCAAAGTTGATTTTCTCATTTTTCATCATTTCTTCCAATGTATGTCCGCCATATTCCAGAACAGTAACTTTGACCTGATCATTTTTGGATTTGATTTTATTGAGAAAGTCAGTGAATAAAGTCGTAATCACAAGAGGCGGGATACCTAAAACAACTTCTCCTTCCTCACTTCTGGAACGAAGTTCTATGATTCCCATTAGTTCATCATATTCGGAGAGGACTCTCTTCGCATGGTCATAAATGATCTGACCATCGACGGTGAGATGAGAGAGTCTGCCTTTATGACGCTCAAAAATCATAAAATTTACAGTAGCTTCCATCTGAGAGACAGATTTGCTGAGAGCTGGTTGAGATATAAAAAGTTCTTTTGAGGCTTGAGTGATGTTAAAACCATTTTCTACAATAGCCACGAGATATTTCAGTTGAAGTATATTCATAATCAGTACCTCCCGTTGTCTTGATTTATAATTGCATATTATCGTTTGATGCATGAGTCTGTTTTTCAGTGAGCAGCAAAATTTGTGAATCACAGAGGATCACCACCCGCTTTCAATCAAACAATCATTATATTTTCTTTCGTGGAAAAGAGATTTTTGATAAAAATCTAATTAAAATCAGTATATACCATAAGCATTGGTTATGGAAAGATGAAATTTTAGTATTAGACGAATATTCAGAAAAAAGGTTTAATGATTGTGAAAGCGTTTACGATAAATATTGAAGTCGGGAGAATGAATCAGTTGATATTATGAAGAATACACTTGATGAAATTCCCAGGAGGGAAGCAAAATGGAAAAGAATACTGCAGCAAAGTTTATCGCTAAAAGAATCGCAGGAGATCTCGAGTATGGTTCAGTAGTAAATCTTGGTATAGGACTTCCAACTTCTGTATCTGATTATATTTCTGATGATATGGAGGTCGTGATGCATGCTGAAAATGGCGTGGTTGGCATGGGTTCTGGCACCTCTCTTGACGAGATATATAATAATGCCTCCAATAGAGGATATGCTGTTAGTGAGGTAACTGCTCTTCTTATTAATGCAGGTTCTACGAAGGCTGGAATACTAAGAGGGGCATCTTTCTTCGACAGCAGTGCGTCATTTGGCTTGATTCGCGGAGGTCATGTGGATGTGACTGTACTTGGCACCATGGAAGTGGACCAGGAGGGGAATATTGCAAACTGGATGATTCCGGGTCAGAAGCTCAATGGAATGGGTGGAGCAATGGATCTCTGTGTTGGCGCAAAAAAAGTCTTTATTGCTACCTATCATCAGACAAAAGGAAAGCCTAAGCTTCTGAAGAAATGCAGACTTCCACTGACAGCCAGGGGCGTTGTCACAACAATTTATACGGAGATGGGCGTTTTTGATGTGAATTCTGAAGGACTCAGAGTAAGAGAATACAATCCGCAATTTACTCTTTCAGAAATTCGGGATGCTACAGAAGCAGAGCTCATCATAGACGATCATGTTAAGAAAACACCTGATTATTATTTTGAAAATCTATGATTGATGATGATTTTCACAGCTACAGCAAATGAAATATGAATACGAAAGGAGAAAAGTATGAACGGGAACTTATTAGCACTATTAGTTATTGTTGTGTATGTTATTGCATTATTTGCGTTTGCGTATTACGCAAGAATCAGACAGAAGAAAATGGAGATGGGGAAGGAGGAAAATGCAGAAAGTTACCTTCTGGCTGGAAGATCCTTTGGTCCGTATCTTGTCATGTTTACCCTTATCGGGTCAGCCATTGGAGCAAATGGAACCGTTGGTATCGCACAGAACGGATATAAGTTCGGAATTTCTGCCGGATGGTATGATGGTGCTTTTGGAATAGGTATTATTATTACGGCATTATTGTTTATTAAAAAACTGAGGAAAATGAATATCACTACCGTCACGGAAGTCTATGGAGACTATTATGGGGAATCCACCAGAGCATTAGTCTCTGTCGGACAGATCTTCATGATCTATACCATCATGGTTGCACAGTTTGTTGCTGGAGGATCTATTCTGAATAGCCTGATGCCTGAATATTTCTCCTTTAATGGAGGAATGCTTGTTTCAGCTGTCCTTTTCATTGGAATTACACTCATCGGAGGGCTCTCCTCCGCTGGAGTCACCAATGTTGTAAATATCGTGTTTCTTTATGTGTCTGTAGCTGTGGCGGTAATTTTTGCTGTGAATAATATCGGAGGAATGGAGAACCTGCTTTCCAGTCTACCAGACCGGGAACTCTTTACGCATCCTACGAAAGGACTTTCGTTAGGCATAACGATATCCTATCTTGCACTGTTTCTTGTTAATGTACCCACTGGTACAGCCACCATACAGATGGCTTTCTCCGCAAAGACTGAGAAGGCGGCTTTCTGGGGATATATAGGAGCGGGGCTTCTGGTGCTTCCATTTGGTTTTTTCACAGCACTACTTGGAATGGCTGCGGCGATAGAGTTTCCTGGTCTTGAAAACAGTGCTTCGGCTCTACCGATGCTTGTGACGACATTTCCACCTCTGGTGGCAGGATTTATACTGGCGGGTTTATGGGCGTCAATTATTTCTTCAGCCACAACCTATATCCTCGGGGGTTCTGCATTATTTGTCAATGATGTCTATAGGAATCTCGCGAAGGGAAAAAGAAACAACAGGAAAGAGTTACTGATTTCCAAGCTGGTAGGACTTGTATTTGCTTTAGTGTCTCTGTTTACAGCATTCTATGTAAGAAGTCTTCTGCAGTTTACAACATTAGGATTATCCCTATCTGTAGGATACTTCATCATTCTCATCGGATCACTGTATCTGCCAAAAACAGCGAAGAAGTCCACCGCAAATGTTGTGCTTCTGGTGAGCTTTGCAAATATAGTACTATGGCTTCTTATACCATCGTTAGCATCAGTTCTCCCACATGTTGTATTTCTACACCTGATCACATGCCCAATTGCATATCTGCTAGTTATGCTGCTGGATAAGAGACCTGCTTACTTCAGAACTTCTGCCTACACAGAAAAATACGGTAAGAAATCAGCAGTTTCATAAACATGTTACATCCTCAACGAAGGCGATCCATCAGTGATCGCCTTTATTTTTTTTTGCTGATTGCAGTACTTAACGCGTGTGTAAGGAAGGTGGAAGTTTCTATAATAACCGTATAAATCTCAGTAATGGGTAATAACTGGAGATATTACGACATTCTAAATCTGAAGCCCTAAAGAGATGAACAATTTGATGATTTGTCAATGATAAAATTGATTATTTTTATCAACATAACCCGAGGTTATGGATAGATGAGTTTTGTAAAGTAGACGATTACAGAACTGAATGGTTATATAGAACTGTAAGCGTTTTCGGGTTATAGCGAAACTTCTAGTTTAAAGGAGGAATAATTTTGAACAAAGTAGTAACTTTGGAACAGGCAATTGAGAATATCAAAGACGGATCCACTATCATGATCAGTGGATTTGGAGGAAATGGTGCACCACATACGGTAATAGACGCATTGGTGGAAAAGAATGTCAGGGATCTGACACTGATCTGCAACGACTCTGGTGTTAAGGATTTTGGGGCAGGAAGATTATTCACGAACAATCAGGTGAAGAAAGTCATCTGTTCCATTATAGGACCCAATCCTGTCTCAGTGGTGCAGCATGCAGAGGGCACTCTTGAAGTAGAGCTCTACCCGCAAGGAAGCCTGGCTGAAAAAATCAGAGCTGGCGGATATGGTCTAGGTGGTGTTCTGACGAAAGCAGGTCTGGGCACGCTGGTTGAAGAAGGAAAGCAGAAAGTAATGGTTCAAGGAGAAGAGTATCTTCTGGAAGAACCTTTAAAGGCAGAATTCGCATTAATATATGCTTCCATAGGGGATACAGCAGGAAACTGCAGATACTATGGATCCGCTCATGCCCATGCGCCAAGTATGGCCGCTGCAGCAGATTACACAATCCTAGAAGTGGGTCAGCTTGTAGAACTTGGAGAAATTGAACCCCAGGATATTCATACACAACAGGTATTAGTAGATGCCGTAGTTGTAAAAGGAGGAAAATAATGGATAAAGCAGCAGCAGCAAAGTTTATTGCGAAGAGAATTGCAGGAGATCTGAAGAAAGGTTCCCTGGTGAATCTCGGTGTAGGTCTACCTACAGCAGTGGCAGATTATGTGACTGAGGATATGGATGTCCTGATGCATGGAGAAAATGGAGTAATCGGACTTGGCTCCACTGCATTTGATGTCATCAAGAAAACAGAAGGAAAAGATAAGAAGCTTGTTGAGCAGGAAGATCTGGTTATTAACGCAGGTGCTGGAAAGACTGGCATATCCAAAGGAGCCTCCTTCTTTGACAGTACTGTTTCTTTCGGTATCATTCGCGGTGGACACATTGATGCAACCGTACTGGGTACCATGGAAGTGGCAGAGAATGGTGATATCGCTAACTACATGATACCAGGCAAGAAGGTTGCGGGCATGGGTGGAGCGATGGATTTATGTGTTGGAGCAAAGAAGGTATTCGTGGCAACCTACCATACTGCTGGAGGAAGACCCAAAATCCTGAAGAAATGCACATTACCACTGACTGCCAAAGGTGTCGTTACAAGTATCTACACAGAAATGGGCGTATTTGATGTAACAGATGAAGGAATAAGAGTACGAGAATACAATCCAGAATACACATTAGAGGAAATCAAGGCTGCTACTGAAGCAGAACTGATTGTTCCCGATGATGTTCAAACAACACCTGCACATTATTTCGAAAATCTTTAAAAGATAGATTATAAGGAGAAGATTATGACGAAGAGAAGAATAGAAGATCCAGTAGTTATTGTAGGCGCAGCCAGAACTCCAGTTGGAGCATACCTTGGAGAACTAAAGACTGTTCCCACTGAGGAACTTGGTGCCATCGCACTGAAAGAAGCGGCTAAGAGAGCAAAGATTGAACTGTCAGAGATTGATGAAGTTGTTACTGGACATGTCAACGGTACACAGGTCCACAATAATATTTCAAGAGTCATATCTCTACTTGCAGGATGTGCAAAAGAATCTACAGCTATGAGTGTCAATAGAATCTGTGGATCAGGGTTTCAGTCTGCAATCAATGCATATCAGGACCTGGTGCTAGGTGATGCGAAAATCGTCGCAGCAGGCGGAGCTGAAAGCCTGTCAAGAGCAGAATTTTTCCTTCCTTTGGAAACAAGATACAACCCGCTGAAATCTGGAGACTTTAAGGTGCTTGATGCGAATCTGGAAGGTCACAGAAATGCTCAGCCAAGAAGCATGTATCCACAGATCACTCATATGGGAGATACTGCGGAGATTCTTGTGGAGAAATATAATATTTCAAGAGAAGACCAAGACCAGTTTGCTTTCGACAGCCAGATGAAAGCAAAAAGAGCTCTAGAAAACGGAAGATTTTCTCAGGAAATAGTACCTGTAGAAATCAAGGATAGAAAAGGGAACGTGACAGTAGTAGATACAGATGGTCATCCAAAGCCAAACACTTCACTTGAAAAACTGGCAACCATCAGACCGGCGTTCAGAAGAGATGGAAAAGGAACTGTTACTGCAGGAAATGCTTCTGGACTTAACGATGGAGCAGGTTATGAGATCTTCACAACAGAATCTGTAGCAAAGGAAAAAGGACTGGATATCCTCGCTAGAATGGTGGACTATGCTATTGTAGGTGTTGAACCAAGTGAAATGGGTATGGGCCCAGTTCCAGCGATCCGAAAGATTCTGGAAAACAATGATCTGACACTGGAAGACATCGATATCCTCGAAATCAACGAAGCTTTCGCAGGACAGACCTTAGCTTGTCTGAAGGAGTTAGGTAATTACATTGGAACACCTCTATATGAGAGACTGAATCCGAATGGTGGAGCAATTGCACTTGGACATCCTCTTGGAATGACTGGTGCAAGAATCATAACAACAATGCTGTATGAGCTAAAGAACCATCCGGAGAAGAAGTACGCTCTCGGTTCAGCATGTATTGGTGGTGGACAGGGAATTGCAGTACTTCTTGAAAATCCCAGTGCTAAATAGGAAGGGTGAGAATTGATGAGTAGAATAGTAGTAGTGACAGGTGCAGCTCAGGGAATCGGATTTGCCATCGCGAAAGCGTTTGTAGCAAATGGAGACTTCGTTGCTGTTGGAGATCTTAATTTTGAAGCTGCAGAAGCAGCAGCTTCAATTCTTGGAAATGCTAAAGGATATAAATTAGATGTAACAAATGAAGATAGTGTAGTAGAATTCTATAAGAATCTGCTTAGCGATAAGGGGACAGTTGATGTAGTTGTGAATAATGCAGGACTTCAGTTTATATCAAGTGTTGAGGATTTTCCGATTGAAAAATGGAACCTGCTGATTAATGTCATGCTTACAGGACCATTCCTTATGTCTAAACATGCACTTCCAGAAATGAAAAAGAAAAAATGGGGAAGAATCATCCATATTTCTTCTGCCCACGGTAAAATGCCGGATGCGTATAAATCCGCATACTGTGCTGCAAAGTATGGAATTCTAGGACTCTCTGCTGTGACGGCTCTTGAAACAGCAAAGGACGGTATTACTGTTAATTCAGTGCTTCCAGGTCCAGTTCGAACAGACTTGATTGAAAAACAGCTGCCAAAACTCGCAGAAAGGGATGGAAGTACAGTTGAAGAGGCTATGAATCATCATATTCTAGGCAAGCAATGGATGAAGCGTCTTCTGGAGCCAGAAGAAATCGCAGATTCAATCGTATTTCTTGCATCTGACAAGGCCGCTGCGATTACCGGAGAGGAATTGATGGTAACCGGTGGCATGTAACAAATTATATAGTAAGGAGGATAACTCATGAAAAAAATAGCTATCATTGGTAGCGGAGTCATGGGACATGGAATCGGACAGCTTTATGCACAACATAATAGTGACGTGACCATGTATGATCTGAATGACCAGGCACTGGATAAAGCAAGAGAAATGATCAGTGACAGTCTCAGTGCCATGAAAGAGAAGGAAATCATCACAGATGAAGATATTAGAAACACATTTTCCCATCTGACCTTCACCACGGATCTCAGTGAGGCGGTGAAAGGTGCAGAAATGGTAGTAGAAGTGGTACCTGAAGTGCTGGACCTGAAACATAAAGTCTACCGTCAGATTGAAGAAGTGGTATCTGATGATACCATCATCGCATCGAACACTTCTGCTATTCCGCTGACAGAACTTGTGGAGGATGCAAGTCATCCAGAACGTTTCATCATCACGCATTATTTTGCGCCAGCTCAGATTATTCCTCTGGTTGAAATAATTCAGCTGGAAGGAAAAACTAAACCTGAACTACTTGAAAAAGTACAGAAGTATCTTAAAAGCTGCGGGAAATCACCTATTGTACTAAAAAAAGAAGTGCCTGGATTCATAGCAAATCGTATGCAGATGGCGCTGATGAGAGAAGCATTCTGGCTTTATGAAAATGGGATTGCATCAGCAGAAGATATTGATACGGTTCTTAAGGACAGTATCGGATTCAGATATGTTTTTCTTGGACCGCTTGAAGGCCAGGATATTGCTGGAATCGGTACAACCTATAACGTCAGCAAAAAGCTTTTTCCGGTTCTTGATGATCGAAAAGAACCGCATCCATTTCTTCAGGAGATGATGGATAATAATACAGTAGGAATCAGGTCCAACAAAGGTTTCTATGAGTACACAGAAGAAAGTGGAAAAGAAAAGATAAGAAGACGTAATGACAACTTCCTGGAAGTATTCAAACTCAGGCAGAAGCAGCAGGGCAATAAGTAAAAATCCAATATTAAGGAGAGAACACTATGGAAATTGTTGGTGTATTAGGTTTATTTTTAGCCATCGGTTTTATGATCGGTGCAGCTTACAAAGGATATCATGTCATTCCCGTAACAATTATAGCATCACTTATAGCTATCATTACAAATAATGTTGGTATTTGGTTTGGGCTATCGGATGCCTATGCGACAGATATGAAGAATTTCGTGGGGAACTATTTGATCATGTTCTTCTTAGGCGCACTGCTTGGACAGATTCTGTCAAGAAGTGGAGCTGCCAGAATGGTCGGTGTAACCCTTGCGAAGAAATTCGGAGCGAAAAATGCACTGCTTATTACGGTTTTGACCTCTTCCATTCTAGCTTATGGCGGAGTATCTGTATTTGTTATCGTATTTGCAATCTATCCCATCGCACTTTACCTTTTCCAGGAAGCGGATATTCCTAGAAGACTGATTCCCGGAGCTGTAATGCTCGGAGCAGGATCCTATGTCATGACTGCCATGCCTGGATCCCCTGCTCTGACCAATGTCATCCCTACGACCTATCTTGGTACTACGGTCACCGCAGCACCTGTCATTGGTATCATAACTTCCATTGTCATGTTCGTGTCAGGTTTCTATCTTTATTCTCTTTATGTGAAAAGAGTAAAGGCCAAGGGAGAACATTTCGTGGCTGGCGTGAATGATAATATTGCGGAGCTTTCTGCAGAAGAAGAAGCGAAGCTTCCAAGTTTTGCGAGTTCCATCATCCCGTTAGCAGTAACTGTTGGTATCATTTTGGCAGAACGTTTCCTGAACATCGGACTTCCTGCTGTATTTACAGTCATCATCGGTTTGTTTGCGGGTATCGTGGTGGGATATATTCTTCATCGGAATCGCATACTTGACTTCAAAGACACACTTCATACAAGCGGGACCGGTAGTGTAAACGCGCTGATGAACACAGCTGCTGTTGTAGGTCTTGGTGGTGCTGTGAAAGCTGCACCAGCATTCCAGGCACTGGTTACATTTGCACTGAATATCAATCTGCCTGTTCTATTCACTACTGCCATTGCTGTGAACATAATTGCCGGTATTACTGGGTCCTCTTCCGCAGGTATCACAATTTTCATGTCGACATTTGCAGAACCTTTTCTTGAAAGGGGAATACATCCGGAAGTTCTTCATAGAGTTGCTGCTATCAGCGCAGGTGTCCTCGATTCGCTGCCTCATGCAGGCCCTAATGTGACATTTCTGAGTGTAGCAGGTCTCAAATTCAAAGAAGGCTACCCTGGTATTTTCCTGGCCATCTGTATTGTTCCATTCATCGGACTGGTTACCGCATTAATCGTAGCATCACTGGGATTAATTTAGAAGGCTCCAGCTCAATAAAAGGGTTGGATTCACCTGAAACGAGTAGACCACTCTGAAGACATCAATAACAGAAAATTTTGCAAAACAACATACCATACCATACAAACAACTATTCAAATGAGAAATCACTGTTATGAATGTTGAAAGAGTAAAGGAAAGAGAATGGGAATACTGGCTGACAAGTAAGGAAATCATCATGAGCCTGGTAAAATAAATGTTTTACCAGGCTTATCCATTTAAGAAGTACAATTTAAAGGTACGCATCAATACATATGTAATGTTACCCAGATCATATTTCATAGAAAAAGAGGAGAAGATGACGTGTATTATTTATTATTTGTTGGAATTATTCTATCCATCCTTTGGCTAATTTTCGCATCCTTCAATAAATTCAGCGTTCTTCTATCTGCACCTGTTGCAGTAGTCGTTGTAGTGCTGTTTAGTGGAGTTGGTCTCACGGAGAGTCTTTTTGACAATGCCGGTTCCTATGTATATTATCTGGCTGATTTTGTGAAAGATTTTATCTTTATCTTCATACTGGGTTCAATCATGGCAAAATATCTTCAGCTCAGTGGTGGCATTCAGACCATAAGTAGTGCAGCCGTAAAGATCATTGATGTCAAGAATCCAATGCACGGTATGATCACTGTTTTTCTGATAACATCCATTCTCACATATGGTGGAGTATCTCTTTTCGTCGTGATGTTTGCGGCAGTTCCATTGGCAAGGTCACTTTTCAGCAAGATGAATATACCATGGAAACTCGCCCCGCTACCGATTATTCTGGGTTTAGGGACCTTTACTGCAGGTACGATTCCAGGTTCGCCTTCCGTTATCAATGTAATACCAACCAAAACATTAGGAACCAATCTTATGGCTGCTCCATTTATGGGCTTAGCAGCTACTACAGTCATGATTGTGGTTTCCGTTGCCTATATGCATTATGTGGTGAAAAGTGAGATGAAAAACGGAAATGAACTTATCACAGAAGAGCTGGAACAGGATCAGCCAGATCACAGACCAGGGATTTTTCTGAGTCTCCTACCAATTTTCATGCTGATTCTGATTATTATATTGGGTAGTTCATTCAATGTGGATAATATTCTTATTATTGCATTGACTGCAGTCATTATTGTTGAATCTTTTGTATATAATAAATATATAATATCACATGTTCATGTAGTGAATGCGGGTACTTCGGATGCCCTGATCCCGCTGCTTTCTACAGCTTCTACCATCGCCTATGGAAGTTTTATTGCAGCTAATAGTATTGTTTCAGACTTTACAAGACAATTCATCGATCGATTTTCCAATAAACTACTGACTGGTTCCATTGTTACAGTCGTCTTTTCCATCATAACAGCATCCGCTTCTGGTGCCATTGGAATTATTATGGCTACACAAGGAACTTATTTCATCGATCTTGGGTTGAATGCTGATACAGTTCATCGTGTTCTTTCCACTGCTTCAACCCTCGCACCAAACATGCCTCATTCAGGAGTAGTTATAGCCCTATTAACTTTGTCCAATTTGAGTCATAAGGAAGCATTCAAACATTTACTCATCGCACCGTTCCTGGTAGGTGCAGCAGGATTGCTAGTATCGCTCCTTCTTGCATAGAATGAGGAGTTCTATATGGAAACAGCTAATTATGAAATAAGCAGAAGCCCCTTTACTGGATTCCTGGTAAAGGGGCTTCTGCTTATTTCAGTCCACGCGGATCCGGTTATTCAAACCATCAAACTGTATTCGGATCCAGTCTTTGATTTCCTCATCCGAATAATCAGAGAGAATTCTGCTGTTGACCCCTTCCAGTATGGCGAAGTAGACGAGGTAGATGTAGTCCACAATTTTCTTCGGCTCCATGGAAGTCTTCAGCAGGCCTTCCTTCTGGGCTTTCTCAACCATACGGTATTTATCATCATACAGTTCCTGATTCATGGTGTGATATCTTCTACGGATCTCTTCCAGTTCCGGGATTTCATCTACCATGAAGAAGAAATTGTCTCCGAATACGGAGATGTGTTTTACAAACTGAAAGATCATGTCTTCCACCTGGTTTATGAAAGACTTGTCTGTGGAGAAAACTTCCTGATGGATCTGTCTTAAACCTTCCTCGAATCGATCAAATGCAGCGCTGTAAAGACCATGCTTGTCTTTGAAATAGTAATAGACAGGGCCTCTTGAAATGGAGAGGCTGTTGGTGATGTCTGTCAGCTTCGTGGCTGCATATCCTTTTGTGGAGAAAATTTCGATGGCTTTATCAATGAGCTTATCTATTGTTTCTTTGTCCATGGTTCTTTCTGACATGAGACCACCTCCTGATTCATATTTTATCACAGGTTCAGGGGAGTTGGGACAAAAATGTGGAAATGACAGGAGGATGTGGCAGAGGATAAGACCTTTAAAAGAACCAGTAAAAAAAGTTATGTTAAAATTTTATCTGAATCTATTTAAATTCGTTAAATAATAAACTATAATAAACAAGAATTATACATGCATGCATGTATGTTATTCGGAAAATAACGCTTCAAACCATTGTGATAAGATGAATTCTGCTTTACCCGGGTTTTAAAGCTTAGCTTATTGCAAAGGAAAGGAGTCTTATTTTTAACGAAAATATGTCTTTAAATTAACAAACAGGAAAAAGGGGAGCAATTTGATGAAAAAGAAATGGATCATAGTAGCGGTATCAATGTGTATGATGCTTTTCGCCATGGGATGTACAAGTACACCAGAGTGGAAAGATGGAACATACGAAGGTGTAGCAGAAGGGCTTCAGGATGGAATCAAGGTCGCTGTGACGGTTTCCGGTGGAAAGATCTCCGATGTGGAGATCGTGGAGCACAATGAATCACCAGGGGTTTCTGATCCTGCACTGGAGAAGATTCCTGCAGCAATCATTGAAGAACAGAGTTATGAGGTGGATGCGATTTCCGGTGTAACCTATACATCCGACGGAATCATGAAAGCGGTCGAAGAAGCACTGAATCAGGCGAAATAAGAAGGAAAAGGGGACATCATCATGAAATTCAATAGAAAAAGATTATCTGCAGCAGTGGCTGCACTGACTTTATCCCTGGCGGTTTTCACAGGCTGCGGCGCGAAGGCGGAAACGAAGGACTACGACGTTGTGGTGGTTGGAGCGGGAGCGGCAGGTCTTGCAGCAGCCATCGAGGCAGCTGAAACAGGTGCTTCTGTAGCGCTTCTTGAGAAAGTTCCGGTTTCAGGAGGAAGTACGATACTTTCCGGAGGCATTGTCTATGGAACAGGCTCAAAGCTTCATGAAGCTGCGGGCGTAGAAGATTCTGTAGAAGATCTTGTTACCTACTGGAGTGAACGCGCAGACGGAAAGAACGATACGGAATTTCTGAGATTCGTGGCAGAACGTTCAGGAGAGACCATCAACTGGCTGGTGGACATGGGAGTGGAATTCGGTGAGCCTGCACCCACTGGAATCAGTCCTGTGGCAAGAGCGGTGACATCACCACATCATGGTGGAGGAATCATCCGCCCCATGGAAGAGTATGCAGAATCCAAAAATGTGGACATCCTTCTTGAAACGACAGTAAAAGAGCTGATCAAAGGAGAAGATGGAACAGTCAAGGGCGTGAAGGCAGTGAATGCCGAAGGCGAAGAAATCATCTACAACGCCAAATCCACGATTCTTGCAACGGGTGGATTCGATCGAAGCACTGAACTTGTCAAGGAATATGCACCTCAGGCAGAGGGGCATTTAAGTTTCGCCGGTATGGGAAACAGTGGCGAAGGACTTGTGATGGCGAAAGATGCTGGAGCTTCTGTTCTGTCTAACGGCGGCGTCATCGGATTCAGAGCAGTGGCTGGTGAAGTCGCCTACACCACTGACGTATGTTCTCTGATGTGGATGCCATACCTCTATGTGAATCTGAATGGAGAAAGATTCGTCAATGAGACCATCGACTATCCGATCTTCTACGAGGAACTGATCAAACAGCCAGAACAGGTAAGCTACCTGATCTTTGACGGAAGCACCTACATGGAAGCTCTGGATAAGGCAGTGGAAAAGGGGTCCGCTTTCAAAGCGGATTCACTTGAAGCACTTGCAGAAGCGGCTGGAATCGACGCTGTGAAGTTTGAAAAGACAGTGGCAAAATACAATGAAATGATTCAGGCAGGAGAGGATACACAGTTCGGTAAAGTGCTTACTGGGCATACGCCTATAGAAAAGGAAAGCTTCTATGCAGTAAAGGTTGTTCCAGCGATTCTCGGAACCATGACAGGAATCGCAACGAACCTTGATGCGGAAGTGCTGGATGCTTCCGGCAATGCGATAAAAGGTCTTTATGCTGCCGGAGAAGCAGCCAATGGAAACTTCTACAATATGGTGTATCCTGCAAGTGGTACGTCCATCCAGATGAGCCTGACCTTTGGCAGAGTCGCCGGGACCAATGCAGCGGAGCATGCCAAGTAGAAAAGGAATAAGGTTGTTTTACGGCTCATCAGAAGAAGGGATGCCAGGATAATGGATCTTCCCTGTTCCGATTATGAATAAAGGCCCATTCTCTGATGCGCTGATTCAATAAACAAAAAAAGAACTCGAAGTCCCATGCCTTATTGTGTGGGATTCGAGTTCTTTTTCATAAGCTTCGTTATACAGCTCTTACTCACCGATTCTTGCCAGGTCCAGTTCTACCAGGTCCAGTTTTTTCATCTTAAGAAACGCTTCCGTGATTCTTCTGATCTCCTCCTCCGTGCCTTCAAAGAGAATTCTGTTCATGTCCTCCGGAACAATCTGCCAGCTGATGCCATACTGATCCTTGATCCATCCGCACTGCTCGGCCTCCGGGACATGGGAGAGCTTTTCCCAGTAGTAATCGATCTCCTTCTGGTCCCTGCAGCTGATCATCAGAGAGAAAGCTTCATTGAAGGTGAAATCGCCACCTTCTCCATGGTCCATGACCACAAGCTGTAAGCCTTCTAGGGTGAGTTCGCCATAGTTGATTCGAGCTTTTTCATGATGCGGCTCTTCGGGGGTATAATAGGAAACTTCTCCTTTTTCCGCATGGGGAAATACCGAAAGACTGGTCTTTATGAAGTCTTCCGCTTTCCCTGAAGCATCACCGGAAAACAGAAGCACAGGCCTGATTCGAGGAACGGATTCATAGTCTTCTGTCAGCATCAGCTGCCAGGACAGTCCATAGCGGTCTTCAATCCATGCATACCAGGGGCTGAAAGGATACGCATCCAGAGGCATCAGTTCCTGGCCTCCTTCTTTCAGGGCAGCATAAAGTCTGCTGACTTCTTCCTTGTCCCTGCATGCGACCATAAGGGATATGGATGGATTGAGCCTGAAAAAGGGACCGCCACTGAGTGAATTGAAGTTGATTCCAGCCAGGTCGAAATCCACAGTCATGGCATCTCCGGAAGGTGTATCTGGAAGGATCACAGTTCCGTTGAGTTTTGAATGGTCGAACAGTGATAGATAGAGCTCCGCGGCTTCAAGGGCTTCTTTATTAAACCATAGATGCGGTACGATTTTCTGCATGGGATTGACCTCCTGTCTCTATTTTATGCCTGCATTATAGCAGATTATTTTTCGATAATCAAAATTTAACAAAGTCATGATCGAGGAGAAGGAAAGGAACATTTGGAAGGGCTTCCAGTGTCTGATACAATGGAAAAGAGAAGCGACAATGAAAAAAATTAAAAGATTAATAACATTTGGAGATGATGCGTAATGAAAGAAATTCTGAGAATGACCCCCGGTCCCACTTATGTTACAGAAAGGGTAAGAAAAGCCATGGCCATGCCGATTCTGAATCCGGACATGGAGGAGACGTTCTTTGAAAAATACAGAAGCACCCAGAAACTTCTTCAGAAAATCTACAAGACGGAAGAAGAAGTGCTGATCTTAAACGGAGAAGGAATCCTGGGTCTGGAAGCCGCCTGTGCATCACTGATTGAGCCTGGTGACAAGGTCCTCTGCATCGACAATGGAATATTCGGTCATGGATTCATCGATTTCGTGAAGCTCTATGGCGGGGATGTCACGGTCTTTGAAAGTCCCTATGATGAGGCGGTGGATGTGAAGAAGCTGGAGGATTTTCTTCGGGAGCATCATGACTTTAAGCTGGCCACACTGGTTCACTGCGAAACACCTGCAGGCATCACGAATCCCATGGACAGAATCTGTCCGCTCCTGAAATCCCACGGGATTCTTTCTATAGTGGACAGTGTATCTGCCATGGTGGGAGAACCCATGGAGATGGACAAGTGGAAGATGGATGTGGTTCTCGGTGCATCCCAGAAATGCATCTCAGCTCCTCCGGGGCTGACTCTGGTGGGCATCAGCAAAGATGCAAGAGGAGCCATGAAGGCGAGAACAGTGCCAGTGGCGGGATTCTATCTCAATCTCATGATCTTTGACGGATGGTATGAAAACAGATGGTTTCCCTATTCTCAGCCGGTGAGTGATATCTACGCTCTGGAAGAAGCCTTGAAGGTGATTCTGGAAGAGGAAGAAATAGAGAAGCGTCACAGCGTTCTGGCCGAAGCCACAAGGAAAGCTGTGACTGGAGCAGGTCTTGCGCTTTATGCCAAGAGCGGCTTTGCATCTACGGTGAGCACCATTTTACTGCCTGAAGGCATTTCATTCAGTATGCTGAAAGACGAGATGCTTGAAGCGCACGGGATTCTCATAGGAGGAGCCTTTGACTATCTGGGAAACCAGGTGTTTCGCATCGGACACATGGGAGAAAATGCAAGAGAAGAAAAATTATACAGAACACTGAAAGCACTCCATCTTTCCTTCACTGCCCTAGGAGTGGAGATGAAAAAGCCCATGCATGAGCTGTTCGTGACGGAAATGGGGGAAAGAGCGTAAGATGAATGGAGGAACCATGGAGCGAAGCACAAGAGAAGACTGCAGGTTCATCGACGACGGGATTGTGGCATACAATAAGGAAAAGGTTCCTTTCACACAGGAGCCGGCATTCATCCCGGTGAATCGGGTCGTGAGAAATGAAGAGGGTGAAATCCTCGCAGGGATAAACAGCGTGATCTACTGCTGGAGAGTGATGGCCATCGATGTGCTCTGGGTGAAAGAAGAGTTTAGAAAGATGGGATACGGAGAGCGGCTCCTCCAGGAGATGGAAAATGTGGCGAAAGAAGAAGGCTGCAGCATGATTCATCTGGATACCTTCGACTTTCAGGCGAAAGACTTCTATAGTAAGAACGGCTTTGAGGTTTTCGGCGTTCTTGAGAACTGCCCGCCAGGTCACACAAGATACTACATGAAAAAAGATATGGGATAGAAGAGTTATGGAAGCAGGAGATGGGAAAAGTGGCCTGCAAGTAAGATCGAAATATGAAAACGGGGGTGCACATTGAGAAAAAAACCGCATATTCTGACCCTGCTGGGCATCGGAATCTATGTGATCTATTCCCTGGTCAACCGCTTTGTCTATGAAATTCCTGACAGAGCAGCACTGCCGCTGGTAGTGGTCTCCATGGCTATGATTGTGGTCGGAGCCTTGATCAGTCAGAGAAAACAGAAATCATGAAATGGATGGATGAAAGAGAGCGTGCGGATGCATTCTCTTTTTTTTGAGGAAAAAAGATTGTTAAAAAATATTTATCAAAAACCCCTTTACAGGCATACCCCCCTATGGTATTATCTAAACATACCTGGAGGGGGTATAAAGCTTCCTCCTGTTTTTTAAGCGTATGAGCAACCGATAGATAAAAAAAGAGGGGTAATAAGATGTTTTGGAATAAGACAAAATCCGTAACAACAGACGAACTTCAGGCGATACTGAAAGAGAGACCAGCCATCCTTGATGTAAGAGAACCTTATGAATTCAAGAATGGACATATTCCCGGTGCGAAGAACCTTCCACTGGCAAAGGTGGACACTTATACAGGAAAAGGTCCTGTCTATGTGATCTGTCAGTCTGGAGCCAGAAGTTCCAGTGCAACGAAAAGGCTGACCAAAATGGGCGTGGATGCAATCAACGTCAAGGGCGGTATGAACATGTGGAAAGGAGCAAGAAAATAATGAAGATCGTAATTGTAGGTGGCGTTGCCGGTGGTATGTCAGCAGCAACCAGATTAAGAAGACTGAACGAAGATGCTGAAATCATCATTCTGGAAAAGGGGCCTTATGTGTCCTTTGCCAACTGTGGACTGCCCTATTTCGTATCCGGGGAGATCACAAAGAGATCCAAGCTTCTGGTCCAGACACCAGAAAGCCTGCGCGGCAGATTCGAACTGGATGTAAGAGTCAATACGGAAGCGCTTTCCATAAATCCTGACAAGAAGGAGATCCTTGTAAAGGGAGAAGAAGGCGAATATGCCATCGAGTATGACAAGCTGATTCTTTCCCCAGGAGCAAGACCCTTTGTACCGAACACACCTGGACTTCCAGAAGCGAAGAATGTGTTCACCATGAGAAATGTACCGGACGTGGATGCTGTGACAGGTTTCATGAAGGATCAGGAACCTAAGAAGGCAGTAGTCATCGGGGCCGGATTCATCGGGCTGGAAATGGCGGAAGCCCTTCACAACAGAGGCCTTGATGTGAGCGTTGTGGAAATGGCGCCCCAGGTCCTTCCACCATTCGACTTTGAAATGTCCGCCTTTGTGAAAGACGAGCTGGAGAAGAACGGCATCAAGGTCTACACAGGCGTTGCAGCCAGCGGTTTCCATAATGAAGGAAAAATCGTGGAGCTTCAGAACGGTGTAAGACTGGAAAGCGATCTTACCGTCATGTCTGTTGGCGTGCTTCCTGAAAATGCACTGGCCATGACAGCCGGCATTGAGCTGGGTATGCGTGGTGGAATCCTTGTGGATGAAAACTACGAAACCAGCGTGAAGGATGTCTACGCGGTAGGCGATGCCATCATCGTGAAGAACCAGATTCTCAAAGCGGACAGCATGATTCCACTGGCCAATCCTGCCAACAGACAGGGTAGACAGGTGGCGGATGTCATCAGCGGATACAAGAGGAAGAATAAGGGTGCCATCGGTACAGCCATCGTGAGAGTATTCGAGATGTCTGCAGCTTCCGTGGGACTGAATGAAAGACAGCTTAAGGCTGCAGATATGAAGTACAAGGCTGTGCACGTTACAGCCAACGACCATGCGGGATACTTCCCAGGCGCATCTTCCATCTATATGAAGATGCTGTTCAATCCGGAAGATGGAACCATCTACGGAGCACAGGGCGTAGGACAGAAGGGTGTCGACAAGAGAATCGATATTCTGGCTACAGCCATCAAGGGAAATCTTAAAGTGGATGACCTCATGGAACTGGAATTCACCTATGCACCACCTTTCGGTTCTGCAAAGGATCCAGTGAACATGCTGGGCTATGCGGCAACCAATATCATGGAAGGGTTCTCGAACAACATTCAGTGGTATGAGCTGGAGGATATGAGAAAAGAAGGGGCATTCCTTCTGGATGTAAGAGACACAAGAGAAGTGGAAAGAGACGGATCCATAGAAGGATTCATGAATATTCCGATCAACGATTTAAGAGGCAGAATCAATGAGCTGCCAAAGGACAAGACTGTTGTTGTGAGCTGTGCAAGCGGACAGAGAAGCTACATGGCGGAAAGAATGCTGAAGCAGAAAGGATTCCATGCAGTGAATCTGGATGGCGCATTCAATATCTATAGTATAGTAAAGAAAGAGGAGATTAAGTAATATGTTTAATTCAGTAATGATGGCGGAGTTCGAGCAGCTTTTAAGAAAGGGCGACCTGAACATTATAGATGTAAGAGAAATCGACGAGTTTGAATCAGGACACATCAAGGGAGCACAGCATATCGCTCTGGGAACCATTCCTGCAAATCTTGACAAACTTGAGAAGAACAAGGAATATCATGTGCTATGCCTGTCAGGAGCAAGATCCGCCATGGCATCCAAGTACCTTGCACAGCAGGGATATAAAATCGTCAATGTAATGGGAGGCATGTCCGCGTACAGAGGAGATGTAGAGTTTGGAAGATAAGAAAAGCTATATCAACCGATTGAGCAGGCTGGAAGGCCAGATCAGAGGCATCAGCAAGATGATCGATGAAGATCGGGAATGCACGGATGTGGTGACGCAGCTTTCCGCAGTGAAAGCGGGTATTGATAAAGTCATCACACTGATGGTCACGGAAAATCTTCTCCATTGCGTTGCAGAAGAAAAGGCGGAAGACCAGAAAGACCGTGTGGAAGCGGCACTGAAACTGATTTTCAAAAGCAGATAAACTACAGTTCCAATGAGTACACCCAGGGGTTCATACCCTTGGGTGTATTTTTCATGAACTTTTCTCTGAGCTTTGCTATAATGGAATCAGTAAATGGAAGAAAAACTTAAAAGTATCAAGTAGGATAGTAAAGGAGACAGAACTTTGGCTGACAAAAAGAAGCTCATGAACAGACTAAGCAGAACAGAAGGGCAGATCCGAGGCATCACGAAGATGATCGAAGAGGACAGAGACTGCAGGGAAATCGTCATACAGCTGGCGGCAGTGCGTGCTGGGGTAGACAAGGTGATCAATCTCATTGTCACGGAGAATCTCATGAGCTGTGTGCTCAGTGATACGGATGAAATCGACAAGAAGCAGCTGGAAGAAGCGCTGGAGCTGATCTTCAAGCTGAAATAACACAGAGTAAGGGGGGCTTTCCATGAACAAGGTCTGGAATATTGAAGATGTCAGAAAGCTCCTCGGAGAAACCGGAGAGAAGATGGGCTTTGACTGTGCCTTTGTGCCTGTGGAAATCAGCAGCAGGATGGAGAAAACCATGGGCTCCTTTCTCTTCAGAGAAAAGGAGGGGAACATCATTCCCCATGCGTTCCGCTTTGCGCAGGTCCTTCTTTCAGGATATTATCATGAAAGCGTGGTGAGAAATGTCATCCTCCATGAGTATGCGCACTTCTATGCCAATGTGAAGGACAACAGAAATCATAAACATGATGCCTATTTCAAAAAGGTCTGTGAAGATCTGGGGATTCCCACCCATACGTATTTCAAGGAGCTTCTCCCAAGGACAAAGAAAAACGGATATATCCTCGTTTGCTCCAAATGCGGAAGCAGGGTTGCGGCAAGAAGGAAGGTGGATTCCGTGAACATGATTCTGAGATCTAAGGTTTCAGGATGCTGTCATGCGAAGATTCGGGCGAAAAAAGCGGTCTTCTGAAAACAGTATAGGAACTCATTATCTGGTCAGCTATGATATAATATAGCTGTTAACCAAAGAAAAAATAGAAAGGCTGGTGCAATTTATGTTAAAAGTAGACCTATCGAAACTTGAGGGTTTTATGAGACCTCATGAAATCGAGTATCTGGATCCGCTGGTGAAAACTGCCCATAAGATGCTTCATGACAAGACAGGAGCAGGAAATGACTTCCTTGGCTGGGTGGACCTGCCAAGAGATTACGACAAAGAGGAATTCGACCGTGTGAAGAAGGCGGCGGAGAAGATCAGAAAGGATTCTGATGTGCTCATCGTCATCGGCATCGGGGGTTCCTATCTGGGTGCCAAGGCGGCCATCGAGATGATGAGTCACCATTTCTACAACTCCCTGCCTAAGGACAAGAGAAATTCCCCTGAAATCTATTTTCTGGGACAGAACATATCCGGAGACTATCTCAATGATGTACTGGATATCATTGAAGGAAAAGACGTTTCCGTCAATGTCATTTCAAAATCAGGAACCACCACAGAACCTGCGGTAGCCTTCAGAGTCATGAAGGACTATCTGGAGAAGAAATACGGAAAAGAAGAAGCGGCAAAGAGAATTTTCGCCACCACCGACAAGCAGAGAGGTGCTTTGAAGAGCCTGGCCACGGAAGAAGGATACGAAACCTTCGTGGTGCCGGATGACGTGGGTGGAAGATTCACCGTGCTGACACCAGTGGGACTGCTTCCGATAGCGGCTGCAGGCATCGACATCGATCTCATGATGCAGGGTGCTGCCAAGGCCAGAGAAGACTACAAGGGCGATTCCGTGAAGGACAATGAATGCTACGCTTATGCGGCTGCAAGAACAGCGCTCTACAACAGAGGAAAAGACATCGAGATTCTGGTGAACTACGAACCACAGCTGACCTTCTTCTCAGAATGGTGGAAGCAGCTCTTCGGCGAAAGTCATGGCAAGGACGGCAAGGGACTCTTCCCGGCCTCCGTCAACTTCTCCACGGACCTTCATTCCATGGGACAGTTCATTCAGGATGGAACCCGTAATATTTTCGAGACCGTGATCAACGTGGAAAACATGAATTCCAGCTTCACCATAGAAGCCAATGAGGATAATCTGGACGGGCTGAACTTCCTGGCAGGAAAGACCATGGACGAAGTCAACAAGAATGCATTCAAGGGTACGCTTCTGGCGCATCTGGATGGAGGCGTTCCGAACATCGTCCTGAGTCTTCGTGACAAGAAAGAGGAAAGCTTCGGCTACATCGTCTACTTCTTCGAACTGGCCAATGCCGTCAGCGGATATCTGCTGGGCATCAATCCATTCGACCAGCCTGGTGTGGAAGACTACAAGAAGAACATGTTCGCTCTTCTCGGAAAGCCCGGCTATGAAGAGCTGAAAGAGGCTCTGGAAAAGAGACTGTAGCTTTCGCAAGGAAAAACCGGCAGCGGATTCACGAAGAACGAAGCGGCAGAAGATATAGACCAGTAAAAAACAGAAATGAAATCAGTGAAGTGCATGGAAGACCCGGAATGTTTTTCCGGGTCTTCCCCACATCATTTTCGGAAAAGGAGAAAGTAGTATGGCGAAAGAAAGAGTGGATAAGGTCCTTTCCAATATGGGATTCGGAAGCAGAAGAGAAATCAAGGAGAAGATCAAGAAGAAGGTCGTCACCGTGGAGGGGGAAGTGATCACGGACCCGGGATTCAAAGTGGACCCGGAAGAGGATAAGATCATCATCGAAGGAGAAGAGGTGTTCTACAGAAAATACATCTATCTCATGATGAACAAGCCCCAGGGGGTGGTGTCCGCCACCTTCGACAATCACGATGAGACGGTGATCGATCTTCTGCCCTTTGACTACAAGGCCTTTGATCCTGCCCCTGTGGGCAGGCTGGACAAGGATACCGTAGGGCTTCTTCTCATCACCAACGACGGGGAAATGAATCATAAACTGCTCTCGCCCAAGAGTCATGTGGACAAGGTCTACTATGCCTATCTTGAGAAAGAGGCGAGCGAGGAGGATGTGAAGGCCTTTGAAAAGGGGGTGGTCCTCTCGGACGGATACAAGTGCATGCCGGCAGGTCTTGAGATCTTCGAGGAAGATGCCAAGGAAGTGCATGTGACTTTAAGAGAAGGGAAGTTTCATCAGGTGAAGCGGATGTTTCATGCCAGAGGAAACGAAGTGACCTACCTTCAGAGAGTCTCCTTCGGGCCGCTGAAGCTGGATGAGGACCTGGAAGAAGGAGACTTCCGGGAACTCACGGAAGAGGAGCTTTCCGCCCTCACAAATGTAAATAATTAATGGTTTACATCTCGCTTTATCAAAATGTAAAGGTTTCAAAATGTCAGGTTCTGAAACTTCCTGAAAACCGTTGAAAATGAAGAGAAAGATGGATTATAATCATTCATGTAAGGACAGAATAAAAAGATGTATAGCCCCTTTTTATTGTCGTATAACCACCCCCCAATAGGTTATACAAATGCCTTTTAAACTTTCTCTGAATCCCCCCAATTTTCAGAGAAAATGATTTTTAAAGCCTGAACGCAAGTCGTTCAGGTTTTTTTGTACTCTGGCATAAAACATCTGTTCGAATTTATCCTATATTCAAGGGGTTCTTCTGTGTTATAATTTAGGTTGAGAAAGAAGGAGATGAGATTTTGGATTTAAAAGAACTGTTGAATGAAGAGCAATATATCGCGACCACAACCACCGAGGGGCCGCTTCTCATATTAGCCGGTGCAGGTTCGGGAAAGACCCGTGTGCTGACCCATAGAATCGCCTATATGATCAAAGAAAAGAGGGTCAGTCCATACGAGATTCTTGCCATCACCTTCACCAACAAAGCCGCCGGTGAGATGAAGGAAAGAGTGAAGACCCTTGTAGGGGACACGGCAGAGTATATGTGGATCTCCACCTTTCACTCCAGCTGTGCGAAAATCTTAAGACGAGAAATTGAAGCCATCGGATACAAGAAGGATTTCACCATCTATGACAGCTATGACCAGAAGTCCCTCATGAAGCAGGTGACCAAGGAGCTGAGTATCGATGAGAAGGATCTGACGGATAAGGAGATCATCAGCCACATTTCCACGGCGAAGAATCTTCTGGAGACACCGCTGGATTTCAAGAAGAAGAACGAGTATCATTTCAGATTGAACAAGGTGGCGGATGCCTACATCCTCTATCAGAAGAAGCTGAAGCAGAATAATGCGCTGGATTTTGACGACATCATCATGAAGACCGTGGAGGTGTTCGAGAAGTTTCCGGACGTGCTGAAAAGATATCAGGACAAGTTCCGATACGTGCTGGTGGATGAGTATCAGGATACGAACCATGCCCAGTACAGACTGGTGCAGCTCCTGACGAAAGACCATAAGAACATCTGCGTGGTGGGCGATGATGACCAGAGCATCTACCAGTTCAGAGGAGCCGATATCCGGAACATTCTGGACTTCGAGATGGATTATCCGCTGGCTAAAGTGGTGAAGCTGGAAAAGAACTACCGAAGCGTAGGGAACATTCTGGCAGCAGCCAATGCGGTGATCAGAAACAATACGGAAAGAAAAGAGAAGACCCTGAAGAAGACCAAGGATGAAGGAGGCAAGATCAAAGTCTACCGTGCCACAGATGATTTTGATGAGGCGAACTTTGTGGTCCGTGAAATGGAAAGGCTCTACAGAGACGGACGAAACTACAGGGAAATGGCTGTTCTATACAGAACCAACGCCCAGTCCAGAAAGTTTGAAGAAGCCCTCATGAGAGAAGGGGTTCCCTACAAGCTCATCGGCGGACTGAAGTTCTATGACCGTAAGGAAATCAAGGACATTCTTGCTTATCTCAAAATCATCAACAACCCCTTTGATGAGGTGAGCCTTCGAAGAATCATCAATGTGCCGAAGCGTAAGATCGGAAACACCACCGTGGAGAAGCTGCAGGATAACGCCAACGCCCAGGAGGAAAGTCTTTTCGATACCATTCTGGAAGTGGAGGAATACGGCATTCTTTCCGCAGGAGCCCTGTCTGCAGTACGCGGTTTCCGGGACATGGTGCTGGCATTCAATGAAAAGCAGCTGGATCTGAAGCTTTCGGAGCTGGTGGACCATATTCTGAAGGAGACAGGTTACCTCAAGGAGCTTCGGGAATCCAAAAGCCCCGAGGACATCTCCCGTGTGGAGAACCTGGAGGAATTCGTCAATGTGGTGCTGGAGTATGAGATGAAGACAGAAGAGCCAAGCCTTGCGGATTTCCTCGAGACGGTGGTTCTTGTGGCGGATATCGACAACTATGATGAAGATGCGGACAGCGTGACGCTCATGACGCTTCACAGCGCCAAGGGGCTGGAATTTCCTGTGGTCTTCATGGTGGGCATGGAAAACGGGCTGTTTCCGGGTTCCTCCTCCTTTAACGACCCCAAGGAAATGGAAGAGTCCAGAAGGCTTGCCTATGTGGGCATCACAAGAGCCATGGAAGAGCTCTACCTGACCTATGCGGAAAGCCGCATGGTCTATGGCAGAATCGTGTCCTATCCGGCATCGGATTTCATACTGGACATTCCATCGGCACTGAAGGAGTATCTCAATGACGAGAAGAAAGCCTACAGAAAGAATGTGAATCCCCATACCATCAAGTATACGGACAAGAATCTGAAATACACGGATTACAATGTGGAAAAAGCCCTGGAGGATGCCGCAAGGATTCTGGATGTGCCTGGACATAAAGCCATGGGTCCGGAGGATCTGAAACCCGGTGCCAAGGTGAAGCATCCGAAGTTCGGTGTGGGCACCATCATCAGCACCATGGATGCCAAGGGAGACGTGAAGGTGACCATCGCCTTCGACAATATGGGCATCAAGCATCTTATGCTGAGTCTGGCTCCTCTGGAACTGGCCTAGTATGGCGTAAGGGAAAATCGGATTGAATATTTTGTAAGGAGACGGCTGTTTGTCAGCCAGAGGATTCGTATGGAAGAAAAAAGAAGAGAAATAGAAGAGCTGGTCAAGGAGCTGAACACCTATGCCAGAGAATACTACACCTTTGACAGTCCCAGCATTTCGGACAAGGAATATGATGCACGCTATGACAGGCTGACTGCGCTGGAAAAGGAAACAGGATATGTGCTTTCCTATTCTCCCACCCAGAGAGTGGGCGATGAGGCTCTGGCCTCCTTTGTGAAGCACAGGCATAAAGCCAGGCTCTGGAGCCTTGACAAGGCACAGGCCCTGACGGAGCTCAGTGCCTGGCACAAGAGAAACATGGAGTTTGTGGAAAGCTACAATCAGACCCATGAAGAGAAGCTGCCGGCGCTCAAATACATCGTCACGAGAAAATTCGACGGTCTCACGGTGAATGCCACTTATGATGAAAACGGAATCCTTGTGACTGCGGCCACCCGAGGAAACGGAGCCGTGGGCGAAGAAGTGACGGCCCAGGTGAAGACCATCGGGTCTGTTCCACTGCGTATCGATTCAGAAGATCTCCTTGAAATCCATGGAGAAGCCATGATGACCAAGGAAGCCTTCAGAAAATACAATGAAAAAGCGGATACCCCACTGAAGAACACCAGAAACGGTGCCGCAGGAGCGCTTCGTAATCTGAATCTGGCGGAGACCAGAAGAAGAAACCTCACGGTGTACTTCTATGATATAGGATACAAGGAAGGGGAGCCTTTCAGAACCTACAGGGAGATGATCGCCTTCATCAGAGAGAAGGGCTTTCTCACGGACGGCTATTTCAAAGAGGCGGATGATTTCACCACCCTGGAAAAGCTCATCAAGGAGATCCAGGAGGAGAGGGAAAGTCTGGATTTCGATATCGACGGTGTCGTCATCGCCATCGATGACATGAAGACCAGAGACCTTCTGGGCTACACCATCAAGTTCCCCAGATGGGCCATCGCCTATAAGTTTGAAGCAGAAGAAGCGGTGACGAAGCTTCTGGATGTGGAGTGGAACGTGGGCAGAACCGGCAGAGTGAATCCCACGGCGATTCTTGACCCCGTGGAGCTGTCCGGCGTCACGGTGAAGCGTGCCACCCTGAACAACATGGATGACATAGAGAGAAAAGGTGTATCCATCGGTTCCATGGTGCTGGTTCGAAGATCAGGTGATGTGATTCCCGAAATCATGGGGGTAGTGGATGAAGAGATGGAGGAAAGCGTGACAGAAATTCTGCCACCAGAGCACTGTCCATCCTGTGGTACACCGCTCATCGTGGACGGAGCGCACCTGATCTGCGAGAACACCCTTTCCTGCAAGCCGCAGCTCATCAAGAGCATCGTGCATTTCTCAGGAAGAGATGCCATGAACATCGAAGGACTCAGTGAGAAGACCGTGGAGCAGATGTTTGAAAAGCTCGACATCCGTGAAGTCTCCAGCCTCTATACCCTTACCAAGGAAGAACTCATGACCTTGGAGAAGGTCAAGGACAAGAAGGCGGAGAATCTTCTTGCCGCCATCGAGAATTCCAGAGAAAGAGAACTCCATGCTTTTCTGTATGCTTTGGGGATTCCTAATGTGGGCATCTCCACTGCAAGGGATCTGGAGACCACCTTCAAGACCCTGGAAAATGTCATGAAGGCCACGAAAGAAGAGCTGGTGGCGGTGAATGATGTGGGCGAGATTGTGGCGGACAATATTCTGACCTTCTTCTCCTCGGAGGAGATCCGGGAGGAAATCGGGAAGCTGCTGGAGCAGGTGAAAATCATCCACGAAGAAACGGAAGTCATTGAAAGTCCTTTCACAGGAAAGACGGTGGTCCTGACGGGATCGCTTGAAAAGTTCACCAGAAAGGATGCGGAAGAGAAGCTTCTGTCTCTTGGCGCCAAGGTGACTTCCTCTGTTTCAAAGAAGACGGATTATGTGGTCTACGGCAAGGAAGCAGGCTCCAAGCTCGCAAAAGCGCAGACGCTGGGCATCAAAACCCTTACGGAAGAGGAGTTTCTGGATATGACAGGTGAGAAGAATGGATGAGAAGTATAGGAAAAGGGTGACCATGGAAAATATGCTGGGCAGCCTGGGATGGCTGATGCTGGCAGTGACGGTTCTCGTCATCGGATTCACCGTGCTGAGCCTGAACGGCGTTCTGCAGATGGAGCTTTTCCGGAATTATCTCCCCATCGGACTTTCCCTTTTTGTGGGACTGATGATCTGGGGACTGAGATTCTACTACAATGCCAGAAAGTATCCCAGCTATATGAAGTACAGCATATTCTCCTTTGTTTTCGCGCTGATTCAGTTAATTTTTCTCTTGTCTAATGTATATTAGAAAGAGTTATGCTAAAATAGTATAAGGTTTTTTGCGGAAAAGTTATGACCTCCTGTCGTAACTTTTTCCTTGTAGATAGAATAATTTATGGAGGTGTGATATGGCGGTATCCAGAAAGGACGTAGACTATATCAAGGAGCTGGCCAGGCTCCACATAAGTGAAGAAGAAAAAGACGGACTGGTGGGGGATCTTAACATGATCCTTTCCTATGTGGACAAACTTCAGGAACTGGACACGGACGAGGTGGAAATTCTTGTGAATCCTCTCTATATCGAAAATGTGTATCGGGAAGATGTGGTGGAGGAATCTCTCACCACGGAAGATTTTCTCATGAATGCGCCGGAAAGAGCGGATGATTATCTGAAGGTTCCCAGTGTGATAGACAGGGAGGATGCATAATGGACTTATATAGAATGAAATCCCATGAGCTGAAGGATCTTCTGGCAAAAGGGGAAGTGAAGAGCGAAGAGATCATAGGCAGTTTTCTTCAGAGAATCGAAGAAGTGGAACCCAAAGTGGATGCATTTCTTTATGTCAATCAGGAAGAAAGTCTGAAAAGAGCAAGAGAAATCGATGAGAAGAAGATTTCCGGAGGGATGCTTTCGGGCATTCCTGTAGGCATCAAGGACAATATTTCCGTCAAGGGCATGCAGAACACCTGCGCGTCCAAGTTCATGGAAGGATACATTGCGCCTTATGATGCCACTGTGGTGACAAAGCTCAAGGAAGAGGGTGCCATCATTCTGGGGAAACTCAACATGGATGAATTCGCCATGGGTTCCTCCACGGAGCACAGCGCCTATAAGATCACCCGTAATCCCCATGACCCGGAAAGAGTGCCAGGTGGCTCTTCAGGCGGTTCTGCGGCAGCGGTTTCCGCCATGGAAGTGCCGCTTTCCCTGGGCACAGATACGGGAGGCTCCGTCAGGCAGCCTGCGGCATTCTGCGGCATCCCCGGGCTGAAGCCTACCTATGGAAACATCTCCAGATACGGGGTCACCGCTTTCGGTTCCACCCTGGATCAGGTAGGCACCTTTGCACGGGATGTGAAGGACCTGGCACTTCTGACCACCTCCATCAGCGGTCACGACAAGATGGATTTCACCACCAACAAGAGAGCGAAGGTGGATCTTTTCACAGGACTCAGCAAAGACATCCGTGGAAAGAAAATCGCCATCGCCAAGGACTTTCTTGGAGAAGGGCTCAATGAGGACGCCAGAAGAAATCTGATGGAAATGATTGAAGTGCTGAAGGATCGTGGAGCAGAGATTGACTTCATCGACCTGAAGCTTACAGACTACTCTCTGGCGGCCTACTACATCATCTCTTCCGCAGAAGCTTCCTCCAATCTTGCGAGATTCGACGGCATCCGATACGGAAAGAGGGCGGATGACGCGGCGGATCTTCTGGACCTCTACAAGAAATCCAGAAGCGAAGGGTTCGGCGCGGAAGTGAAGAGAAGAATCATGCTGGGGACCTATGTCCTTTCCGCAGGATATTATGATGCCTACTACAGCAAAGCGCTGAAGGTCAGGAAACTCATTCAGGAAGAATACAAGGAGATCTTTAAAAGCTATGATGCCATCATTTCTCCGACCACACCGACTCCGGCCTTTAAGATCGGAGACAATACGGAAGACATCATGGCCATGTATCTCAACGACATCTATACTGTACCTGTGAATATCGCAGGAATTCCGGCTGTATCCATTCCATCTGGAAAGGTCAAGGGACTTCCTCTGGGTCTTCAGATCATGGGGAACCACTTCGACGAGCAGGGCATCTTAAACATCGCCTACGCGGTGGAAGACAGCCTGAAGCTTGACATGACACCAGGATTATAGGAGGGAGAGAAAAGATGAACTATGAAGCAGTCATTGGACTAGAAGTCCATGTAGAACTTTCAACAAAAACCAAGGCTTTCTGCGGATGTACCACCCAGTACGGCGGAAAACCCAACTCCCATGTGTGTCCTGTATGTCTGGGTCTCCCAGGGGCACTGCCCAGGGTAAACCTTGAAGTGGTGAACAAGGCCATAAAGACGGGGCTTGCACTAAGCTGCAGCATCAACCGGTTCAACCGGTTCGACCGCAAGAACTATTTCTATCCGGACGCACCCAAAAGCTATCAGATCACCCAGAATGATTTTCCCATCTGTTATGACGGGTACATTGAAGTGACCACAGCGGAAGGGGAAAAGAAGAAGATCGGCCTGGAGAGAATCCATATGGAAGAGGATGCGGGAAAGCAGCTTCATTCCAGCAAAGGCACCCTGGTGGATTTCAACCGTTCCGGGGTTCCCCTCATCGAGATCGTTTCAAAACCCGACATCAGAACTCCTGAAGAAGCGACGCAGTATCTCACCAAGCTGAGATCCATCCTGCTTTCTCTTGGGGTATCCGATGTGAAGATGGAGGAAGGGTCCCTGCGCTGCGATGGAAACATCTCCATCCGGGAAAAAGGAGCTTCCGAATACGGTGTGAAAAGCGAAATCAAGAACATGAACTCCTTCAAAGCCCTGGAAAAGGCCCTGCGATACGAGTTCGACAGGCAGCTGGCTGCCATTGAAAAGGGTGAAAAGCTTTCAGTGGAAACCAGAAGGTGGGATGAAGCCACGGAGACGACGGTGCTCATGCGGTCCAAGGAAATGGCCAACGACTACCGCTACTTCCCAGAAGGCGACCTGGTTTCCCTGAATATCAGCGAAGAGTGGATTGAAGGCATCCGGGCGAGCATCAAGGAGCTTCCTCATGAGAAGGAGGAGCGCTTCGTGCGCGAATACGGCATTCCTTCCTATGACGCCATGGTGCTTACCCTTACAGAGGATATGGCGGACTTCTTTGATGATGCCGCAAAGGTTTCCGGAGATGCCAAGGGGGCTTCCAACTGGCTCATGGGGGATGTTTCAAGACTCATGAATGAGAAGGGCACCTGGATTTCCGAGCTGAAGTTCACGCCGAAGGATCTATCCGATCTTCTGGAACTCATCAAGGCGGGTACCATATCCACTGCCATCGCCAAGAAAGTGGTGGAATTCATGTTCGTCGAAGGAAAGAATCCCAAGGTCATTGTGGAAGAGAAGGGACTTGTCCAGAACAGTGATGAGGACTTCATTCTTTCTGAAGTGAAGAAAGTGCTGGATGCTCATCCCAATGTGGTGGAAGACTACAGAAACGGAAAGACCAAGATCATGGGCTTTGCGGTGGGACAGACCATGAAGGCGACCAAAGGAAAAGCCAATCCTGCCATCATCAACAAGCTGGTGAAGGAAGAGCTGGACAGAAGAATATAACTGAAAACACGAGATGCCCGGGAGCCTTTGCCCCTGGGCATCTGTTTCCATATAGGGCGCAGAATCGTCATGGAACTGTTTCGGAGAATATGGGATAATGAAGGATAAAAAGAAGAAGGAATTGGAAGGGGAAATGGACTTCCGAGAGAAAATCTGAAAATGACACACAAGTAGAGGAGAGTGATTGAATATGACCATCAGAGAATGCGGTTTAAAAGATCTGACAGTGGTAAAACAGATCTGTGAGAAGACATTCATGGAAACCTTCGGAGAAGAGAACAGTGAAGATGACATGAAGAAGTATCTGCAGGAGACTTTTTCCGAAGAAGTACTGAAGAAAGAGCTGGAGGAGGAAGATTCGCTTTATTTTCTGGTATTCATGGAAGAGAGACCGGTAGGTTATATGAAGCTGAACTTCAGGGAAGCCCAGACGGAGAAAGGGCATGAAGAGGCGATGGAAGTGCAGAGAATCTATGTGCTGAGGGACATGAAGGGCAAAGGCATCGGAAAGATGATGCTGACGAAGGCCATGGACATCGGGAAAGAGAGAAACCTCCAGTATGTCTGGCTCGGGGTATGGGAGCATAACAAGGCTGCCATCGCCTTCTATGAAAAGCTGGGATTCAGGCAGTTTGATACCCATGTATTCGTGCTGGGTGAGGATCGTCAGATCGACCATCTCATGAAACGGAGCCTTTAAATGAAATGGTGAAGCATCTGTATTTACATGTGAACCGCACTGGAGGAAGTTTCTCGTGACATCCGTGTCAGATGTTTGTATCTTCTCTTGGCTGTGCTAAAATGAGAATAGATTTATGTAAGGAAACAGGTAGATAAAATGATAACTGGAAAACTGAACTGGGACGTTTTAAAAAAGCTCCTCGCAAGAAATCAGGGAGCCATACGATCTGAAGTGGAAAAGGGCGGCGCAGTGGGAGAAGACTGCGCGGTTGTGAATCTGGGAGAAGAAAAGCTGATTCTGTCCACGGATCCTGTAACCGCTGCGGCGGAAGATGCAGGTCACATCGCCTTTCACATCAACATCAATGATATTGCCACCACGGGTGCAAGACCCCTTGGCATCATGGTGACCATCCTTGCGCCAAAGGAGGCATCTCTCGTCGACATCGAGAAAGTCATGAGGGACATTTCCAAGGAAGCAAAGGAGAATGATGTGATGATTCTCGGCGGACATACGGAAGTGACGGATGCGGTGAACCGCATGATTGTGTCGGTCACTGCGCTCGGAACCATGGACCATGGAGAAGACGTGGTCTGGACAGGCGGCGCCAGGGCAGGAGACAAGATCATCGTGACGAAAGCACTGGGGCTGGAAGGCACTTCCATTCTGGTCAGTGACTTCTGGGAAAAATCCAGAGAAGTGCTCAGTGAAGAGGAAATGAATGCAGCCAGAGCATTTTCACAAGAGCTGTCTGTGCTGAAAGAGGGAAGGCTCATGAGAAATATGGCTTCTTCCATGCATGACATCACAGAAGGCGGTGTCCTTGGTGCGCTATGGGAAGTGAAAGAAGCATCCGGCAAAGGATTCAGAGTGGAACACGAAAAGCTTCCTGTGAGAGATGTGACGAAGAAGCTCTGCGATGCCTTTTCCCTGGACCCCTTGAAGCTGATTTCTTCAGGCAGTATGCTCCTGACCGTGGAGAGGGAAGAGGAAGCTCTTGCGATTCTTGCGAAGCACGGTATTGAAGCACACGTCATAGGAGAAGTCCTTGAAGAAGGAAGCGTTCTTGTGAAAAAGGGCGAGGAATTCCATGTGGATGCACCACGAAGAGATGAAATATACAAACTGTACGACTGATGAGAAAGTGAAGAGGAGAAAATATGAGAATAGATGGAAGAAACCAGGATGAACTGAGAAAGCTGAAAATTACGAGAGGATTCACGAAATACTCCAAGGGCTCTGTGCTCATAGAGATGGGCGATACCAAGGTCATCTGCACAGCCACCGTGGAGGAGAAGGTGCCCCCCTTTCTCAAAGGCACAGGAAAAGGCTGGGTCACTGCTGAGTATGCCATGCTGCCCAGTTCCACCCAGACCAGAAAGAACAGGGACATCTCCAGGCTCAGACTGGATGGAAGAAGCACGGAAATACAGAGGCTCATCGGTCGAAGCCTTCGCTCGGTGATGAATCTGGATGTTCTTGGCGAAAGAACCATCTGGATCGACTGTGATGTCATACAGGCCGATGGCGGAACAAGATGCGCCTCCATCACAGGTGCTTTTGTGGCGCTGACAGATGCGGTGAATGCCATCCATGAGGAAGCTCCTTTTGAGACCTATCCCATCAGCGGCATGGTCTCCGCCATCAGCGTGGGCATCAGCGAAGAAGGGCCCATTCTGGATCTGAACTACGCGGAAGACTCCACGGCCATGGTGGACATGAATGTGATCATGAATGAAAAAGGTGAATTCATAGAGCTTCAGGGTACAGGCGAAGAAAGACCCTTCACGGCGAAGGAAATGAACGATCTTCTGACCCTTGCTTCAAAAGGAAATGAGGATCTGCTAGTCCAGGTGAAGGAAATCATGGGAGAGGATCTCGGGAGGATTCTGTTATGAAGAGACTGATCATTGCCAGCAATAATGCGCATAAGGTGAAAGAAATCAAGGACATGCTGAAGGACTTTCATTTCGAAGTCCTTAGTCTGCATGATGCGGGCATCGACATCGAGGTGGAAGAAGACCGGGACACCTTCATGGGAAATGCCTATAAGAAGGCTTCTGAAATCTACGAAACCCTGGGTGAGGAAGAGCGTGCAAACACACTGGTTCTCTCTGATGATTCCGGTCTCGCGGTGGACCACCTGGATGGGGCTCCTGGGGTCTATTCCGCGCGCTACGCTGGAGTTGCCCATGACGACGGAAGAAACAACGAGAAGCTCCTTCAGGAGCTTCAGGGGGTGCCGGAGGAAAAGCGCGGTGCGCAGTTTGTCACGGCCATGGTTCTTCTTGGCAAGGATCTTGATCTGCGTGTTCTTGGGGAAGCGAAAGGAAGAATTCTGACTGAGCTGACTGGCACAGGAGGATTCGGTTATGATCCGCTTTTCTACTCCAGTGATCTGGGGAAATCCTTCGGCGTTGCCACCAGTGAAGAAAAGAACAGTGTTTCCCATAGAGGGAATGCGCTGCAGAATCTGATTAAGGAGCTGAGGAAGATTGAGGATCGCCATCGTCTCTGATACACATAAATCCATGAGTTCCATCAGAAAAGTCTGTGAAAAGATAGAAAGGGAAAATCCCGATCTCATCCTTCATCTGGGAGATGTCATGGAGGATGCGGATGTCATGGAGGCTATTTTAGGACGGGAAGTGAGAAGAGTGCCTGGAAACTGCGATTATGCCTACGGCATGAACCACGCGCTCTTTATTCAGGTGGAGAAAATAGGCATCTATGCGGTCCATGGACATGAACAGGGTGTAAAGAGAAGCCTTCGTCCGCTTGCGGGAGAAGCTGCGGGAAAAGGGGCGAAAATCGCCCTCTACGGCCATACCCATGTGGCGCGGGAAGAGGACCTTGGGGGAGTGCATCTGCTGAATCCCGGCAGCGCGGCGCTGCCGAAAAACGGACAGGAGAAAAGCATGGCCTTTCTGAAGATCAGAGGAAAAGAGTTTTCCTTTGACATTGTGCCACTTTAGATTAGAAAAGTATAAGTTGTTCGGGGGAAATGGTATGACAATCGTTAAAAAAACCGGGATCTATATTCTAGGCCTCTTTGTGCTGGCCTTGGGGATCTCCGTATCTGTGAAAAGCAATCTGGGTGTGTCACCCGTAAGCTCGCTGCCTTATGTGCTGAGCAGAATCGTGGAGATTGAAATGGGGTATTTCACCATGGCGGTGTTCATCTCCTTTATTGTGGTGCAGCTTTTCATTCTGAGAAGAGAATTCAGAATCCTGAGCAGTATCCAGATTCTTGTTTCCATCGCATTCGGATATTTCGTGAATCTGTCCAATTTCATGCTCCGGAATATCGAGACCCCGGATCCCATGATTCTGCGTGTGGTGCTTGCGGTGTCCAGTGCAGCGCTATGCGGGCTGGGGATTTTTCTTTATATCGCACCCAGCATCATGCCGCTGCCTGGAGAGGGGCTCACAGAGGCCATATCCTATAAGACCGGGAAACCATTCTCCAGAATCAAAGTGTACTTTGATCTGACCATGGTGGTCTTCAGCCTTGTGTTTTCACTGGGTTTTCTTGGAAGGATTGACGGAATCGGGATCGGTACGCTGATCTCGGCCCTTCTCATCGGAAAATTCGTGGGGATTTTCTCGAAACTTCTGAAAGAAAAAGTGCAGATGTTTCTGGGAAATCCGGATACACTGATTGCGAAGGCTCATGTGCAGGTGGCGAAAAAATCCACGCTGGAATAAAAGTAAATTATAGGCTTTTTTTACCTTTTGCACTTTTAATAACAGAGGAGTTGGGTTATAATCATAATTGACCTTAGTTTCCAGCAGAGATTTTTTTCTGGAGAAGGATAGTTCTATGACAATATGCAGTAAACTTCGAAGATCAGGGAAAAAAATATTCGTCTTTTTAGATTGAGTGTTAAGGGATTTAGCTTTCTGGAAAAAGAATCCCGAAAAATCTTCCAAGTTAGGTATTGACGGGCACCGGATTTTAGTATAGAATTATTTTTGTCGTCGAAAACAAGACGACCTACGGGGTGTAGCGCAGCTGGGAGCGCGCGTGCTTTGGGAGCATGAGGTCGCAGGTTCAATCCCTGTCACCCCGACCATTTTATAAATGGTAAAATTATCCTAGTGTAAAAAATCTGCGTCTTTAGCTCAGCTGGATAGAGCAACGCCCTTCTAAGGCGTGGGCCAGGAGTTCGAATCTCTTAAGACGCACCAATTAATGGGATATCGCCAAGTGGTAAGGCTCCAGACTCTGACTCTGGCATCGTTGGTTCGAATCCAGCTATCCCAGCCATTTCATGATCCACTAGCTCAGTCGGTAGAGCACATGACTTTTAATCATGGTGTCCGGGGTTCGATTCCCCGGTGGATCACCATTTATGCGGGTGTAGTTCAATGGTAGAACTCCAGCCTTCCAAGCTGGTCGTGAGGGTTCGATTCCCTTCACCCGCTCCAGTATTTTAATCCTACGGGGTGTAGCGCAGCTGGGAGCGCGCGTGCTTTGGGAGCATGAGGTCGCAGGTTCAATCCCTGTCACCCCGACCATTAAAATATCATAGCGTGCGGGAGTGGCTCAGTGGTAGAGCGTCACCTTGCCAAGGTGAACGTCGCGAGTTCGAATCTCGTCTTCCGCTCCATTTATGCGTCTTTAGCTCAGCTGGATAGAGCAACGCCCTTCTAAGGCGTGGGCCAGGAGTTCGAATCTCTTAAGACGCACCATATATGGTGGACGTAGTTCAGTTGGTAGAGCGCCAGATTGTGATTCTGGTTGTCGTGGGTTCGAGTCCCATCGTTCACCCCATTTTTATCAGTGGGATATCGCCAAGTGGTAAGGCACCAGACTTTGACTCTGGCATTCGTTGGTTCGAATCCAGCTATCCCAGCCAATAAGAGAATATAGTATGCAGATGTGGCGAAATTGGCAGACGCACTAGACTTAGGATCTAGCGCCGAGAGGCGTGGGGGTTCGACTCCCTTCATCTGCACCATAACATGCGGGAGTGGCTCAGTGGTAGAGCGTCACCTTGCCAAGGTGAACGTCGCGAGTTCGAATCTCGTCTTCCGCTCCATGCGGGTGTAGTTCAATGGTAGAACTCCAGCCTTCCAAGCTGGTCGTGAGGGTTCGATTCCCTTCACCCGCTCCATTAAAGCCTGCCTGGTGGCAGGCTTTTTTCATATCACTTCTGTCAGGCCTCATTAGCTCAGTTGGATAGAGTACTGGTCTTCGAAACCAATGGTCGGGCGTTCGAGTCGCCCATGGGGCACCAAAAAGGATATGAACCTGAGAAAAGAAACTGTTTGAAAAGCTTTTAGCTTACTAGACAGTTTCTTTTTTTGCCCTATTTTTTGGAATCATGAATTTTGGATGAATAGTGAGTCGAGAGTCTAGGGGCATTGCGGTTCCGATGATAGAATAAGAATGATAACCTGCACGGACTGTGCAGAAGCCATAGCGATAGAGAAAGAAGTGAAGCTGCAGGAGGATGCGATGAAGTTTGATCTGCTTTTAGGTATGGAACAGGATGAGGTCGGAGACAGAAAGGTTTTTCACAGGGAGGCAGTAAGAGGCCTGGTAAGAAAAGAGGATAAGGTTCTGCTGATCCGCACAAAGAATGGAGACTGGAAGTTTCCAGGTGGAGGCATTGAAGAAGAGGAAAGTCATGAGGGAGCGCTGAAACGGGAAATTCTCGAAGAGGCAGGACTGGAAATAGAGCATGTCCGGGAACTCGTCGGTAAGGTCGTGGAGAGAAGAGCGGATAAGTATGAATCGGATACTGTTTTTGAGATGGTTTCCTATTATTACCTGTGCGATGGTGCTGGTGAAATGGGCGCTCAGAATCTCAGCGGATATGAGGCTTTGCTGGAGTTCATGCCAGAGTGGATGCAGCTGAGCGATGCTTTTTTTCAGAATCTCAGTCTATTCACGGACAGCTTTCCCGACAGATGGCTGGAAAGAGAAACGGAAGTGATGGGGATTCTGCTCACGGGCGAAATCCTCTAAGATGGACCTGTCATGGGTAGATGTGGAATGAGAAGACTGATCAGTGGAACTACGTACTGGAATAGAGGAAAGGATGATTCTGATCTGCTTCCTCTTCTCTGGAAGGATCCTTTGAGAGAGAATCATTTCTGCATTCCCGGCTATGAAGGAATACAGCATGGATGGTACTCGAATCATAAGAAACCTGATGCTCGGCGAAGTAGAACCCTATAGAGAGGTTCTAAAACCGGACCGATGGAAAATACAGATATGAAAAAGATAGCGTATGGAGAAAAGCGAATCACCATGCACTATCTTTTTCATTTGAATTTCAAAATTTTTTTAAATGTTTCAGAAGTGTAAACGTCAACATTGAGAATAGGGGGGTTGCCAACCCTGAAAAGCTCATGTATAATCAAAACATTCTTGTTAGAAATACACGTGTACACGAACGAAGGACATAACGAGCAAATGGTATCTATGAAGGATCTTTTTATAGGAAACTCCATCCAAATTATAAATGAATTGTGAATGGATTCAGAGGATCGGATAAGGAAATCAGGCATAGGATACCACCGTCTGAACAGGATGAAATACGTATCAAAGGGGAAAACAGTTATGCAGAAAAAGAAAATGGGACTCGTCCCGAAACTCATCATCGCAATTATTTTAGGTGTTCTAGTGGGGCAGATGAACTTCCTGCCTGAATTTCTACTTCGTATTCCAGTGACCTTCTCCAGCATTTTCAGCAGCCTTTTGGCCTTCATCATTCCGCTGATGATCATCGGCTATGTGATCATAGGCATTGCGGATCTTACAGAAGGTGCAGGGAAGCTTTTAGGCGTCACAACTTTTCTGGCTTACGGCTCCACGCTGCTTGCGGGAACCATCGCCTATTTTGTGGCTTCCACATTCTTTCCTTCCTTCATCAGACCTGAACTGGTGGAAAAGATCACAGAGTCAGGAAGCGGACTTTCCTCTCTCTTCTCCATTCCGCTGAGTCCTCTGCTGGATGTGACAGGAGCCATTGTATTTGCCTTCATGTTCGGAATCGGAATCTCCTACCTGAAAGGAAAAGGCCAGGGTGCGATGATGTATGGATTCTTCAAGGATTTCAGTGAGATCATCACCAAGCTTCTTCATACCCTGATCATCCCTGGACTGCCCTTCTACATCTTCGGAAATTTCATGAATCTCAGCTATTCCGGGGCCGTCTTCTCCGTACTTTCCATCTTCTGGAAGGTATTCCTGATTGTCGTCATCATGCACCTTTCCTATGTCAGCCTCATGTTCTTTGCAGCTGGTTCCTTCTCCGGAAAGAATCCGCTGATGATGATGAAGAATCAGGTGACCGGATATGTTACCGCCATCGGAACGCAGTCTTCCGCCGCAACCATTCCGGTGAATCTGGAATGCGCAAAGAAGAACGGTGTATCTAAGCAGATCAGAGAATTTGTGGTGCCACTGGGTGCGACCATTCATCTGGCTGGAAGCATCATCACAATCACAAGCTGTGTCACTGCGGTTCTTCTGATGTATGGTATGCCACACGGTTTCGGACTCATGGCCGGATTCATCGCCATGCTTGGCGTGGCCATGGTGGCAGCACCAGGAGCACCAGGAGGAGCCATCATGAGTGCGCTGCCGTTCCTGACCATCGTAGGCATCGATCCTACCGGAACAATGGGTCAGCTTCTGGTGACATTGTATCTGACACAGGACAGCTTCGGTACAGCAGCCAATGTATCGGGTGACAATGCCATCGCAGTGATCGTGGATGAAATCTACCATAAGTACATTGTAAAGAGAGCGCCTGAAGTGGAAGTGGCGGAAAGCGCATCCCTCAGCAGCTGATGTAAGGCAGGGAAAGACATCTTGTGGAAAGAAATCCATAGGATGTCTTTCTCCTTTGCATGTAGAAAGAGATGATTTCTGAGGATATGCAATTATCAGTTTTCGGGCTGTTTCCTTGTGTTTCCTGAAGGTCAAATCGTTTACGAGGCGGATTTATGCAATTTGATGAGAAAGGTGTTGCTTAATGACATCAATGAAATTAAAATGGTTGAAATGAAAGAAATAAATGAGGACGGTAAGATGGAGAATAGAAGAGAAGAGATTAAAGGGATCAGAAGAATTGTAATCAAGGTGGGCACATCCACCATCGCCCATCCCAGCGGACTGATCAATCTGTATCGGATGGAGCATCTGGCAAGGATGCTTTCGGATCTGAAAAACAGAGGGTATGAGGTCGTGCTGGTTTCTTCTGGTGCCATCGGTGTAGGTGCACAGAGAATGCATCTTTCGGAAAGGCCAAGAGATATCGAAGGCAAACAGGCTGCAGCTGCTGTTGGTCAGGTGGTTCTTATGAACATGTATCAGAAGTTTTTCCAGGAATACAACTATCAGGTGGGGCAGGTTCTTGTGACGAAGCAGGTGGAAACGGATAAAGTCATGAATTATCATGCCAGAAATACCATGAATGAACTTCTGAAGAACAAGATTGTACCCGTGGTCAACGAGAATGACACCATCTCCACGGATGAGATCATCTTCGGAGACAACGACACCTTATCTGCAGTGGTGGCGGCCCTTGTGGATGCGGATCTTCTGATTCTTCTCTCGGACATCGACGGACTGTACAGTGATGATCCCAGAATCAATCCTCTTGCAAAACTCATTGACAGAGTGGATGTCATTGATGAAAGCATCGAGGCCATCGCAAAGGATTCTTCCACCAAGCTCGGCACCGGCGGCATGATCACCAAGATCAGGGCAGCCAAGTATGCTACGGAGAGAGGGATCCACGTGGTTCTGGCCAATGGAAGCCGTAATGAAACCATAGAAGAAATCCTTGGTGGTAAGGTGCTGGGCACATTATTTTTAGGGGGAAAGAAAAAATGATCGAAAATCTGGGAAGACAGGCAAAAGCCGCTTCAAGAGAACTGGCGAGATTAGGCACAGTGAAGAAGAATGAGATTCTACGTCTTCTTGGCGAAAATCTCATGAAAAGAAAGGAAGAGATTCTTGCAGCCAATGCCGAAGATCTCAGAAGAGGAGAAGAAAACGGCTTATCTCCTGCACTGATGGACCGGCTGCTTTTAAGTGAAGAGCGCATTCTATCCATGAAGGAAGGTCTTTTCACTGTGGAGAAACTGGAGGATCCTGTGGGCGAAATCAGAGAAATGAAGACCCTGCCCAACGGACTGAAGGTCGGAAAGAAAAGCGTGCCCCTTGGCGTTGTGGGCATCATTTATGAGTCCAGACCCAATGTCACCATCGATACGGCAGCCCTCTGCCTGAAATCCTCCAATGCACTGATTCTAAGAGGGGGGAAGGAAGCCATCTCCTCCAACAAAGTGCTGGTGGAGATTGTGCAGGATACACTGAAGGAGCTGGGCCATGATCCCTTCATGGTGCAGCTCATAGAAGACCTTTCCTATGAAACGGCAGGAGCCTTCATGAGGATGAATGAATACCTGGATGTGCTGATTCCAAGAGGAAGCGCGAAGCTGATCCAGCGTGTGGTGAAGGAAGCCACAGTGCCTGTCATTGAGACGGGTGTGGGCAACTGCCATGTGTTTGTGGATGAAAGCGCTGATTTTTCCATGGCGCTGGATATCATCGTCAATGCCAAGACCCAGAGGACAGGGGTCTGCAATGCCATGGAATCTCTTCTGGTTCATGAAGCGGTGGCTGAAGCATTTCTTCCTGCGCTTTTCGATACACTGAAACCCTATGGTGTCAAAGTCATGGCCGACGAAAAGGCCAGAAGCATTATTCCTGATTTTGAGAAAGCCACGGAAGAGGACTATGCCAGGGAATATCTGGATCTGTCCATGTCCCTGAAGACGGTGAAGGATCTCAGTGAAGCCATGGACCATATCGAAAAATACGGTACGGGTCATTCCGAGGCCATCATCACAAAAGACTACGACCATGCCATGACCTTCACGGATGAAGTGGATGCGGCAGCGGTCTACGTCAATGCATCCACAAGGTTCACTGACGGTTCTGCCCTGGGTATGGGCGCGGAGATGGGCATTTCCACTCAGAAGCTGCACGCAAGGGGTCCTGTGGGACTGAAGGAACTGACCACCACGAAGTATATCATTTTCGGAAGCGGTCAGGTGAGAGCGTAGCATAAGAAAAAGACATACAGAAATGACAGAATCCCTGAAGGAAAAGCGGAGCTTTCCCTTCAGGGATTTTCTCTATGGAAGATGATTAGCTTAAGACCTTGAGTTTACTGAATTCCTTATCCCGAAGGAGTCTTCGGGCTGATTCTCTGAGGTAGTCGGAATGGGGCATGAGGCCATGGTCCAGAAGACGGATCAGGGAGATGGCTCCATGGAGTGAGGATAGATGGGAGTGTTCGCTATAGTTTGGGGTATTCTTTCTTACAACCACATAGGAAGACTTTCCGATCTGCAGTACTTTGAACCTCCTGTGGTAGAATACAACTCTTGACATAGTGTAATCCCTCCTCAAATTATCAAAATATTCCTTCTATATTTATATTATAATGGATTTCATGGTCTATTTGGTTAAAATGGAGTAAAAACCGAATTATTTTTTCTTAATCTATTCACAAATCCCGAGTGAAATGGTATGCTTTAGAAGTGCTGTGAAGAAAGTACTTAAGAATTTTGACCTAAGTCAAAGTTTTCGCAATAAAGAACAGATTATAATAGAGACAGATTTAAGGTAGGAGGCGATTGTTTTGACCATCGATATCAATGACAGCGTGCAGGAAATTGTCATGAAATGCCCCGAAGCGGCAGATGTACTGAAAGACCTGGGCTTCGACCAGATTGTGAACCCTGTGATGCTGAAGACCATGGCGAAGTTCATGACACTGCCCAAGGCGTCTAAAATGAAAAATATCCCGATGGACAGAATCATCGATGCTTTCGGAGAAAAGGGAATTACTGTAGCAGATTCTATCAATACAAGACAAGTGGAGGGAATATGAGTAACGTAATCAATAACAGAGAAATGAGCGACAGCAACAGAGACAAGAGACAGGAACTTTTAAAGGGAATGATTCTGAAGCTTCATGAAGGAGTTTCTCCAGAAGAAGTGAAGAAGGAGTTCAGAGAGCATTTCACAGGAGTATCCTCCTATGAAATCACCCAGATGGAGCAGAATCTCATCAATGAAGGAATGACCGTGGAAGAAGTGCAGAATCTGTGCGATGTCCATGCGGATATCTTCAAGGGTTCCATCGATGAGGTGCATACAAGAAGCAAGGAAGAGGAAAGCATCGGTCATCCGGTGCGTGTCCTGAGAGAAGAGAACTACGCTTTAAGAAATCTTCTGGATGAGGATATTCTGCCAAAGCTTGATGCCTTCATCAATCATCCCGAAGCGCCCATCAAGAACATGCTTCTCCAGGACATCAACATGCTCTGGGACATCGACAAGCATTATTCCAGAAAAGAGAACATCATTTTCCCTTATATGGAAAAGTATGGCATGAGTGCACCACCGAAGGTCATGTGGGGTGTGGATGATGAGATCAGGGCATCCATCAAGGAAATGAAGCAGAATGTCATCGACGAGAATCGTGAAGAACTGCAGAAGATGGCCTATCCTCTCATCGAAAGAATCAAGGAGATGATCTTCAAGGAAGAAGAGATCCTGATTCCGATGATTCTAGAGAAGTTCACGGAAGATGAGTGGCTGGAAATTGCAGATGACAGTGAAGAAGTGGGATACTGCCTGGTTTCCCCAGAAGGAAAATGGACACCAGACCGAGTTTCCTTCATCGGCGGAGTCAAGAAGAAGAAAGAAGATACACCAGAAGGAAATGTCAGATTCGGCATTGGATTCCTTACAGTGAAGGAACTGGAAAAGATCCTCAACGCGCTGCCTGTGGATCTGACCTTCATCGATGAAAAAGACACGGTGAAGTACTTCAATCAGGCCAAGGAAAGAATCTTTGCAAGAACCAAGTCCGTCATCGGACGTACCGTTCAGAACTGTCATCCGCCACAGAGTGTGGGAACAGTGGAAAAGCTTCTGGTGGATTTCAAGTCCGGAGCGAAAGACCAGGAAAGCTTCTGGATCAATTCCAGAGGAATGTTCATCCTCATTACGTATTACGCCATCCGAGATGACCAGGGCAAGTACATGGGTACACTGGAAGTGACTCAGAACGTTAAGGGCATCAGAGAACTGGAAGGCGAAAAGAGAATCCTGGCTGACTAGGCCTAAAGTAGTCGCCGGAGTTCGTTCAATAAGATATACCAACCCCTTAATAACAAATACGGAAAAATCATGGTCAGGCAGAAGGTTTCTGCCTGGCCGTTTTTCTTTGGTTCCATAGCTGAAAAGTGATGGCCGGCTGGCGGACCCGCGGAAATGAGACCTATGCTTCAGGAGAAATTGCACTTTGCGGTTTAAACAAAAGGATGTTATAAGGTATAATGAGAAAAAGAACTTTGAGAGACACAGGGGGAAGATACAATGAATCATGCCGATAAGCAGTATCTCGATATTGTAAGAGATATTCTGGACCATGGATACTATGACAACAACAGAACAGGAGTGAGCACCTATAAGCTGCCGCACAAGATCATGCAGTTTGATCTTTCGAAGGAATTTCCGATTCTCACATCGAAATTTGTGGGATTCAAGACTGCGGTGAAAGAGCTTCTCTGGATCTACAGAGACCAGTCTAATTCCGTTTTGAAGCTGCAGGAAGAAAATGTCCACATCTGGGACGAATGGATGAAGGAAGACGGCACCATCGGGACATCCTATGGATGGGTGGTCAAGGAATACAATCAGATCGACAAGCTGATCAGCAGCCTGAAAAACGATCCTCAAAGCAGAAGGATGATTCTCAGTCTGTGGCAGATCCCGCATCTGGAAGGGGGATCTTTATACCCCTGTGCTTTCATGACCATGTGGGATGTGACGGATGACCGCCTGAACTGCATGCTGGTGCAGCGCTCCGGAGATATTCCTCTGGGTGTTCCGTTCAACATGACCCAGTATGCGGTGCTGGTGCATCTCATAGCGCAGGTCACAGGCTATAAGCCAGGACTCTTCACCCATGTGATCAACAACGCCCATATCTACGAGAACCAGGTGGAGGGCATGAAAGAGCAGCTAAGCAGAGGCGAAGCACCGGCTGCGCCGAAGCTCTGGATCAATCCTGAAATCAGGGATTTCTATGATTTCACCATGGAGGACATCAGACTGGAAGGCTATGAACATCTGGGGAAGATCAAAATGGAGGTGTCCGTATAATGCTGAGTCTGATCGTAGCCACCACAGAACAAGGCGTCATCGGAAAGGAAGGAACCCTCATCTGGAGAATCCCGACGGATCTCAGATATTTCAGGGAGAAGACCATGGGAAAGAAGATGGTCATGGGAAGAAAGACCTTTGAGAGTTTTCCGAGCCCGCTTCCTGGAAGAGAGCACATCGTTCTTACGAGAAAAAAGGATTATGAGGTTCCTGAAGGAGTCGTTCTGATTCATGATTTCAGTGAAGTGGATCCCTATATCGAAAGCGATGAGGAAGTGTTCATCATCGGTGGAGGAGAAATCTTCAGCCATTTTCTTCCTCTGTGTGAAAGGCTCTATATCACCTGGGTGAAGAAGGAGTTTGAAGGAGATACATTCTTCCCGGTGGAAGAAATCGAGCCGTTCACGGAAGTGAAACGAGAGACCGCCTTTGATGTGGCTTCAGGCATCGAGGTGGACTTCACGGTCTATGAGAGAAGGGATTTCTGAGGAGGAAGCTCATCAGCTGAGGACAAGGGAGAGGATGCTTCTTGCTGCCAGACTTTCTGAAAATCTCTCTGAACTGGAAATGACGGAAATAGAGAAAGTGCTTTCCGGGCATCTGGACGAAATTCTGTCCCGATAAGGAAAGAATAGGATATCATACAGCAGATAAGCCCTCGGATTTCGATGAATTGAAATCCGAGGGCTTATCTTATAGGTTGGTCTGTCAGAGCCTGATTTCATTCTACAGGTCAGGATTCCTGCTGAGGTAGAGTACATGTTTCTTCAGCGGACTGCTTCTTTTCACACTGGGATGGTCAAACTCCATGATCTTCGTCATGCCGATTTTTCTCATGACATTTTCTGAAGGGAGATTGATCTCTGCAGTGAAGCTGTACACCTCATTTAGATTCAGTTCCGTGAAACCATACTGAAGACAGGCTTTGGCACCCTCCGTGGCATATCCTCTACCCCAGGCGGAGGCGGATAGTCGCCAGCCGATTTCGATGCAGGGGGTGAAAGGTGCAGGAAAGGCGGCTTCGTGAAAACCGATGTATCCGATGAATGTTCCCGTTTCCTTCACTTCCACTGCATAGAGTCCGAAACCCAGCCGTCTGAACTCCTCCTGAATTCTCTGATGAAACAGATCTGTCTCCTCTTCCGTGAGGGTTTTGGGAAAATACTGCATCACAAGAGGGTCCAGATTCATTTCTCTGAAGATCTTCAGATCTTCCTCTTGCCAGTCCCTGAAAAGAAGTCTTTCACTCTCGAAATAATTCATAGATGCCTCCTGTCATATGATTTTTCCATCACCTAGTTTCCGTTCTCCACTCTCTTGTCATGGACAAGGCTGATGAAGATGAAGGCGATGCCGAAGAAGAAAGCGCCGTAGGCGAATACGATCTGATATCCGATGAGATCGATGAGGGTTCCCAGTAGGGGCGGGGAGATGATGTTCGCAATGGAAGAGAAGAGGTAGTATACACCCGTATAGGTTCCAAGAAGTCCCACTGGACTCATATCCGCTACCAGAGGGTAGGAATTGATATTGATGGATGCCCAGGAAAATCCGATGCCCAGAAAGAGGATTCTCATGATGAGGAGCATGTTGTTCATGCCTGGGTTCAGGAAAAATATGGTGGTCATGAGAAGCACAGCACCTACGATACCGATTCGGATGGTGTTCTTCTTCCCGATCTTCGTTCCGATGAGTCCTGCCGGAATGGCAAAGATCAGGAAGGAGAGAGAAATGAAGGACAATGTCAGTGTCGCTTCGGAAGGCCTGATGTTCAGATAGCTCTGAGCATATTTTGTGAAGAAGGTCTCCACGCCGTTGAAGCCGATGAACCAGCTGCAGATGGCAAGAAGCAGATACCTGGTGCTTCTGTCCTTGAAGGCGATGCCCAGTCCCTGGGCAAGGTTTCGTTTTTCCTCCGCGGCTTCGTAATGAAGCACATCTCTGTGTTCCTTGATTCGTGTGAAGAGAACGATGAAGGAGAAAAGAATGAGTACTGCAGAGAGGATGAAGGGATACCCTTCATTCATTTCATAAAGCTTTCCGCCGATGAAGTAGGCGATGAGAGAACCGATGCCACCCATGAAGTTGATGATGGAATTGGATTTGGAACGATTGGGTTTCGCTGTGATGTCCGGCATCAGGGCAATCACCGGTGAACGGTAGATGCTCATGGATAAATTCATGAATAAGAGTGCGAAGATCAGTGAGAAAAGGGTTCCGGTGTTGGGTATGAGGAACATGAAGAGGGCTGCCAGGGGCATGCCGATCATGATAAAAGGCATTCTTCGGCCGAAACGGGTATTGATCTTATCTGAGTAGAAGCCGACAGTAGGCTGAATGAACAAGGCCAGATAGTTGTCTATGGTCATGATGAAACCGATGAGTGCCGCGCTCTTGAGATAATTTCCCAGAAGCAGAGGCATGAACGCGTTATAGACGCTCCAGGTGATGCTGATGGCGAAAAATCCGAAACCGAGAATAAAGGTCTTTTTGTAGTCCAGCTTGTTTTCCATTACCGCTTACAACTCCTTCAGTTTGCTTAATAATTCTTTGGGATAATCCGTGATGAGACCATCCACGCCCAGGTCCTTGAAGTAGGCAACCTGGCTGGGGTCATTGACGGTCCATAGATTCACTTTGACATTTTTTCTGTGAGACTCTTCCACAATGGTCCTGTCCATGGCTATGTAGTAAGGATGGATGTACGCTGCACCAAAGGTCAGGGCGTAATCATAAGGTTTGTAGAGCCCGGACTGGTAAAGGGGTGCAACCTTCGCCTCGGGATTCAGCTCTTTCAGTTTGGCCAGGGAATAATGGTTGAAGCTTGAGAAGAGGATGCGAGGAAGAAGACCTCTTTCCGTAAGCATCTTAAGGAGCTTCTCCTCGATGCCCGGATAGAGAAGAAAGCCCATCTTGATTTCGATGTTCAGAATGATCTCAGTACCTTCCAGAAGATCCAGCAGTTCAGAAAGCGTGGGTATTTTCTCTCCTCTAAAGGCATCCCCTTTCCAGAGTCCGAAGTCATGCTGTAGAAGCTCCTCATAGGTAAGGTCCTTGACCATACCTTTGCCGTCGGAAACACGGCTGATTTCTTCATCGTGGGTGAGGACAAGGATGCCGTCTCTTGTCATGTGTACATCCGTTTCAATGCCATGGACACCCAGATCCACAGCGGACCTGAAAGCGGACATGGTGTTTTCCGGATAAACAGAGGAATTGCCTCTGTGTGCGTAAATGAGCATTTGATACCTCCAGTTCAAGGGGCTGAGCCCCTTTTTCTTCTTATCTACATTATACTAGTATTTGTATTCTGTTGTTCTATTTTTGATGTTGTTATCAGCGAATTTACATATTGCTTGGACCAATCGGACTCTAGAGTGGAGATATCCTCAAAACCAGAACAGTTTTTTCCTTTTTCCCACAAATAAAAATCTGGTTTGATATAATAAAAGATGTCTTTAAATGAAAAAGAAATGAAGGTGAAGAAATGATCAGACAATTTATAGAATACTATAAGCCCCATAAATGGCTTTTTTTCCTGGATATGTTTGCTGCTACGCTGGTGGCTGTGACAGACCTGATTTTTCCTCAGGTCACAAGAACGTTCATCAATGATATCATCCCGGATAATAATGTGGAGCTGCTTGTGAAAATCGCCATCGCACTGTTCTTTCTCTATATACTCCGGTTTTTCCTGGATTATATTGTAGGGTACTATGGACACCTGCTTGGCGTGAGAATGGAATATGACATGAGAAAGGATATGTTCCATCATCTCCAGAAGCTGTCTTTCAAGTACTATGATGAGACAAAGACCGGTCATATCATGTCAAGGCTTGTCAACGACCTGAATGAAATATCAGAGCTTGCCCATCACGGACCGGAGGATATATTCATCTCCGGGCTCATGCTCATCGGATCCTTTGTGCTTCTCCTTGGCATCAACGTGAAGCTGACACTCATTGTGTTTTCCATTGTTCCTTTTCTTGTGGTCTTCGCCATTATCTACAACAGCAAGCTGAGAAGAACATTCCGGCAGATGAGAGAGAAGCTCTCTGACATCAACGCAGGGCTGGAAGACTCCATTTCCGGTGTGCGTGTGGTGAAGTCCTTCACCAATGAACCTTTTGAAGAAAAGAAGTTTGACCATGGGAATGAGAGCTTCAAGATCCTGAGAGGAAGAAGTGTACGGCACCTGGGTATATTTACTGGTGGAATCAATTTCTTCTCCAATATATTGAACCTCACAACCCTTGCTTTCGGAGGTTATTTCCTCTATCGTGGTGAGATCCAGACGGGTGATCTTTTTGCTTACATCATATATATGGGTCTTATGATCCAGCCGGTGAAAAGACTGGCGAACTTTGTGGAACAGTTCCAGAGGGGAATGGCCGGATTCAGGAGATTTTCCGAAGTCATGGCTGTGGACCCGGACATCGTCGATGTGGAAGGGGCCGAGGAGCTTAAGGATGTGGAAGGAAGGGTCATCTTTGAAAACGTCGCTTTCTCCTATGGAGACCGCGAAGCGGTGCTCAGAAACATCAATCTTCAGGTACCCGCAGGACAGACCATTGCCATTGTAGGTCCCAGCGGGGTAGGGAAAACCACCTTGTGCAATCTGATTCCCAGATTCTATGAAATCGACAGCGGGAAGATCCTCATTGATGATAAGAATATCCAGGAAGTGACCATGGAGAGCCTGAGAGGGAATATCGGAATCGTTCAGCAGGATGTGTTCCTCTTCACAGGCACAGTCTATGAGAACCTTCTTTATGGAAACCTGGATGCCACCGAAGAAGAAGTCATGGAAGCAGCTAGAAAAGCCAACGCCTATGAATTCATCATGGCCATGCCGGAAGGATTCCAGACCTACATCGGCGAAAGAGGTGTGAAGCTTTCCGGAGGTCAGAAGCAGAGGCTTTCCATCGCCAGAATGTTCCTGAAGAATCCGCCAATCCTTATCCTTGACGAAGCGACTTCGTCTCTGGATAATAAAAGTGAAGCTGTGATTCAGGAATCCATCAGTGAACTGGCAAAGGACAGAACCACCTTTGTCATCGCTCATAGGATGGCGACTATCAGAAATGCACAGAGAATCATCGTGCTGACGGAAAAGGGCATTGAAGAAGAAGGAAACCACGCGGAACTGATGAAGCTCCGGGGTGAATACTTCAAGCTCTATAACTCTCAGTTCAAACCTTCCGAGGTCGTTTAGTCTGGTACAGTAAGAAACAAAAGGAGAAAAAAATGAAATTACTTTTTGAGATGTTTATCTCCTTCTTCAAGATCGGTGCCTTCACCATAGGTGGGGGTTATGCCATGCTGCCTCTTATTCAGAGGGAAGTGGTGAAGAACAAGAAATGGATCAACGAAGAGGATTTTCTGGACATGGTGGTGGTGGCGCAGTCGGCACCTGGACCACTGGCTGTGAATATCAGCGTTTTCACAGGATATAAGGTGAAGGGGATCCCCGGGCTCATATCCACAGTGCTTGGCGCAACGCTGCCGTCCTTTATGATCATCATTCTGGTGGCATCGGTTTTCATCGGGATTGAAGCCAATCCCATTGTGGAACGTGTATTCAAGGGCATCAGACCAGCAGTGGTTGCACTTATTGCTGTGCCTGTCATAAAGCTAGGCAAATCCGCAAAGGTGAACAGGAAGAATTTCTTTCTGCCTGCTACCGTTGCAGTGCTTGTCGCTTTTCTTAAAGTCAACCCGATTTATGTGATCCTGTCACTCATGGTCATCGGTGTGGCGGTAGTCTTTGCAAGGAGGGGAAAAAATGGCAGTACTCATTGATCTATTCATCACCTTCTTTAAAATAGGGCTTTTCAGTTTCGGCGGCGGCTATGCCATGCTGCCCATGATCCAGAGAGAGGTTGTGGACATCAACGGATGGCTTACCAGAGAATCTTTCCTGAATATCATCGGAATCAGTCAGGCTACGCCAGGCCCCATAGCAGTGAATACTGCAACCTATGTGGGATTCAAGACCTCGGGTGTCATAGGCTCCGCCTTTGCGACCTTTGGGGTGATCCTTCCTTCCGTGATTATCGTGTATATCATCGCAAGGCTTTTCATGAAGTACAAGGACGGCATCTATGTGCAGAGCGTTCTGAAATTCATCAGGCTTGGGGCCATCGGCCTCATCGCGGCGGCAGCGCTCTCATTAATGGGAGATGTGTTTGTGAATATACCTAGTGTCATCATCTTCATCGCTGCCTTTTTCGCCAGCTACAAGCTGAAGATGGATCCGATTCTTATGATTGTTCTTGCGGGGTTCATAGGATTCATCATATTCTGATACGAAATTATGAATGAGCGAGAAGCCGGTTTTACCGGCTTCTTCTGCGTTCATATGAAGTAGATTTTAATGTAAAGTGAATAGACCATTAACAAATCCGTTTTTCATTGTAAAGTGAATGTTAATCATGTATTATAGAAGAACACGGACGAGATAGGAAGCGAAATCGGGTAATGCGTATGTGTATTTTGTTGAGAATCAAAGGGTATGGAAATTGTAGTAAATTTACTTATTCTTTTGAGAAATTTATACAAATAAGTGTTGACAGATGATTTGAGGCCGTGTTATTATAGACAAGTCGCTTGAGACAAGTGACAAGAAAGAAAAC